>CP126122.1:1398613-1720420 GCA_030123565.1 Nitrospira sp. | reverse complement strand
TCGCGCATCACTTCGAGTTCGAACTCTTTCCAGCCGATGACCGACTGTTCGATCAGGACCTGGCGGACCGGGCTCATGGCCAGGCCCCACTCCACCTGGGTGCGAAATTCCTCGATGTTGTAGGCGATGTTGCCGCCGGTCCCTCCCATTGTGAACGAGGGCCGGACGATCGCCGGGAATTTGATCCGTTCGAGTTGTTGCTCCGCCTCCGCCAGGGACGTCGCCACGCCGCTGTCCGGCACACGCAGCCCGATTTTCCACATGGCTTGGCGGAAGGCGTCGCGATCTTCCGCCTTATGGATGGCGTCGATCGACGCCCCGATCAGTGTGACGCCGTACTTTTCCAGTACGCCCCGCTTGGCCAAGCCGATCGCCGTGTTCAAGGCGGTCTGTCCGCCCATGGTCGGCAGGAGCGCATCCGGTCGCTCGCACTCGATCACCTTCTCCACCACTTCCAGCGTGATCGGTTCGATATAGGTCCGGTCGGCAAAATCCGGGTCCGTCATGATCGTGGCGGGATTGCTGTTGATCAGGACGACGCGGTAGCCCTCTTCCTTGAGGGCCTTGCAGGCCTGGGTGCCGGAATAGTCGAATTCGCAGGCCTGGCCGATGACGATGGGGCCGGAGCCGATCAAGAGTATGGAGCGGATGTCTGTCCGTCGTGGCACGATTGACCTCGAAAAAGAAGTTAGCCGGTCGGCAGGGGCGCCTCGGGCATGGGGCCCACCGGAGGCCGGTAGGGTTGAATCGGACCGGACGGGATCGCCGGGGGCTTGCCCGGCGGGTGATAGTGTTTCAACGCCTCCGGAATCCAGGCTTCGATTTGATTGATCCGGGTGACGTCCGAGGGATGCGTCGAGAGAAATTCCGGGATCGCCTGTTGCGAACGGAAGCAGAGCTTGTTGATCATGGCCCTGGGACAGCCGCTCATCCGTTCCCAAAACGCGACCGCTTCGCGCGGGTCGTAGCCCGCCTGCGCCATCAGACGCAGACCGATATAGTCCGCTTCCGATTCCTGTTTGCGGTCGAAAGGCAGCGACACACCGACGCCGTAGGCCGTCATGGCCGCCATGGCCGCATCCGGACGCCCGCTGGCTGCGCCGGCTCCCAAGGCCGCAAGCTGTCCGATCTGTTCGAGAATGCCGCGGCTCATCCGTTCCGCTCCGTGCCGCTGCAGGGCATGGGCGACCTCATGCCCCATCACCGTCGCCAGTCCATCTTCATTCTTCGTCACTTTCAAAATACCGGTGAACACCGCCACCTTGCCTCCGGGAAGGGCAAAGGCATTGACGGTGCGATCGTCCTGAATCACGGCGAACTCCCATTGATACTCCGGTTTGTTTGCCGCCTTGGCGATGCGCTCCCCCACCCGGTGCACCATTTGAGTCAGTTCCGCATTGTCGCTCAACGGGGCCTGCCGCAGCACTTCTCGAAAAGCCGAAAGGCCCATGGCCATTTCTTTCTCTTCCGAGAAGTAAATGAATTGGTCCCGGGCGGTCCCTGGTGCCCGCTGGCAGCCGGCGATCGATTGCAGCAAACCCGCCGTTGCTCCGAGCCCCAGCGTGGTGGCGAGCACATAGGCCGCGCGCCCGCCCCATGCCAGGACCGCACGTCGTCCAACCCTTGTGCTCAGCAGGGTCTCGATTGAATGATTTGATGAGGGATGCATCACGTCCACTCCATTCAATCAGTACGGCGCATCCGTTGCAACTCACCGGTTCAGGGCATCCAAAGATACATAAACTGGGGCGACCCTCCCCGTACCATCGACAGTAGATCGAAATTCGCCAGGTTGGCGAAGGACGGTCCCGGTCCGATGAGCCGCGAATAGATGTTATTTTGATATTCACCGGGCCGTCGATAGGTCACCACCCGCGCCTCCGTCAGTCCGGCTTTCTTCTTGGCCAACTCGACGGCATCGTCGAGATATCCGATGTCATCGACCAGGCCTGACGCTTTGGCCTGGTCGCCGGAATAGATGCGCCCGTCTGCCAGCTTCTTGATGAGGTCGCCGGACAGGCCGGGGCGTCCCTCCTGGACGACCTGGAGAAACCGCTGATAAAACCCGTCGATGACACCTTGGAAAATAGCGCGCTCCTCAGGCAACATCGCCCGGAACGGCGACCCCATATCCTTGCGCGGTCCGGAGGTCACGGCATTCGTCTCGACGCCGACCTTTTCCAAGAGTCCTCGAGCATTGACGGTCAGCATGATGACCCCGATGCTTCCCGTGACGGATGACGGATGGGCCAGCACCGCATCGGCCGCCGAGGCGATATAGTAGCCGCCGGAGGCGCCCACATCCATGATCGATGCCACCACGGGAATCTTGCGGGTGGTTTTGAAGTTCTTGAGCTCGTGATAAATGATGTCGGATGCCGTGACCGTGCCGCCCGGACTGTTGATCCGCAGGACGATGGCCTTGACCCGCTCGTCCTTCGCGGCCCGCTCCAATTCTTCCTTGACGGTGGCGAGCATGCCGGGCGACGAATAAAACCCGTCCTTGTTCTCCGAACTGATGACCCCTGAGATATCCATCAGCAAGACCTTGTCCTTGCCGCTGCCGCTGACCTTATGTTCTTCGAGGGTTCCCGGTCCGGGAGGCAGGTTGATCGTCACACAAGCGGCCTGCATCAGGGCGATCACCAGCACGGTGAGACCTGTAAAGAGTTGCCAAGGACTAGGCATGTTGTTTCTCCATCAACGAGGTAAATTCCTCAAAGAGGTAGGCTGAATCGTGGGGACCCGGCGAGGCCTCCGGATGATACTGGACCGAAAAGACCGGGCGGTCCAGGCAGACCATGCCCTCGACGGACCCGTCGTTCAGGCTGGCATGACTCATCTGCACACGACCGAAGGGGGTCTCCACGATCGGCAGCTCCAGGCCCTGTGGCGGCCGATCGGTCGGGAAGCGCACGGCGAAATTGTGGTTCTGGGACGTGATCTCGACTTTTCTCGTCCGCAGATCGATGACCGGATGGTTCGCGCCATGGTGGCCGAACGTGAGTTTGTAGGTGGAGAAGCCGAGCGCCAGACCGAGCAGTTGGTGGCCCAGGCAAATGCCGAAAATCGGCAACCGTCCGATCAACTCGCGCAGGGCTGCCATGGCATAGGGCACGCCTTCCGGGTCGCCGGGACCGTTCGAGAGGAACAAGCCGTGGGGATTGAGGGCCAATACCTCCTTGGCCGAAGTTGATGCCGGGACCACCGTGACCTCGCAGCCGACGTCTACGAGGCGGCGCAGAATATTCTGTTTGACTCCGAAATCATAGGCCACCACCCGCCAGAGGGGCTTCGGTGCCTGCGTGCTGCCGGAGTGGGGCATCCGCAGTTTCGGGGCCCAGTCGCCCGTGCCGCTCGTCCAGGGATAGCGGCGCTCACAGGTGACGGTTGCCGCCAAATCGCGTCCTATGATGGTCGGGGCCTGCCGGGCCTTCTCCGCCACCCGGTGATGGTCGAGGTCGAGGTGGGAAATTACGCCCTGTTGCGCGCCTTTCTCCCGCAGGTGTCTGGTGAGGGCCCTGGTATCGATGCCCTCGATGGCGACGATGTTCGCCGCCTGCAAATATTCCTGGAGCGTCGCCCTGCTGCGCCAATTGCTCGCCAGCCGGCTGGACTCCTTGATGACGAAACCCTCAGCCCAGATACGATGCGATTCGATGTCTTCCGGCGTCACTCCGTAGTTCCCGATATGCGGGCAGGTCATGGTTACGATCTGCCCACGGTAGGAGGGATCAGTCAGCACTTCCTGATAGCCGGTCATGGCCGTGTTGAACACGACCTCGCCGACCGTTTCACCTTCCGCCCCCAACGCCCGCCCTTCGAACCAGGTTCCATCGGCGAGCGCAAGAATCGCTTTTTTCACCGTCACTCCTTCACGTGAATCCAGGATCGCACCCGGACGGCCAGCAGCGCGATCCCCAGCCCCACGTTCACGATATAGAGAACCCGCACCGGTTTGTGCATCCGGAAGAATACCTCGAAGGCTGCCTTTCTGGCCTCCTCCCCTTTTGTGGCGAAGGCCTGCGCTTGCAGCGCCGCAGCTTGAGGATGCAGCACAAACGTGACGACTCCGGCCGCGAGCAGCATGGCGCCCAGCAGGAGCCATTCGGTTCGGGAAACCTCCCCGTCCGCCATTCCTTGCTGAGCCAGCCAGGCCCGCCACAGGACTCCGATGGTCAAGACAGCCGCGGCACCGAGAACCAATCGATTATACCCTTCGAAGGCGCGCGTCAGAAAGAAGCCCCCGGAATCCTGACCTCCGAACGTGTTGAACACCGCGGGAATCACTGCTGCAACCAGCACCAGGAGGCCACCGATCCAGACTGCGAGGGCGAGCAACTCGCAGGTGATACAGGCGATCAATCCGTATCGCACCGCGCCGTCTCCGCTTTCAGCCCAGCTGATCGAGCCGTTCGAGCTCGAACACCACCCGGCCGGAGACGATGGTGGTCGTCACGCGTCCCTTCACCTTCCAACCGGCGAACGGCGTATTGCGACTCTTGGAGCGAAACCGTGAGGGATCGACGTCCCATTGCGCTTGTGGATCGACGATGGTCACGTCGGCCGGAGCGCCGACCGCCAAGGTCCCGGCATTGAGGTTGAAGGCCTTCGCCGGTGCCGTCGCCAGTTTCTCCACCGCCGACTCGATGGTGAGCACGCCCTCCTCGACCAAGGCCAGCGTCAGCGACAAGGCCGTCTCCAAGCCGACGATGCCGAACGGCGCCTCGGTAAATTCCTGCTGCTTTTCCTGTGAGGCATGCGGGGCATGGTCCGTCGCAATGACGTCGATGGTCCCGTCACGGAGCCCTTCCTTGATCGCCTGCACATCCTGCCAAGTCCTCAGCGGAGGGTTCATTTTCGCATGGGTGTTGTAGCCGCGTGTGAGTTCCTCCGTGAGGGTAAAGTGATGGGGGCAGGCCTCGGCCGTGACCTTGAGACCGCGCGACTTCGCCTCCCGTACCATGCGCACCGAACCGGCGGTACTGATGTGGGCGAGATGCAGCCTGGCTCCGGTGAGTTCCGCCAGGGAGACATTGCGCGCCACCATCACATCCTCCGCTGCGGAGGGAATGCCGGGCAACCCGAGTTCCGTCGAGACCAACCCTTCGTTCATGCAGCCGCCTTCGGACAGGTGCAAGTCCTCACAATGGTCGACGACCGGCACATCGAAGGCCCGAGCATATTCCATCGCGCGCCGCATGACGAGACTGTTCATGACCGGGCGCCCGTCATCGGAGATCGCGACGCAACCGGCGCGGCGCAGGTCTCCGATTTCCGCCAGCTCCTTCCCTTCCGACCCCTTGGTGATGGCGCCGATCGGGTAGAGATGGGCCTTGCCGGCGGCTTTCGCGCGGTCCAGCATGAATTCGGTGATCGACTGATTGTCGTTCACGGGATTGGTATTGGGCATGGCGCAGACGGAGGTGAACCCGCCTGCGACGGCGGCTGCTGTCCCCGACTCGATCGTTTCCTTGTATTCGAACCCCGGCTCGCGAAAATGCACGTGGAGATCGACGAAGCCTGGCAAGACCAGCCGGCCGGCCGCTTGAAGCACCGTTGTGCCGGCCGGTGCTTTCAGCGCCGGCGCTACCGCCGAAATCTTTCCGTCCTCGATCAAGACATCCGCCACACCGTTGAAGCGTCCGGGATCGATCACAAGCCCGCCCTGAATCAGAATCGCCACGCGTGCCCCCAATTTTTACTTTTCACTTTCCTATGCCCCCGTCCCGGACATGAGATAGAGAATGCCCATCCGTACCGCCACGCCGTTGGCCACCTGATCGAGAATGACTGATGAGAGACTGTCTGCCACGTCCGGCGCGATTTCGATCCCGCGATTGATGGGGCCCGGATGCATGACGATGGCGCCAGGTTCGGCCAGTTTGACCCGTTCGTTCGTCAATCCATATTGCTGCGCATATTCGCGGATCGTCGGAAACAGGGCGCGGCCCTGCCGCTCGAGTTGAAGCCGCAACATCATGATCACATGGACGCCTCGGAGGGCTTCGTCCAGGTTGTAATAGACCTTCACGCCGAGCCGGTCGATGTGCAGGGGGATCATCGTCGGAGGTCCGACGACCCGTACCTCCGCTCCGAGCTTCGTGAGGGCATAAATATTGGAACGCGCCACGCGGCTGTGGGCCACATCCCCGACGATGGCCACCCGCAACCCGGCAAAATCCATCCCGCGGCCGCGGATGGTATAGAGGTCCAGCAAGGCCTGCGTCGGATGTTCGTGCCAGCCGTCTCCGGCATTGATGACGGAGGACTTGACGCCTCGCGCCAGGGTTTCCGCCGCGCCGGCCGAGGAATGCCGCAGCACGATGATGTCCGCCTGCATGGCTTCGATATTGCGGGCCGTGTCGAGCAACGTTTCGCCCTTCACCACGCTGCTGGAAGAAGGCGAAAAGTTGATCACATCGGCGCTCAATCGCTTCGCCGCCAGTTCAAAGGAGGTCCGCGTCCTCGTGCTCGGCTCAAAGAAGAGGTTCACCACCGTCTTGCCCCGCAAGGCCGGCACCTTCTTGATCTCGCGTCCGGACACTTCCTTGAAGGAATCCGCCGTGTCCAGGATCAAGTTGATGTCGTCCGCCGACAACAGGGTCAAACTGAGCAGGTCTTTTCGCTTGAGCCCCACGACCAGGTCTCCGGTTACGCTTTGAGAATCACTACGCGGTCCTCTTCTCCGTTCTCTTCAAGAGAGACGTGAATGGCTTCGTCTCGCGAGGTGGGGATGTTCTTCCCGATATAATTGGCCTTGATCGGCAGCTGCCGATGGCCTCGATCGACCAGCACCGCCAGCTGAATTTCCGCCGGGCGTCCCAGGTCGATCAGGCCGTCCATGGCGGCGCGGATGGTCCGGCCGGTGAAGAGCACGTCGTCCACCAGCACCACCTTGAGGTCGGAAATCTTGAACGGCACGGAGGTTTTCCGGAGAATCGGTTGATCCTTCCGCAGCGAGAGGTCGTCCCGGTATAGGGTGATATCCAGTTCTCCGATCGGGATCTGCGTGCCCTCGATTTCGTGGATACGACGCACCAGCCGGTGGGCCAGGTGCACGCCGCCTGTTCGGATTCCGACCAGGGCAAGGTCCTTGGTGCCCTTGTTGCGCTCCAGAACTTCATGGGCGATGCGGGTCAAGGCGCGTGCAATATCGCCGGCGTCCATCACGACCCGTTCCTGTCTGGTGCCCGCCTCGCTTTCGATCGTCATGGATGGCCTGCCTGTAGACATAAAAAAACCTTCCCACCGATTCGGATGAGAAGGTTCCCACTGTCCGACGGCTCGATGCCGTACATCATCACGGTCTCCTTGCCCACCTCACAGGATGGGCATTAAAGGTTCTCGAATCTTAACGAGTCGCTCTTGCTGTGTCAAGAATCGTGCGCCGGCCGTGGACGGACATGGGGCTCAGCCCTTCATTGACTCCCTGCATGTCATTTGTTAGCTTCGTGCCATTGAGAGCCGTTCTGTCCTTAGCACCGTCATCCCGAATCATCAGTTCCGATCGTGAAAGGATCGCGCATGACTTCCTTTACTGTTGCAGCCACGCCTGAACTCCTGACCGTCCTGGCCAACAAGGCCACTCAACTCCGTATCGAGAGCGTCAAGGCGACGAGTGAGGCCGGGAGCGGCCATCCTTCAAGCTGTTGCTCGGCAGCGGATATCGCCGCGGTGTTGTTTTTTTCCGTGATGCGGTATGACCCGAAGAATCCCAAGTTGCCCAACAGCGACCGTTTCGTCCTATCGAAAGGCCACGCGGCGCCCCTGCTCTATGCTGCCTGGGCGGAAGCCGGTCTGTTTCCGAAGTCGGAACTGCTGAAACTTCGTACGATTTCCTCCGACCTCGAAGGCCATCCGACTCCCCGCCTCCCCTTCGTGGACATGGCCACAGGGTCGTTGGGACAAGGATTGCCGGCCGGCGTCGGTCTCGCCTTCAACGCGAAGTCCATCGACAAGACCGATTACCGTACCTACGTGTTGATGGGCGACGGCGAATCCGTCGAAGGCTCTGTGTGGGAGGCGGCGGAAGTCGCCCGCCACGCCGCCTTAGACAACCTCTGCGCCATCGTCGATGTGAACCGGCTGGGGCAAAGCGATCCGACCATGTTGCAACATGACATGGAGGCCTATCGCGCCCGATGGGCGGGGTTCGGCTGGCACGCCATCGTCGTGGACGGCCATGATGTCGGCGCCCTGCTGGCGGCCTTCGACGAAGCGGCGCGCACGAAGGGCCGGCCGACGGTCTTGCTGGCGAAGACCTTCAAGGGGCACGGCATCTCCTTTATCGAAAATCTTCCGGATTGGCATGGAAAGCCCTTGAAGAAGGGCGAGGAAACCCAGAAAGCTCTGGATGAACTCACGCGCCAGTTGAAGCCCAATTCAGCGCAGCCGAAGATCCACCTGCCTACGGCAGGCAAGGCACCGGCGACCTCCAAGGGAACGATGGCCCCCGCGCCTTACAAGCTCGGCGATTCCGCAGCGACGCGGGAAGCCTTCGGAGTGGCGCTCCTGGCGCTGGGCGAAGCGAATCCGCTGGTGGTCGCCCTCGATGCCGACGTGAAGAACTCCACTTACAGCGACAAGTTCGGCAAACGATTCCCCGACCGCTTCCTTGAAAACTTTATCGCCGAACAAAATATGCTGGGCGCCGCGGCCGGCATCGCGGCTTGCGGCAAGATTCCTTTTGTCGCCACCTTTGCCGCATTCTTCACGCGAGCCTACGATTTCATCCGCATGGCCGCCATCAGCCAGTCGAACCTGAAGCTGGTCGGGACGCATGTCGGCGTCAGCATCGGGGAGGACGGCCCCTCGCAGATGGGACTGGAAGATTTGGCCATGATGTCGACCCAGCCAGGGGTGACGGTGCTGTACCCGTCCGACGCGCTGTCGATGTACAAACTGGTCGAAGCGGCCGCGGCCCATAAGGGGATGGTGTATCTGCGCGCCGGTCGTCCCAAGACACCGGTGATCTATAGTCCCGACGAAACTTTCCGCATCGGCGGATCGAAAGTGGTCCGGCAGAGCGCGGCGGATCAGCTGACGATCGTCGCAGCAGGCGTCACCCTGTTCGAAGCCTTGAAGGCGCATGAGCAATTGAAGGCCGCCGGGATCGCGACGCGGGTCGTGGATCTGTACAGCATCGTGCCGGTGGATCGGCAGACGCTGGTCGATTGCGCGAAGGCGACAGGCGGGCGCTTCTTGACCGTCGAGGATCACTACGCCCATGGCGGAATCGGCGACGCCGTGCTGAGTGCGTTGGCGTGGGAAGGCGTGCGGGTTCGAAAGTTGGCCGTACGTGAGATTCCGCGCAGCGGGAAGCCGGAGGAACTCGTCGATCATTTCGGAATCGGAGTACGCTCGATTGTCGAAGCCGCCAAAGAAATCCTCCGCTGAACGGTCCGGCTCGGAAGTTCCGGGCGGGCTGAACCAGATTCCCCTCCTCAACATCCTCAGCGCGAAGGATCGCCAGCAGGTCCTGGGCAACCTGACGGAAACCCGCTATGGGAGGGGGCAGTATATTTTTCGTGAAGGTGATCCCACCGAATACTTCCATATCGTCAAAGAAGGCACGGTCAAGTGCGTCAAATCTTCCCTCGACGGGAAGGAATGCACGCTGAAGGTACTCATGCCGGGGGATTTGTTTTGCTGCGACGCCGCCACGTTCGATGGGGCCTGCCATCCCGGGACGGCTCAGCCGATGGGCGAGGTCAGCGTGCTGCGGATGCGGAAAGAGGCCTACTTCGACATGTTGCGGCGCAACCCCGATGCCGCGATGGAAGTCATTCGTTATCTGGGCAATCGGCTCAACGAAGCACAGGAAAAGGCCAAGATCCTCGCGCTCGACCGCGCGGATCAACGGTTGGCCTCCTTGCTGGTGGGCCTCGCCGAGCGAACCGGTGTCAAGGATCCGAACGGGATTCGATTGGCCGTTCGCCTCACCCGTCAAGATATGGCGAATATGGTGGGGGTGACGACCGAAACCGCCATTCGGATCATGGCGCGGTTCAAGAAAGATCGTCTGGTATCCGGGACCGCCGCCCGCCTCATCATCCGCGACCTCGCCAAGCTCAAATTGCTGGCTTCCACGTAATTTTTTTCACGACAGACCGACAATCTTCACAAAACATGACAATTGTCATGTTTTGTTGACGTTGCTCTGCCGTAAGGTGCAGGCAGGTGAGCATCATTCGAGCGCTGTGAATGGTGCGCGAAGGACCCGGCATCCAGGGAAGCGCGGATTCAAATTATTAGGAGGCAGTCATGAAAGAGCAAGCAGGGCAGCAGAATCGAGGACGCGGTCGGTGCAAGACGGCGTCCCTGTTGGGAGTGACACTGGGATTGGTGGCCGGTCTGGCCCTGTCCGCCCAGGCCAAAACTCACGACATCCAGATGACGGCGGTGGAGACGGACATCGTCATCGAAGGTAACGGCGAGCGGTATGCTGCCTGGACGTTCAACGGGCAGGTTCCCGGTCCGGTCGTGCGGGTGACGGAAGGCGATACCATCAATTTCACCTTGACGAACCCGGCTACCAGCAAGAATCCGCACGCGATGGACTTCCACGCCGCGGAAATCGATTTCCTCAAGAACTACCGGGCCGTCAATGCCGGTGAAACGATCAGCTTCACGTTCACGGCCAAGAAGCCGGGCATATTCTTTTATCACTGCGGCGCGCCGCCGATGATCCAACACATCGCGCGCGGCATGTTCGGCGCGATCATCGTGGATCCGAAGGATGCCAAGGTCTGGCCGAAGGCGGACCGTGAATATGTGCTGGTGCAGTCCGAGTATTTCAAGAATCCGAACGATGTACAGGCCATGTTCGATCGCAAATTCGACGGCATGTTTTTCAACGGCGGGATTTTCAAATACCACCCGTTCGTGACCGGCGGAGGGAAGCTCGATGCCAAGCCGGGCGAGCGTGTGCGCATCTATTTCGTCAATGCCGGACCCAATGAGTTTTCCTCATTTCACCCCATCGGGGAGATTTGGGACAACGTCTATGAGAGCGGCAATCCCGCCAACAATCTGAAGGGCGTCCAGACCTATGTAGTCGGGCCGGGCAGTGCCGCGACCTTCGATGTCATGGTGGAATCCGCCGGAGCCTACCCGCTCGTCACCCATTCCCTGACCGGTGCCCTACGAGGGGCTATCGCGGTGTTGTTGGCAGGACCGGATGCCAAGCCGGCCCCGTTGATGCCGATGGTGCCTTGGGAATTGAAGACACCGCAGACGGGAATTAGTGGGGTTTCGGAGCCATAGCAGTCATGGGACCGGACGGCCGTGACGGCCGGCCGGTCCTTCCTGAAGAGAAGCGTCAACGTGATCAACCGGCTTACACAAGGGTCGTGGTTTCTAGGGGATGCCGATGCGATATCGTGGGATGACATTGTTCTTCACATTCCTGTCCGTCTGGTGCCAGGTGAGCCCAGTCGTTGCCGAACCGTCACACGAGCGCGTGGCGCTTTCCTTGTCAGGACAGGACTGTTCTTCTCAACGCCGGTCCATCGTCTCGGCCTTAACCAAGATCCCCGGCGTCCGGCAGATCGATCCGGACAGCGTTCCCGACCACCTGCTCGTTGATGTTGACGGCGGCGCCGTGGCGCCGGAAGCACTCAAGTCTGCCGCAGACCGGAGCCTTCCCGACGACGGGCCATGTCGCATCGAAATCATGAAGTCCTGCATCTCCGCAAGCCTCTCCCCGATGGGTCATTAACCCGCATTCTTCATGACGGTTCGTCGTCCCCCACCCCTCCCTCCCCCATACGATGGGGGAGGGTGAGGGAGGGGGCGCGAGACGGGCGCGTGGAGCCGTAAGGAAGGGAGGCATCCTTGCATGGGATGTCGACCGACCGAGCGGCGAGCCCGTCCGCCGACAGGCTGGTCGCAGCCGGGAATCCGCGATTGCAGCAGAAGCGCTCATGAAGAATGCGGGTTAAGAAAGCACTTGCGGCAGTTCGACGATTCCGACAGACTGCGCCCACGCCTATCCGACATTCCATCCTGCGGTACAGGCTTCATGGTACGACGATGGATTCGCCTGCTCCGGTGCCTGTTCGCATGGGGAGGACTGTCTCTCCTGGCGATTCCCACCCTGTTCGCCCAGGAAGCGGTGCTCGAATTCCCGATCCGGCCGTTCAACGTCGATGTCATGCTGCGCCAACAGACCTTCGCCCCTGACGATCGCGAAATCGGCGTGCAGGCCGGGATCACGGCTCTGCGATACGGGAACGTGGAGGTTCGGACCATCTACCAATATTTCAGCGTGCACACCCAGGAGTTTCGAACCGATCAACATTCGGTCTTTCTGAATCCTCGCTGGAACAACTTCATCGATATTTTGGACTTTCCGAAACACAAGCCCTTGAACCGAATCATCAGGCATCTGTTGTTCGGTCCATTGGAGGATCGAGCGGTACCATATGTCGGTCTCCTTGCCGGCGGGGTGATGCCGGGTCCGGGGCACCGATTGCCGGGCCATTTGATCGGAGGCCAGGTCGGGGTGCGGTTTCCGGTCGCACGCAGTCTTTCCGTCGATATCGGGGTACAGTACACACAGTACGGCGTGGATTTTCGCGGCGAAGCGGGACAGGCGCAACAATGGGTATTCTTGACCGGCGTCCGATTTTAGCGCTCGTACGGCCGGGCCGGCTGGGATGGACGGCGATGCTCCTCCTGCTCCTGCCCGGCTGCGGCCTGCTCATCGATGCCGTCGAAAAGGTGTGGCCAGTCACGGGGAACGAGGTGGATGCGATTTGCACCCGCGAGCGGGTACAGGTCGGCCTGGCCATGGAACCCTTCCGACCGTTCGTGTTTCCGACCATCTGGACCGACGAGGGGGCTCGCGTGACCGGACTGGACGTCGAACTCGTGCGCGCGATGACCGATGAATTGTCCCGGCGTTGTGGTCGTCCCGTGACGCCGGTCTTGCACCTAGTGCGGTTCAGGGATCTCTTTCGATTGTTGAACGAGGGACAGCTCGATTGGTTCGTGTCCGCGGTGGCGGCCAATATCCCCGCGCCGGATCGGGCCGGCGTCGCCTATTCGATTCCCTACTTCTATGGCGGCGGGAGCGGCGGCATGGCAAGGAATCACGAGGTCCTCGACCGGGTGCGGACGAACCTTCGGGAACAGGCGACCCACCCCCATCCGGACCGGCTCGCCGTGACGAGGCATGCCCTGGATGGATTGACGATCGCGGTGCAGGACGGCACCAGCGCCTATCACTATGCGGAGGCGAATCTAAGCGCCAACCGGTTGCTCGTGTGCGATTCGCTTCCCGCCGCCCTCGAATATGCGGACTCCCAGGCGACTCCCCCGATCGACGTCATTCTAGGCGCCCAGCCGGTGTTGGAGTACATGGTCACAAGGGTGCGCAAGGATTGGGCCTTGTTGACCCGCGACAACGGGGCGCCGTTGTTGTTGACGAAGGGCCACTATGCGGTCGCGATGGCGGAGGAACGTTACCGGTTGCGTTGGTTGGTCAATGACCTGTTGTTGAAGTTGGATGAGTCAGGCCGGCTGCAGGAAATGCGGAAGCGCTGGCTCGATGATGACTACGCCTTTCCACGGCGCGCCTCGCTGGAGGGGTTGCCGTTCGATGTCGAAAAAATGGCGGCCCACTATACTCAGGGGAGCTGCCGTATCAAGCCGGAGTCCTGAATGTTCCGGATGGGAGGACGATCATGAAGAGGCATGGGGTTTTCGCTCTGATGGTGGCCGTCATGGTGATGATCGGTCAGCTGCCGGCGGAGGCCGTGGAACGGGCGGAAGCGGAGGAGACCGCCAGGTTATTGGCCAAACTCCTGCAATCCGGTCGCATGGTGATCGAGCGCAATCAATCGCTGATCGATGATCCCCATAAGGGCGAGAAGGGATTCACGCCGGACCAGTTCGAACAACAACTGGCGCAGGAATTTCGTCTCAAGACGGGGATCGACCTGACCTCCCTATCCAAGACACCGGTGTCCACGGCGCTCCCGCCGCTGGCCAAGGAACTCTTGCCCGCGTTGGTGCAGGCCAGTCGAGAGGTGATCCGCGAGGCCCAGGTGGTCATCAATCAACGGGGCATCGGCTATAAAAACTTCATCCCGGCGACCTATGGGAGCCAGGCTTCGGCCCGCTTTTCAAAGTCATCCCATGTGCGTCTGAAGCAAACGACCATTCAGCCGCGGAATCCGAAGAACGAGCCGGATGAATATGAGGAGTCGGTGTTGAAGTGGCTCGCTGGCCGGCCGCGCGCAGAAGCCTATGTCAGTGAGTTGACCGAGGAGGGTCGCACGTTGCGGGTGGTCATGCCGATCTACTATGCCAAAGACTGTTTAACCTGTCACGGCGAACCGAAGGGCGACCTCGACATCTCCGGCTATCCGAAGGAAGGACACAAGGAAGGCGACCTCGCGGGGGCCATCACGGTGACTGCACCCTTGACGTCACGATGAGATGATCGGACCATACGTTCTCGTCGTTGGAAGGAGGAGCCGGGCTCCGATTGACGAATGACCTGTAACGAGTGACCGGCGTCAGGCCTGACTCGGCGCGACGAACACCAGCACTTTCAACCGCCGCTCCGTATGGTTTTTCACGCCATGTTCGTCGCCGGCCGGAGCCATGGTGCCCTGACCAGGGCCCAGCACCTGTTTCTCCGAGCCGACTTGGAACGTGCCCTCCCCTTCCAACACGATATAGACCTTATCCTGTTCGCCGTGAATATGGCCCTTCTGTTCCTGGCCCGGCTCGAAACAATAGATGTCGCAGAAAAACCGTGACGTCTGGAACAGGTTATTCTTCTTCATCTTCTCGTTGCTGAACTGCTGAAAGTCTGACAGTGCAATCACCTTCATGTGGTCGGCTCCGACGGCAAGGGTTGACGGTGTGGTTCTTGTGTAGACATACGTTTGATAATGCTGTCCGCCGGGATGAGGTGCCGCGAGAGGCCCAGCTCCGACGCAGGAATTCCCATCGCCAGACCGAGCAGCTGCGGCAGATGGAGAATGGGAAGGTTGAGCGTGGTCTTCACGGCCTGTCCGGCCCGTTCCTGGTAGATATCCAGGCTCATGTGACAGAGCGGACAGGGTGTCACCATGAAGTCGGCGCCGTGGTCCCGCGCGTCCTTCATATTGGTTCCGGCCATGGCGACCGCGATGGCTTCTTTCTCGAGGATGATGGGAAACCCACAACACTTCGTTCTGCCGGCATAGGCGACCGGCTCCCCGCCGACCGCGCGAATGATCTTTTCCAGCGAGGTGGGGTTTTCGGGATCGTCGAACCCCAGTTCCCAAGATGGCCGCAGCATGTAGCAACCGTAGAACGGGGCGATGCGAAAATCACGGAAGGGCGTCGTGACCTGGTTCGCCACGCGCGTGAGTCCGATGTCCCGGACGGCGATCCAGAGGAGGTGTTTCACCTGAATGCCGCCACCGTAGGTAATGCCGTCCTGGCCGAGGATGCGATTGATACGGTCGAGCGTCGCCCGTTCTTGTTTCAACCGCCGGTTCGCCGCGCTCATCACCCCCTGGCAGGTGCCGCAGATCGTCATGATGTCCAGCCCCAGCCGTTCCGCCTGCGCAAAGGTCCGGGCGTTCAAGGCGAGGGCCAGGTCGGGATCGGCCTCGCCGATGACGCCTGCTCCGCAGCAGGAAGAGGCGGCGAGCTCGATGACCTCGATACCCAACTGCCCGATGATCGCCATCGTGGATTGATAGAGTTCCGGCGTCGCGCCCTTGGCGGCGCAGCCGGGATAGAGGGCAAACTTGAGCGGCATCGGTACGGTCACCTCCCTGAATCCTGTCCCTGCAACCATAGCCTATTTGCTGTCTCGATTGACAGTCTGAGACAGGTTTTCATGGTCGCCGTTGCGATGTCTGCCGGAGGGGACTCCTGTGACTGAACCGGCCTGGCTGGTCGAATGAAATCATGTGGGCTTCGAGTAGGAAAACCCTGACCGCGCGGAAGGGCCTCGACTAGGGCAATTTCGACAGGGCCTCCTTATAGCTCTTCTTGAGTTCCTCAACCGCCGCCGACACTTCGTCCCGCAACTTTCCGAAGGCCGCGCTCGTCGATTCATTCACCCCATCCAGCTTCTTTCTCGCCTCGTTCTTCTGCTTCTCCATATCTGTGAGGGCTTTTTGAAGCTCCGCCCGGGCCTCTGCCGAGGCCGATTCCGTTTTCCGCCGAAGCTCGGCAATCTTCTCCTGCGCCTCTTTAAGTTCAGCGTGCACTTTCTTGGTGAACGCCTCTTTCTGCTGAATTGTATACTGCTTCGTCGCCTCGACGGCCTCTTGTGTTTCCCGCACCACCTTGTCCGCCGTCGAGGGCTGTTGCCGGTCGCCGGCTGCTGCGTTCGAGGGAACGATCGACAGCAGGACAATGGATGCAGAGAGCGCCAACGGGATCCTTCTCGCGGTCATACGGTCACACCTCCATGGTTGAGTCGGCAGGCGACCTTCGGGCCTCCGCCGGCCCCAGTATACCTTCATGGCCCTGGTTCTGTCTGTCGCCGACCGATCGAGGCAGGGTTAAGGTTTGGGCAAAACAAACCGACAAGGACCTACAACTCAAACAATCCAACAATCTTTTCCTTCGATGGAAACCTCATGAGCGCAGAACGTCCCCCGGCGATCGACGTGATATCGGCCGAACCGTTGGAACAACTCTTGATCGATCGAATCAGGCAGGGATCTATTGAACTGCCGCTGCTGCCTCAAGTGGCCTCCCAGATATTGGGCATGGTCTACGATCCGAATGCGGAAGCGGCCAAACTGGCCGCCCTGATTCATCAGGACCAGGCCCTGGCGGCCCATGTCATCAAGATCGCCAACTCACCGGCCTACATGACGAGGAATCCGGTCGTCTCGCTGCAACATGCGGTGTCGATGCTGGGCATGAATTTGATGTCGGAAATCGCCTTCTCCGCCTCGATCAAGGGCAGCGCGTTCAAGGTGCCGGGTTGGGATGCCGAAGTCAAACGGCTCTGGCAACATTCGCTGGCCAGCGGTGCCTATGCCAAAGAAATCGCACGCATGCGCCGGTTCAATGTCGAAAGCGCCTATCTCTGCGGGCTTCTGCACGGCATCGGCAAGCCGGTGGTGTTGCAGACGCTGGTCCTGTTGGCCAAGGAGCAGGGCAGTACCCTGTCGCGTGAATTGCTGCACCAGTTGTTGGAGGGCTATCACACCCAGGTGGGTCTGCTCGTCGCGGCAGACTGGAGCCTCCCGCCGCCGGTTGTGGAATCGATCACATTCCATCGCGAGTATCACTATGCCAAGACGGCGAAACAGGAATGTATGACGACCTGTTTGGCCGATCGGCTGGCCGAGCATTTCCTCAACCCCGAGGCGTTGGACGAAGCGGCGGTGCGCGACCATGCGGTGTATGCCGACCTGAATCTGTACCTCAAGGATATCGATACCCTGTTGGCCCTCAAAGATCAGGTTCGTAAAGCGGTGGAGGCGATGCCGCTGTGAAGCCGGCTTCTTCCTATGACATCGTCGTGGTCGGAAGCGGTCCGGCCGGCCAGAAGGCAGCCATCCAAGGAGCCAAGGCCGGTAAACGCGTCGCATTGATCGAGCAGGAGCAAGGGATCGGCGGCAACTGTGTCTATCGAGGGACCATTCCGAGCAAGACCCTCCGTGAAAGCGCCGTGCAATTCGAGCATCTCAAACGGTCGAGCGAGGTGTTCGAAGGAGGGCTGCGGCTCGATGTACCCTTGGCGTCCCTGCTGCATCGTCTGGACGAAGTCGTCAAGGCGCATGAGTCCTACATGGCCAATCAGCTGACGCGCAACGGCGTCACCTACCGGCATGGGCGCGCCAAGCTCCTCTCGCCGCACGATGTGCAGTTGGAGGCCGTGGACGGCGCCTGCCAGACGCTCAAGGCCGAGACCATCGTTCTTGCGACCGGGTCGCGACCGCGTTCCATTCCCGACATTCCCATCGACCACGAGCATATTCTCGACAGCGATTCGATCCTTTCGATGATCTATCTGCCGCGCTCCTTGGCGGTCTTGGGCGGCGGCGTCATCGCGTGCGAATATGCGGCCATGTTCGCCCTGCTTGGGGTCGAGGTCACGATCATCGACAAGGCCGAACGACCGCTGTCGTTTTTGGACAAGGAAGTCGTCGAGGTGTTTCAGCACAGCCTTCAACGGCAGGGAGGACGGTTTTATGCCCGCCATACCGTCAAGGAAGTGGCGTGGGACGGGGTCTCCTCCGTGGTCGCAAGGCTTGGGAACGGGATGGTCGTCAAGAGCGAAAAGATGTTGGTCGCCTTGGGCCGCCAACCGAACGTTGAGGAGTTGAATCTTGAGGCGGCGGGATTGTCGTTGGATGAGAAGGGCTGGCTTCCCGTGAATGAATATGGACAAACCGCCGTGCCCCATATTTATGCGGCAGGCGATCTGCTGGGGCCCCCATCGTTGGCGTCGCGCGCCATGGAGCAAGGTCGCCGCGCGGTGAGTCACGCGCTGGGCCTCCCGGTCGGCGAAGCCGTCAATCAAATTCCGATCGGGATCTACACGATCCCGGAAATCGCCTCCATCGGCCTCGATGAGGAGCAGGCCGCCACCCGCTATCGGGGTCCGATCGTGGGGCGGGCGCGCTTCACGGAGATCGCCAAGGGCCAGATCACCGGTGCCTGTGACGGCCTTTTGAAACTGATCGCCGATCCGTCCGGCGAACGGTTGCTCGGTGTGCAGATCGTCGGCGAGGACGCTACCGAATTGATTCACCTCGGACAGATGGCCCTGCAGAACGGCGCGACCATCGACCGGTTTATCGATACGATCTTCAGCTTTCCCACCTTTGCCGAGGCCTACCGCGTGGCAGCCTTGGATATCCTGGGCCAACGCCGCAAGCGACAAGGCACCGTCCAGGCTGCGTAAGGGACCGCTCCCCGCCCGTCTTCCGCTTTGACCCTCACCCCTCGTTTACGATAGGCTCTCACCCGGCCTGGCCCATCGCCTCCGGAGGAACCGTTCGTGAATCGTGAAGAACGCCGCCGCCAGGAAAAATTGCTCGGGAAGAGGGCCGGGGCTGCGCCTGCCGTTCAAGTTTCAGCATTCCTTCACGAAGCACAACGACACCATCAGGCCGGCCGGTTGGACGAGGCTGAGCGGGGCTACCGCCTTATTCTTGAGCGGGAGCCGGCGCAATCGGAGGCCCTCCATGGTCTCGGCCTGTTGGCCTATCGGCGGGGCAATTTGCAAGGTGCCCTCGAATGGCTCGCCCGGGCCTGCAGCACCGAGCCTCGCAATCCGGTCTATTGGTTCAACCATGGGGTGGTTCTGCAACGGGCCGGCCTGGTCGCGGAGGCCGTCGAAGCCTATGGCAAGGCCATCCAACTCAACCAGCGCTACATCGAACCCCGTACCAACCTCGGCAATGCCTACAAAGAATTGGGGCGGCTTGCCGAGGCGCAAGCGGCCTATGAGCAGGTCATCGCGATCAAGCCGGACCATGCCGAGGCGCAGAACAATCTCGGCGTCGTCCTGAAAGAACAGGGGCGGTTGGATGAGGCGGCGGAGGCCTACCGGCGGGCCATTGCGTTCAAGCCGACCCATGCGGAAGCCCAGAACAATTTAGGGCTCGTTCTCCTGGAGCAGGGCCGAACAGACGAAGCCATCCGCTGTTTCGAGCGGGCGCTTCAGATTCTCCCCGGCTATGGGACGGCACTGTACAACCTCGGCATCGCCTGGATCTGGCAGGGTGATCCCGCTCGCGCGCTGCGCCGCTTTGCGGAAACCGCCGCGCTGAAACACGATCACGGGCGCCCCGTCACGGAGCAGGCCGTCTTTCGGTCGCGTCTCAAACATGATGCCGAACAAATGCAGTATCTCTTCGCAGCAGGACTGGCGGGAGATGAATGGCGTCCGTACTACGAGGCGCTGAATCGATTGCGAGTGAAGGTGGAGCCGGCGCAGGGAGACAGCGCCTCCTCGAATCGTCTGGCCTTGCCGCCCGCAGACCTTCAGTCCGTCGCTGCCTCCTTCAACCGCCTGATCTATGTCGCGCCCTGTGAGGCGATCGATGGGGGCGCGTTGAATCCCGACTTGGATGTCGCCGCGATCGAGGCCCGATACCATGCGACGCAACCGGAAGTGACCTCTATCGACGGGCTCCTGACGGAGGAGGCACTGAAGCGGTTGCGGCATTTCTGTTGGACCTCGACGATCTGGAAGAAGGACTATGAAAACGGGTATATCGGAGCCTTTCTCGGCGACGGGTTTGCCTCTCCCCTGCTGCTGCAGATCGCTGAGGAACTGCGGTGTCGGTTCCCGCGCATTTTCGGTGGCCACCGCCTGACGCAGGCCTGGGCCTTCAAACATGACAGCGCCAGGCGTGGGTTGAATATTCACGCCGACGCGGCGGCCGTCAACGTCAACTTCTGGATCACAGCGGACGAGGCGAACCTGAACCGGGACAGCGGCGGCCTGGTGGTCTGGGACAAGGAAGCGCCCAGGGAGTGGGATTTCAAGACCTACAACAGCGACAGGAATCGAGGCAGGATTTACGAGTGGCTGACGGAGCAGGGGGCACAGGAAATCAAGATCCCCTATCGGGCGAATCGGGCGGTGGTCTTCAACTCAGACCTGTTCCACGAAACCGACGACATTTCATTCAAGGAAGGATTCACCAACCGGCGGATCAACGTCACGCTGCTGTACGGGCATCGGCATCGCCCCTGAGCAAGGATTCAAAATCTTCGGCGCAGACCGGGCGGCTGAACAAATAGCCCTGGACCTCGTCGCATCCCTCTTTCCGCAATCGAGCCAACTGTTCATCCGTTTCCACCCCTTCAGCCAGCACCGACAGGTTCAAGCTGTGCGCCATGGCGATGATGGCCCTGGTGATCTTCGCGTTGTTCTCGTTGGTCAGGAGATCCCTGACGAACGACTGGTCGATCTTCAGCCGGCTGAGGGGAAAGCGCTGGAGGTAACTGAGGGATGAATATCCGGTCCCGAAATCGTCGATCGAGAGGCGGATGCCCATCGTGCGGAGTCCTTCGAGCATGGTCACGGAGGCGTCGACGTCGCGCATGGCGATGGACTCCGTCAGTTCCAGCTCCAGTTGCGACGGATTCAGACCGGAATCGCGCAGGGCGTCGCCGACCGTCGCGGGAAGCGTGCGTCCGTGGAACAGGGAATTGGAGACGTTGGCGGACACGGTGATGGGGGGCAATCCCGCCTGTTCCCAGGCCTTTACCTGGCGGCAGGCTTCGCGGAGGACCCATTCGTCCATCGAGCGGATCAAGCCCGTGTCGATGGCGGCATTCAAGAAGACTCCGGGAGCCAATAGGCCGCGCTTCGGGTGGTTCCAACGGACGAGCGCCTCGGCGCCTAAAATCTCCCGTGAATGGATATTGAGTTTGGGCTGATAGTAGACGACGAATTCTTCCCGTTCCAGGGCGCGCCGGAGGTCGCTTTCGAGATCCAGCCGTTCGGCCGCGGCGGCGTTGAGTCCGGACGAATAGAACTGGCAATTGTTCCGTCCCTGCTCCTTGGCGTGGTACATGGCCGTGTCGGCATTTTTCAAGAGGGCCTCCACCGTGGAGCCGTCCGAGGGGTAAATCGAAATACCGATGCTGGCCGAGATAAAGACTTCATGCCCGTCGATGCTGAACGGATGGGCCAGGGCCTCCAAAATCCGCCGGGCCACGCGGCCGGCATCTTCCGGGTGCGTCAGGGTCGTCAGCAGAATCGTAAATTCATCCCCCCCGAGGCGGGCCAGCGCATGGGGCGGCTCGTGGCCGGCGTGACGACCGACCGAGTCGCTCTGGCGAACCGACTCACTCAGCCGCTCCGCCACATGGGTGAGCAGGAGATCACCCACCGTGTGTCCCAAGGTATCGTTGATGACCTTGAAACGGTCCAGGTCGATGAACAGCGTGGCGAGGTGCAGGCGGTGGCGCTCGGCGTAGGACAGGGCGTTCGACAATCGGTCCTTGAACAGCACCCGATTGGCCAAGCCGGTCAGGCTGTCATAATAGGCCAACCGATGGATGGCCCGTTCGGCCTGCTTCCGTTCGGTGATGTCCTGCGCCGTCCCGATGACCGTCAATTCGTCCGTCTGTTCTTCGCGCACAGCCTCGGCCTGCAGGTGAATGGTGAAGTCCGTCCCGTTCGGCAGGACGATGCGGTGGTCGATGTCGCAGGGGGTCTGGTGGCTGATGAGTTTTTCCAGAGCATCTTTCACCCCCAGCCGGTCGTCCTGGTGAACCAGGCTGAGGAACGCTTCGATCGTGCCAGCGAAGTCTTGCGGGCGGATACCGACCAGGCGACAGAGTTCGTTCGACATGGCGAAGCGATTCGTGCGGGGATTCCAATCCCAGTTCCCGATGCGCGCAATGCGTTGGGCCAGTTCAAGACGGGCTTCACTCCGGACCAGGGCCTGGAGGACGTTGCTGGTTCTGAGCATGTACCGGATATGGTGGCGGAGGATCGTGGCGTTGACCGGTTTGTTGATGAAGTCGGTGGCGCCGTGTTCGTAGGCCTGGGCGATGGAGCTTGCGTCGTCCAATCCCGTCATGATCAAAATGGGGATGCGTTTGCCGCGAGGGAGTGAGCGGATCCGCGAGCAGGTCAGGTAGCCGTCCATCTCCGGCATCACGATGTCCAGCACGATGAGGTCGGGAGTAGTCTTTTCGAACATCGCCAACGCCTCTCGTCCGTCGGCGGCCTCGGTCACGACCATGCCGGCCGGTTCCAATGAACCGCGGACGAAGAGACGTGCGGCCGGATCGTCGTCGATGACGAGGATGACGGGACGGGCTTGAGTCATGGGGCTCGCTTCGGCTGAACGCGGAGATTGAACGACGACGCAGGACGCGTTTCCCGTCTCTGAGGACCAACGGAATCCTCGAGCGCGCCTGTGACCCGGCTTGTTCGTACCGGAATCAGCCTATCAAACTTCTCGATAAGTACCAGAAAAATACCGGTTCATGAGCAGGCCGGGACGGCAGGGCGGAAGGAGATGCAGCGCTGCCCGGCAGGAATCAACCGGCGTCCGGAATCTCCGCCCGTCGCACGACCGGTTCCTTTGTGTGGTCCATGGCTTCCAAAAGGATACGGCGGATGACCGATCGAACCTGACGCATGATGCCCTCCAGGGTGAGGATCAACAGCGCTGTCAGCAGAAGAAACATCGGAACGATCGCCATGGCCACGTCTCTCACCAGATCCTCACTCGATCGTGGCGCTGCGGTATTCTGAGGTGCGGCGACCACCAGCCTGATCCATCCCATGACGTGGTTTTGACGCCGGAGCGGCTCGACCACGACCAACACCTGCCTTCCCTGGTCGAGAGCAGCAGTGACGGCACCGCTCAGATTCCCGCGCGCGGCCATCCAGGCAGGGTCTTGGAGCCTCCTGCCGATGGCGGCGGGATTGGCGGCGGCCACGATGACATTCTCCTCTGTGACGACCGCGGCATCGAGGAGACCGGCCTGTCCCGCATGCCCTGCGATGGCCTGTTGGAAGGAGGCGAAGTTCTCGCCGGCCAGCGACTCACTGAACCAGGACAATGTGCGCGCCATGGCCCTTGCGTTCTGCCCGGCAGCCGTGACGGCCGCCGCGTGACGCTGAGCGATGAGGGAGCGATCCTGTTCGGCCAACAGCGAGTACAGAGCCGCGGCGCACAGGAGGGAGAAGACAAGGCTGAAGAGGACCGCCGGCAACCACGTGCGGGGCAATCGAGATGCGGTCACGGAAACGTGAGCCATTCTGAAACCTCCTCAGCGGACAGCCGGGCCTAACAGGATGTTGAAAAAGCCAGCCGGCTTTGTTCTCGCAAGACACTGCCGGCTCACCGTCTCGCCGGCGTCCGCACACGTGACGTTCATTATGCTTCGCGTGCGGACCTCGCTGCGGCCGCGCTGGACGGCCTTTTTGAACATCCTGTGAGTACGTCTGCCCCTGACCATGACACCCAGCGGTTCGATCTTTCAAGGCTGTGGAAATGATTGTTCAACAGCCTGTTAGGCGACGGACCTGTCCTGAGAATCGTCGTTCCGTTCGTACGGTTGTCGATGGAGGTCTTTCACGACTGCCTGAAGGTGCGCCCATTCCTCCGGTTGCAGCGAGAGGAATTCCAGACCGACTCGCCCATTGCGGCACCAGCGCACGACCGCCTGCCCGATCGTGAGCAGCACCTCATCATCTTGTCTGTGGATGCGGAGGGCGAGCGTCGTTCCAGGAAGGACCTCGACGGAGCCGGCGATGCCGCAGCCTCGGAGCGAGAGATCGAGGACGGTGCCCTCTCCCTCCACCAGGTTGACCGAACTGAAAGAACTGTGGAAACGGACGGAAAAACGCGGGTACCGTCGTTGGTCCATGGTCACGTCGTGGTGGTGATCGGTTAGCCCTTTATATTGCCGATCGGTTTCAGTTCCGCCACCTTTTTTGTGATTCCCGCGCGGTCCACGGTCTCGACGACGTCGGAAATGTTCTTGTAGGCGAATCCGGCCTCTTCGGCCAGGCCCGACATTGAGACGGCCTTGACCAGAATGCCGCGCCGTTGCATGTCGCGCAACAACTGATCGCCTTGCACCCTGCGTTTGGCCTGGGCGCGCGACATGGTGCGGCCGGACCCGTGCATCGTCGAGCCGAAGGTCTCCTGCATCGCGTGATCCGTTCCGACCAGCAGATAGGAGCCCGTTTCCATGGAGCCGCCGCAAATGACCGGCTGGCCGATTGCACGGTAGCAGTCCGGGAGTTCGGGACTGCCGGGTCCGAAGGCGCGTGTGGCGCCCTTGCGGTGTACGAGCCACTCCCCGTCCGGATACCGCTCGACCTTGGCGATGTTGTGCGCCACGTCATAGACGAGGTGCATGCCGAGCGTATGGGCGCTTTCACCGAACGCTGCCGCGAAGGCCTCCCGGATTTGATGGGTGATGACCTGCCGATTGGCAAAGGCCGTGTTGGCCGCGCAGTTCATCGCCGCGAAATAGTCCTGCCCTTCCGGCGAACGAAAGGGAGCGCAGGCCAATTGCTGGTCCTTGACCGTGATGCCGTACCGGCGCATGGCCCTTTCGAATACCTTGAGGTAGTCGCTGGCGACTTGATGGCCGAAGCCGCGTGAGCCGCAATGGACCATGATCACGACCTGGTCGCGACCGGTGAGACCCATGGCTGCCGCCGCCGGACGGTCGAAGAGACCCCGGTCGGAGAGGACCTGCACCTCAAGGTAGTGGTTGCCGGACCCCAGCGTGCCCAGTTGGTTGATGCCTCGTTCCAGGGCGTAGTCGGTGACTTTCGAGGGATCGGCTCCTTGCAAACAACCCCGCTCCTCGATCCGTTCCAGATCTTCATCCCATCCATAGCCCTTGGCGATACACCAGGCGGCGCCCTGTCGCATGACCTCGCGAAAATCTCGTTTCGTCAGGTCAACGAAGCCTCTCGATCCGACTCCGGCCGGGACCCGTCGAAACAGTTCCGTCATCAGGAGTTCAAGTTTCGGTTGCACGTCCGAGAGCGTGAGATCGGTGCGGATCAAGCGCATGCCGCAGTTCACGTCGTACCCGACGCCGCCGGGGGAGATGATGCCGTCCTCTGGGTCGAACGCGGCGACCCCGCCGATGGGGAAGCCGTAGCCCCAATGGCCGTCCGGCATGCAGAGCGCGTACCGATGGATGCCAGGCAGACAGGCCACGTTGGTGACCTGATCGAACACCCCTCGATCCATGGAGGAGAGAATCGATGCGCTGGCATAGATCCTGGCCGGGACCAGCATCCCCGGTTTTTCCGACGGCGGAATTTCCCAGAGGTAATCGTTGACCTGATGGACCTGCATGTCGGTTTGAAGGTTCATACATCCAGTACCACCCTGGCTCTCCAGGTGGTTCCGTCCTGCGTCACGGCATAGAGATGTTTGGTGACACCCTTCACGTCGGACCGCAAGTCCTGCGTCGCAGGGTCCACGGGCGCCCCGATCACCTCGGCATGGAGATGCCAGAGAGATCGCTCGGGCCGTTGTTCCAGAGACAGGTTGATCCGATGAAAGACCATGCCCTGCGCATCCTTGAGATAGACGAGCCGCCCCAGCCATTCGAACAGGAGCACGGCGAGGTCCGGTTCTTCCAGATCGATCGTCTGCCGCCTGGTCCGGCCGACGGTGGCAGGATCGGCCAGGCTTTCGATGAGGGCTTGTGTCGCGGCGTCGAAGAGCTCCGGGAGGGAGTCTCCCTCGGCCTCGAAGGCCATGTCGGCCAGCGCGACATCATCGAGGAATCGGAAACTGCCGGCCATGTCGGTCAGACACGGGGACGGCCGGCGAAGATTGCGCGGACCTGCTCGATACCGGGGATGCGCTGCCCGAACGGAGACGGAACCTTGCCTTTGAGCCACATGCGTATGCCCAACGGCAACACATGCAACAGCCGTCGAACATTCGTCCCGACGACCTTCAACGGCATCAACGCCTCATTGAGCCGTCCTTCGTGCCTGATGAGATCGACGAAGCCGGTGATGTGGCGGGCCCCTTCGGTGGAGACTAAGCCATGTTGGATGGCGGAACGGCGCAGACGAATGATCGCCTCCATCGGCCGGACATCTTTGGGACAGACTTGGACGCACATGTTGCAACGTGTGCAGTCCCAGATGCCGTGTTCTTCTTGAAGGGCGGTCAATCTCGTCTGTTTGGAAGCGGCAGGCTCACGGGGATCCGCGACGAACCGTGCCGCCTTCGCGAGCGCCGCAGGACCGAGAAAGCCTGGCGAGACTTCATGCGAGGTGCAGGCCGCCACGCAGGCCCCGCACATGATGCAGGCATCCACATTGTGAAATTGGTAGGTCTCCGGAAGCAGCCGCAGCTGCCCCGATGGGCCGTACCGTCTGGTGGGATGGATGACCGGGGTCAGCCAGGGGGTGACGGAACGGACCTTCTCCCAGAAGGGGGCCATGTCCACGACCAGATCCTTGATGAGCGGGAGATTGGGTAACGGTTCGATCGAGATCCTGCCGTGGCGTTCGAATTCTTTGCGGATCGAGGTGCGGCAGGCCAGTTTCTCCGTGCCGTTGATCCGCATGGCGCAGGAGCCGCAGATGGCGGAACGACAAGAGTAACGCAGGGATAAACTGCCGTCGAGTTCGTTCTTGATGCGGATCAAGGCCTCGAGGATCGTCATGCCCCGGCCGATATCTAGGCGGTAGTCTTCCTCATGGGGGTGGCGGTCTGTTTCGGGGTTGAAGCGCCGGATGGTGAAGGTGAGACGCATGACGACGTGAAACGTGAGGCGGGAAGCGTTAGGCGAAAGACATCCTTCCTTTACGCCTTACGCCTCACCCCTTACGGTTTTGCTCAGTCCAGTTCGAACACTTTCGGATAATTCGTCAGGTTCCGGCAACCGTCCTTCGTCACCAGCACCATGTCTTCGATGCGCGCCGCGCCGAGCCCGGGGTAATAGAGTCCCGGTTCGACCGTGACCACGTGCCCTTCCTGGAGCAACGAGCCGGTCCGGCTGATGCGGGGCGCTTCATGGATGTCCAATCCGACGCCATGGCCGGTGCCGTGAAAGTAACCTTGCATGCGGCCGTTGACGAGGCCGGTCTTATAGCCGGCCTTCTCAAACCGGTCGCAGATGCCTTGATGGATCACCGCCCCGTCGGCGCCGTCGCGGATCTTGGTGATCGCTTCTTCCTGGGCATCCTTGACGGCATGATAGAGCCGCTTCAACTCCTGAGAGGGCCTGCCGCGCACCACCGTGCGGGACATGTCGGCGAAGTAACGCGTTGAAGCCGACCGCGGAAAGACGTCGAAAATGATGCTGCGATGGGCCGGCAGCGGCCCGCTGCCTTCGTCGTGAGGATCGCAGGCCTGTTCCCCGCCCGCCACGATGGTATGTTGCGCGACGCATTCGCATTCCATCAGTTTCACGTTGATCAGTTTCTTGATGCGTTCCGACGTGAGGACCTCCCCGTCCAGCCAGAGCTGGTCGCCGCGAATCTCGGCGCGACGAAGACTCTGGTGCGCGGCGGCGACCGCCGTTTCGGTGGCCCGTTGCACCGCTTCAATGTGCCGGACCTCTTCCTCGGATTTGACGACACGGTGTTCGTAAAACGGCTCGCGTTTGGTGCGCAGCCTGTAGCCGAGTTCCTCCAGCCGGCTCGCATGGAGAAAGGGAAAGGTCGAGGGGACCAGGATGTCCGTCAGGCCGCTGTCTTGAAGCACCAGGTGAATCACGTCGATCGTGCCGGGATCCTTCATCCCCTGCACCTTGGCGCGCCGCTCCAGCTCGGAATAGGACAACACGCGATCGACCGTCGCCTGGTGGCGCGCCCGATCCATTTCCAGGTCGCTCATGATCATCAGCCGTTCGCCCTTCAGTTCGAGATAGATGAAGGGATCGGGGGCGATGAACCGCGTGGCGTAATACAGATTCGAGTCTGTTTCGCTCGCCGCCACGAAGAGCACGGCGGTCTGGTCGGGATGGTCGGTTTGTGCGGTGGAGTGGGTCATGAGGTCGATGCAACGGCCGTCGATCGGATGCTATCACGCGTGCCGAAGGTAATCAAGGCGCGGCCGGCGTCGGTGCGGTGATCGGTTCGGTCGGCGGCGCGGGCGGGGTTCGGAGTTCCATCGAGGGATCGAACAGCAGATCCTTTTCTTCCTGCGGGGCGAGCATATCGATCGGCAGCATGACCGTGTTCTTGAGCAGGTCGAATGCGAGTTGGGCGACACCGGTCAATCCCGTGGTGAACGACTTCATCGGCATGTAGGTCACTTGCGGATCGTGCATGGATCCCTTGACCTGGAACAGGGCGGTGGCCAAACCCTTCCGATCTCCCGCGACCAGGCGTCCGAAGAGCGGAATCGATTTCAAGAATTGTGAATAGGATCCGAAGGGGCTGACGGCCCAGACCATGTCCAGGTGATCGGTGGGCATGTCGTAGGTTCCGACCGCGGAAATTTTCAGCACGGGGCTGTCCAGGATGAAGTTCTGCGTTTTCATCAGCCCGTTTTGGATCGTCAGGGTGGCGGTCATTCGATTGTACTGCAACCCTTCCTTTTCCAGGTCGACCTTGCCTTGCAACACAGCCGGGAGATTCAGGATGGAAATGATCTTCCAGACAGTGAGGTTCTCCGCCTTGAGAATGCGCCCCTCCTGCGCCACCACCTCGGTCTTGCCGTTCAAGGTCGGCAGGACCCCGTGGGGATTGCGCCCATGTCCGCGCAGCACGCCGGTCAGCTTCAGATCGCCGGTGACCGGTTTATCGCTCGCATTCAACAGCGGCAACATGGCCTCGACGGGAATGCCGGTCATCCGGACCGAGGTTTCCGTCTCGGCCGGTTCTCCCTTGGGAAGCCGGACGACCAGGCGTCCCGCCACCTGGCCGGTGCCGGACTGGCCGGCGACCCGGTCCAGATCCAGCAGGCCGTCTTGAATCGTCAACCGGCCGGAGAGGCCTCCGAACCGCAGGTGCTTGTACAGGCCCTTCTCGATCGTCGCCGTCGCACTGACTTGGCTGGTCGAGGCCAGGGTCTCCAGAAACTCCCGGATCGGCGAGCGTTGACCCTTCGGAATAAGCAGATCGAGATCCATTTGGGTGGATTCGATCTTGACGGCGATCACCGGTTTGGTCGTCCAATTCTTCAAGGCTCCCGACAGGCTGACGTCGCTGTCCTTGATCCGGAACGACAGCTGTTTGATGTCCGCAATGTTCTTGGAAAACTTCAACCGGAGATAAATGTCCTCGACCTGCCCCTCCACGCCCTTCACCGTCATCAAGCCGTTGGTGAGCGCCAGCCATCCGCCGGCCCGCCAATTTCTCCAATCTGCGTCCCCGCCCTTCACATCCATGGAGACTTCGAGATTCCCCGCTTCGAGGCCGCTCTTGTAGATCCACTCCGGAAGACTCGACAGCGATACGGTACCAGAGGCGAGGGCGGCGTCGATCGTAAACCGGTCGCCGAGCGTGATCCGGCCTTTCAACGGCAACCGTAACGGCGGCACCACCAGTTCCAGACGCGAAATCGTCAGCCCGATGCCACGCGTGACATCGGCATCGAGTTCCAACGAGGCCGCCGTGCCGGGCGGCTTTTCCCCCACCGTCGGGAGTACCAGCTTTGCATCGTTCAGGCCGATTTCGCCGCGCAGATGGGGCGAGCCGGAAGGACCGGACAGTTGAATCTTGGCGTTGACGATGCCGGAAAGCAGGTCGTCCGGGAAGGACCCGGCGGACATCATCTGGCGCAACTGCGCCGCGTTGCCCTTGGCGCGGATGACGAAATCCTGAAAGAGGCTCGGCGTGCCGCCGCTGATTTGACCGTTGAACTGGAGCTGCGCCTCTCCCAGATTGGCCGTGACTTGATCGAATTGCGCGCCGCCGGTTTGGGAAAAGATGATGCGGCCCTGCATGGCGGTGAGCCGTTGCGGCAGCGCCGGGTTCACGAGGCTGACCTGTTCGGCGAGGACTTCCCCTCCGGCGAAGGTGATGCCCTCCGGCTTGTCCAACGGTCCGACGAGGCGAAAGGTCGGGTGCGCCTGGCCCTCGATCTCGCGTGATTGCGCGAGGAGCGATGTGAGCCGATCAGCACGGATCGTCTTGATGAGAAATTTCACCAGGTCGGCCGCCGTCATGTTGCCGCTGACGTCCAACTCCATCCAGGGACCGGCGTCGAGGAAGGACACGACCGCCTTGCCGTCGGTCATTTGCAACGTGCCGTAGGTGCCCGTCACCTTTCCGACCCGGATGCGTCCCGGTTCCACGGAGATCGTGGCGGACAAATCCTGCGTGGGGACGTGGTCGGTCCCGATGAGCGCGGTGCCCTTCTCGATGCGGAAATCCCCCGTGAGCGATAGTTGCGGGCTCGGGGCCGTCGCACCGCTCAACGTGGCGCTGAGGATTTCCACGGTCCCTCCCAGCCGGCGTTGCTCGACGATGCCGGGCAATTGCGGATGGATCCATTGCGCGGGAAATCGGGCGAAGAGCTGCTGCAGGTCGATCGAGGGTGAGGCGAAGGTGATGGAAAACGTGGGTTGTGAGGTCAGGAGCCCCGCCAGGTTGGCTTTGCCCGTGACCCCCAGCTCATCGACGTTGGCGGCGATCTCCGTCAGGACGACGTCGTAGCCTGCCACACCGGGCGCGACACGGATGCGGCTTTTCAAATTGGCCCCGCCTTGCAGCCGGTCCGGCACGGGCCTGGGTCCGAAGAAGTCGGCTGCCTCGCGCAACCGCAGGTTGGCGGTTTCGATTTCTCCCTCGAATTGAAAGGCGGGACGGACCGAGTAGGGTTCCTCGGCGGCCAGGGACGAAGAGGATTCGCTCAAGCTGATGGTACCGGTCAGCGAGAAGGCCGACGGGGCCGTCTCGGCAGGCAGGGAGGCGGAGACATGTAAGTCCCCCTCGGCTTTTCCCGGATAGACCTTCAACGCCATCTCCACCGCTTCGAGCTTGGTGGTTCGGACGCCGTCGGATCTGGCTTCATCGGTGATCGTCACATGGCCGTTCTGAATGGTCGCCTCGCGGATTTGCAGCAGCCGGCTGAACATCTGGTAGGCCGACTCGTCCTTGGCCATGGACGGCAACCCAGCGAGGACGTTCCAGTGGCCGGAGCGATTGCGGATCAACGTGACGGTCGGCTCGTCGAAAAACAGCCGCTTCGCCACGACCTGTTTTTTCAACAGCGGCAGCAGGCGCAGCACGATGTCCATTTCCTTGGCTTTGAAGACGATGTGCGACGGATCGTCGTGGCCGTAGACGGCGACGTGGCCGAGTTCGAGCCTGATGCTCGGCAACAGCACCAGCTTGACGCGATCGACCTCGATCTTGCGCCGCAGGGTCACTTCGAGTTGTTGCAGGAAGAAATTCTTGACGAGGTCGACGCCGAAGAGCTCGCGGGAATAGAGGAGCAGGAGAACAGCCAAGACGAGCAGGCCGAGCAGAGACAAGGCCACTGCGCGCGGACGAACCCTCACTCCACCTCCCTCAGCGTAGGTCAAAATGTCAGTGTACCGGATGCGCCGGAGGGAAATCCATACAGCACCTGCCCGACCCACGCTTGTGATGTGCTGGTGACCGTCGCGGGGGCGGTCTATAATGCCCCGCTTTCGCGCGGGTGCGATGGGACCGGGAGGTGATGGTGAACGGGGCGACAACGGCGACGAAACCGAGATGGGGCATCCTCGGCCTCCTGTTCGCGATCAGCGTGGTGACCTACATGGACCGGGTCAACATCTCCGTCACGGCGCGGCAGATGATGCCCGCCTATGGGTTGACCGACCAGGACATGGGGTACATTTTTTCCGCCTTCGTCTTCGGCTATGCCCTCTGTCAGATTCCCGGCGGCTGGCTGGGGGATCGTTGGGGGGCCAGCCTGGTGTTGACGGTCGCGTTGCTCTGGTGGTCGCTGTTCACCGCCCTGACGGCGCTGGCCGCGACCCTGCCCCTGGCCGCGATGGTCGGGACGGTGGGCGCTCTCATCCTGGTGCGGTTTCTCCTCGGCGTGGGAGAAGCCGTGGCCCTGCCGAATTTCAATCGGGCCGTCGCCGATTGGATCCCCCCCGCGCAACGAGGCCTCGGGATCGGCATCGCGATCGGCGGTATCGGGGTGGGGGCCGCGATCACGCCTCCCCTCGCCTCCTGGATCATGGTGAACTACCGATGGCAGACGGTGTTCTACCTCTCGGCCCTGGTGGGAATCCTGGTGGCGGCCTTGTGGGTACTCGGTTCGCGGGACGGCTCGGTCGGCGGCAAGAGTTCATCAATCGCCTCGCGCGCCGCCGTCCCTTGGAAGCGCTTGTTCCGGTCACGTACTCTGCGTTGGTTGGTAGCGAGTTACGCCTGCCTCGGTTACGTGGCCTACATTTACATGTCCTGGTTCTATCTCTACCTGGTGAACGTGCGGGGGATCGATCTGTTGCGAGGGGGGTGGCTGGCAGCCACGCCGTTTCTGGCGATTCTCGTCTTCTGCCCACTCGGAGGCTGGATCACGGATCGCCTGGTCCCGACCGCCGGCTTGACCAAGGCGAGGATGACGGTCGGCCTGGTCGGCATGGTGGTGGCCGGAGGGCTGATCGCGCTCGGGGCCTGGGCCGACTCGCAGGCCCTGGCCATCGGTTGTCTGTCGCTCGGAGCCGGCTGGCTCTACTTCACGGTCGGCGCCTATTGGAGCGTGACGACCGACCTGTCCAAAACCCATGCGGGAACTCTATCGGGCGTCATGAATATGGGGGCCAATGTGGGAGGCGCCGTTTCGCCCAGCTTGACCCCCTGGCTGGCCGATCAATGGGGCTGGACCGCCTCGTTGCTGGTTGCGGCGCTGATCGCGATCTGCGGCGGAGCGATGTGGGTGAAGATCGATGCGGAGGAGGGATTGCGGGAGTGAGGAGGTAGTCGCTCCATCTCCCGATTGCAGGCGGTGTGAATTCTTGACAGAGCGGGTAGCGCCAATGTAATTACTCAAGAGTTCAGCTAGACAGCGGAGGAAATCGCAATGAAAGCTCGTGTTGTGCGAATCGGCAATTCCCAGGGCATCCGGATTCCGAAATCTGTCATTGAACAGTGCCACCTGCACGGAGACGTCGATCTGGAAATTCAGCACGGACAATTGATCATTCGCTCCGCATCCAAACCGCGCGCCGGTTGGCGTCAAGCATTTGAGCAGATGCATCGCCACGGGGACGATCACCTGCTGGATCAGGAATCTGCAGCGATGTCCACATGGGATCGGAGCGAGTGGACATGGTAGTGTCCCGCTTCGATGTCTTTCTCGTGCGCCTCGATCCCACACAAGGACGTGAGATCCGCAAGACCCGCCCCTGTCTCATCATTTCTCCGGATGAAATGAATCAGCACATCGACACGGTCATCATCGCTCCCATGACGACGAAAGGCCGCCCCTACCCGACTCGTGTCCCGCTTCGATTCAAAGGTAAGTCCGGGCAAGTCGTGCTGGATCAAATCCGGACTGTGGACAAAAGCCGTCTTGTGAAGCGTGTGGGGAAAATCGACGACATGATACGCTCGCAAGTCCTCACCCTGCTTGCCGAACTCTTTGCCCCGTAAACCTTCGACGGTCCCATTTCTCCCAGCCTCACGCCCTGGCTCGCCGACCACTGGGGATGGACGGCTTCGTTGCTGGTTGCAGCCCTGATCGCCATCTGCGGCGGGATGACGTGAGTGAAGATCGATGCGAGTGAAGCGCTGGGGGAGTGAAGGAATACCTGGTGACAGTCTGAGTGCTGCGTTTGGCAAAGGCGCGAATCTGTTAGACTCTAACTTATGTCCGGAGTTCAGTTCCTGACGGCCATCCGTTACTGAATTAGCTGCCGCCGACCCCAGTGAATGCCCTGGCCTCAGATTACCCCGCCTTTGGCAGATGAAACTCCGCCGTCACCGGTAATTGGAAGGTCTCCCCTTTGGCAACCCGGGAAGAGAAAAAGAGGATTTCCAGATTCTCAAGATCGCGTGTCTTGGGATTGAGTCGAGCCACGACCCCATAGCTTAATTCCTCGGAGTCCTGTTCTGGATAAGGCTTGGTTTTCCCAAGATAGAGAATGTCACCCGTCTTGTCGTATTCAACGGTCAGGGACGTTTCCATGTCACAGTGCCTCCTGAGAGTTGCCGTGCCACATACGCGGTCACTATCCAGTAGCGATCGGCGGGAGAGGGATCGGCAACTACGACCACAACGACAAATTTACCTCCTTTGAGGTCAGGAAACCAGTGGGAAAACAGCAGGCTGTTTGTGAATCGTGGGTCCCTTCGCACTTCGTCAGGATCACGAACAGTTTCCGACATATAGTCACGATGAGCGGGCAGGAGATCCGGATGCTTCTCCTGAATATGTGCCTCGCGCTCTTCGGTCAGTTCGACGTGGGTGTTCAGGTAAGGACAGTCGAAATGCATGCAGGTGATTCCTGGAAGCTGTGCCTGAACACGAAAACACTGCGCGTACATGAGCTAGAGCATCCGCAGCAGGATACATCGGTAGGTATAGTTTGGGAAGAGCCGGTTTGCGCGGGCATAAAGTGTGAAGTAGCTTCTTTGCTCCCTGGCTGGTCGATCATCGGGGCTGGACTGCCTCACTGTTGGTGGCGGCGCTTATCGCCTTCTGAGGCGGGGTGATGTGGATGAAGATCGATGCGGCACAGAGATTGGAGGGGTGAGGAACAACAGGTCACTGAAGAATCACCGCATTGTTGGATAAATACTCGCTCCTCGATCTCCGTAGGCTTCGTAGAAGTGTTCGAACACCGCAGAGCACTTCTGTTTATACAAATCAGGGGTATAAGCACGCGGAAGCCCCTGGTCTAGGAGATCTTCGATGGCGAGCTTGATCTGCGAGCGGGCCGAGGCCTTCTGACGCCAGTTCAACACCAGAAGCTGCTTTAACTTCTGCAGCATATCCCGGGCGACCTTCTTCACCTCAGCACGTTCTTTTGTACTCAACTGCGGCGCGGGGCGCGTCAGAATATCGAACACCACGAGTTCTTCTTCGGACAGACGCTCTCTGACGTGCCGTTCCTGTTCGTCGTTCAAACTACGGCTGAGTGCCAAGAGTTCCTTGAAGAGTTCTTCTATATTCCGGCTCCCCGCATTGTAGGATTCGATCAGCTCTTCAAATTTGGTGAGATAGTCGGCCCTGGTCCGGTTCAGGCGAACGAGTGTGTCCAGTTGGGAACGGACCGCCGCTTTCAGTTGCTCCAGATCGATATTCTTGGTTTTGGACTTTCCAAAACGTTTTGCTAGGGCTTCGAAGTCGATCTTCGTCAGATCGATCACGCCATGGCCAGGTTTTCCCTGGGGAATGTGAAAGCCGTCGGCGGCCACGGAAGCATCCAGAATCTTATTCAGGTCGGCCATCACGGCTGAGATGTCCGCCGGTCCCTCGCCCGTTCGTTCACGGATGGTCTCGGCTATGGTCGTCAGGCAGGCCACGCGCGAGGCACACTCCAGCACAGAGGGATCGGGCTTCACAGTCCGGAAGAGCGTCCGCACCCAACCCTCGTGACCAAGAAAATCTTTGCGGAGGGCGTCCGGAGAAATCAGGCATTCGACCGCCTCGGCAATCTTCGTCAGCCGCTCAAGGGTCCCCGCTAGAGTCTGTTCAATCTCTGCCAAATTGACTCCGTGCGCCAGGCAGAAAGCTTCCGCTTCGGCGATCGCCTGGCGGAGGTTTTCCACGAGCTTCTGCTTGTCCCGGATGGGCTGCTCCCCACCACGACCTTTGGCATAGATCGCCAGCGCCTTCTCCAGCGAGGCAAAGACGTTCGCGTAGTCCACGATGAGGCCGCTGTGCTTGCCGGGGAATACGCGATTGGCTCGCGCGATGGTCTGCATCAGCGTGTGGTTCCGCATCGGCTTATCGAGATAAATCGTCGAGCAGCTCGGCGCATCGAAACCGGTCAACCACATCGCGCAGACGAACACCGTGCGCAACGGGTCTTTCGCTTCCTTGAACTTCTCGTCTAGCCCGTCATCATTCATTCGCTTCCGGTGCGGCGCAATGTCGAGGCCCAGTTTCTTCATATCCGCAATTTCGTTCTGCGCAGCCGAGACGACCACGGCCATGTCGGTCGTCCGGATGACCTCCAAACGAGCGCGGAGTTCCCGGATGCGATCGGGATCGGCAGCCTTGGCCCCGTAGGTTGTCAGCCTGGTCAACTCCTGCTCAACTCGTTTCTCTTCGGACTTCCAGTGCGCCCGGACCTTGTCGTGCATCCGCAGGGCTGTCGCCTTGTCGATGGAAATGACCATCGCCTTGCCTTGAAAGCCGCGTCCGAGGAAGTGCTGGACAATGTCTTTCGCGATAGTCTCAAGCCGGTCATCGCGTGTGAGCAATTGATATTGTCGCCCCAGTTCTCGCTCCAGCCGTTTCTCCTGTTCTTCATCCAGCCCGGCGGCTTCGATCAGGTTGTAAATATCGTCGTTGAGGTTCGGATTCTCCAAGCGGAGTTCGGGCGTCCGGTTTTCATAGAACAGGGGTACGGTCGCGCCATCTTCAACCGATTGCTGGAAGTCATAGATAGAGACATAGTCACCGAACACCTCGCGGGTCCGCTCCTCACCTGCGATTAAAGGCGTGCCGGTGAAAGCTAAAAAGAGCGCATGAGGCAAGGCCGCACGCATATTCAGCGCCAGCGTGTCGTATTGGCTCCGGTGCGCTTCGTCGGTCAGGACGATGACATCGGACCGGTCGCACAGCAGATCAGGAGTCTGGAACTTGTGAATGAGCGTAAAAACATAGCGATGGTTCTCACCGAGCAACTGCCGCAGCTGTGCTCCGCTTTGCGCATGGCACCGATCGCTTTCCGTCTCGCTGACCGCGCCACAGGCCTTGAAGGTCTTGGCAATCTGATCGTCCAACTCGACGCGATCCGTCACCACCACAAAGGTCCAATTGCCGGGAATCTTGCGGAGGATCTTCTGCGCGAAGAACACCATCGAGAAGCTCTTGCCGGAACCCTGTGTCTGCCAGAACACGCCTCCCCGACCATGGCCCTGCTTTCGAGCAGCCAATGTCGCTGCAATGGCATTGTTGACGCCGAGGAATTGGTGGTTCTGCCCCAGCACTTTGACCAGCCCCGCCTTGTGCTCGGAGAAGAGGCTGAAGTTTTCGAGCAGATCGAGCAGGCGCGAAGGTTCGCAGGTCCCTCGTAGCATCACTTCGAGCGATACGCGGCGGGGTTCATCCTCGCGCTCGATCCGCTTCCACTCGAAGAACCGTTCCCAGTCAGCGGTGAGCGACCCCACACGGCTCTCCGTGCCATTAGAAGCAATCGTCAGGCCGTTGAACCAGAAGAGCTGGGGAATGTCGGCTTTGTAGCAGGTCAGGTTGTCGTCGAAAGCCTGCTGGGCAGGAACGCCCGGCTTCTTCAGCTCGATGACGACGAGAGGCAGCCCATTCACGAATCCGACGAGATCAGGCCGACGAGTGTAGAGTGACCCCGTCACGCTGAACTGGCTTACCAACAGGAAGCCATTGGCGGCAGGATTCTCCCAATCGATCACGCGGACCCGCTTCGGCTCCTGGCCGCCGCTCGCGGCATCCGCAACAGTCACCTCAATGCCGTCTTTGAGCAGCCCGTACACTTCCCGATTCGCCGCCGCCAGGCTCATCGCCGATCGGTCGCGGGTCAATTGGTCGATGGCTTGCGAGAGCGCTTCTGGTGGGAGTGAAGGGTTGAGGCGTTCGAGGGAGGTACGGAGACGAGGAAGAAGGACCGTTTCCCCCTTGGTCTCTCGACCGAACGTGCCGCCCAGACCAAAAGTCTCCTCGGCAGCGGAGAGAACCTGCCAGCCCAAGGTTGCGAGAAGCTGCATGGCCGGCTGTTCGACAAGCTGATCTTCTGAATACGCGTGAGCCATTTAGGCGACGAGGGGAAGAAACTCCTCACTGCTCATCGGTTGGTATCCGATCTGAAACATGCCTTCGAGTTCGATCAACACGCGTTGATTGTGGGGTGCCGGGGGAGGATTGTTCCGGACCACATGGGCGCGCATGTTCTCGACTCCTCCGGCGATCGCGGCCAGCATGTCCTTGATGAGATACCGGGGCGTCCATCCAACCATGAAGTAGTCATCCGGGGTCAACAGTTGGATCGCCGCGCCGGTGGCGGGATTGTTCAACTCCACGGCCACTTGCAGAGCGGCCCCCGCTTCCAACCGACTCAACCGCTCCTGGGACGGCATGTTCACGTGACGCCACCCGTGCAGAAAAAACCGACTGGCAAACCTTCCATCCCGGTGGGGACGGATTTGGGGGAAGACTTCTAAGTTATCCGTCTGGCGTCCCCCGCCGGAGACGGCCAGAATCGCGAATGGGTCCCGTTCCTCTGGCGACAGCGCCAACCGTTCAAGGTACTCGGCATAATCTTCCCGCTTCGGGCTAATCAGCCGGTTTTGGAACAGGGGGAATAATTCGCCTGATTCATACACTTTCTCGAACTGAGGAAAGGCATCCAATGGCTCAAAGCCTGCTTTGGATTGGGCCTCCAACACACCCTTCGTATAGAGAAAGCGAAACCATCCCTGTCCCGGTTCGGATTCCAGGCGACCGATCGGGAACCAGGCGCGCGAACGAGGGCGCGCCCCACCATCCGGTCTCGCATCCTGCCAAGCCAAGAACAGCGTTTTCATACAAATGCATCCACTATTTGTCCAAAGGTAACACCGAGAAGCCCTTTTGCAAACGCCCGTTGCCGTGGATCGATGGACTGATCCGGCACACGATCGACGACGGACAGCATAGGCTCCAGGCCGACATTCTGCACCATTTGGCTCCATGGTTGAAAGTAGCGAGGCCAGGCTCGGGCAGTGACCTCGAAGAGCCTCACGGGGTTCGCTCCGTGCTCATCTGTGGGCTGGATGAACACTGCTCCCCGCCCGCGAGTGGCATACCACTGGAAGCGATTCGTTTCTCTCAGCCATTGACCGATTTTCTCTACCGGCTCATTGCGTCCCAGGGAAGAGGCATGATCGAACGTGGGAGCCACCCGGTGAAGATGTGTTCCATTAGTGGAAGGCATACGAATGAGTGCCCAGTTTTCATGGTGCCGGTCGGTATTCAGAATCAGGGCATCCAAGGTCACATACCCGGCCAGTTGGCTGAATGCCCTATCCCGTTCCTCACGATCGGGAATCACTGCCGTGATCGCCTTCGCGATATTCTCGATGGTATGGTCAGGCTGCGCCCCTCGCCCTGCCCGATCATATCCGAGGACCGCACCGGCCAGGAGGTCGTTACCGTGAATCAATTCGGTGCCGGGTCGAGACAACTCAGGAAACCGTCGGCTGATACAGCCAACCGCGCCATCGAGCGTGGCGAGTTCGACACGTGCATGGGAAATCTCGAGCAGCCCAGCCAATTCAGCCGCAACCTTTTCTGCCCAATGCTCTCCGGTGATCTCTCCATTGCTCAGCCGCGCGTACTTGAAGAGCCACGGCTCCGAATCCGTACCCACCTGCACCCATCCCTTCCGCTTGCTGCCCATCTCTTCAGTCGCCAACACATCCTCTTTCCGGAGAGAGATGATCGGATAGGTATCAAGCGATGGCATGAGATCAACCGGCTAGAGGGATTTGTCCGGACAGCAGCCGAGGGAGTAGCAGGTCGCGGGTGCGGCGGAGGTTTTGGATTTGGAACTGAAGGACATGGATCTGCTCAGCCATTGGTATGGTCGCCTCCCCGAACTTCTTTAAGAGTAGTGCAGGCGGAATGAGCAGCACGGCATCCTCAAATGTCTTGGCAGTGACGGCGGGATAGGCGGCCCCAGTAGCGTTGTTCGCGAGGAAGTTGACAAAATCGTCGGTTGTTGTCGAGAGATAGAGAAAGGTAAACGGTACCTTAGTCGCAGTGAGTACGGCAAAGCCAGTGGAGGCGACCGTGTTTGGCTCTGGCTGCAACAACAAAGCATGAGATCGGCGGTTTGGTCGGACACAAGACCATATGATGTCTCCATGCTGGACAATACGCCGGGCTCGCCCTGGTGCTTCAGCGAATGTGTACATTTGGAGCGAATTGATCTGACCAGGACTGACGGATGAGATATCGATGTAGAGTACCCTTTCTGGAGGGTTACGTGGGTTAATCTGTGTACGATTCACAGAGGCAATTTCGCAAAGCCTCTTCACCCCCCAGGCTTGTGGAATCGGTCCGAGGGGAGAGGGAACCATTTTGACTTTGTCGTGGCCGGGAAAGCGGAAGTGGACGAACCACTCGCGGTAGAGAGATCTGGCCATCTCTTCCAGAATCTTGATGCGCCGCTGGTTGTTCTCGATCAGCTGATCATAGGCTGACAGGATGCCTGCGAGGTGGCGTTGGACCGGAAGCGGAGGCACCCGAACTGGAACGCTCCTAAGAATGCTGGTATTGAGATTTGGCAGCGTTGCCCCGACAGCCTGATTGGAAATCCAACTGATGACGGACTCTTGCCGCAGGTAGTAGTGAAGGAAAAGCGGCTCAATGACCGTGTTGCTAAGACTAAGACGAAGGCAACCTGTGCCGCATAGCCATCCGTCTTGTTCCTTGCGAATTAATGCTTGCCGCCCGATGTCGCCTCGCCTGCCATACACAATGTCGCCTGGTTTAAGCTTATGCCTGGAAAGCCGTTCGACGTGTTCAGATGCAATTCGCGCAACACTATCTGTAATGATACGTCCCTCGATAATGTCCTTTGGCATCACGACGGGTGTGCCTTCCTGTGAATAGTCAGACTCGTGAAGCTGTGAGCCAAATGGGCCTGTTTGGATGATGCCACCAACTTTGTCGCAGATTTCGCCTAAAGTCGTTTCACACCACTGGCTCGTCACGCTTCTAAAATCTCCGCCACATTCTGGGCAATGATCTGTTCAAGCTTACGAGCTTGGACGTTCAGGACTTCGAGTTCTTCATTCAGCGTTTCAAGCTGTTCCTTGAAGTCCTCGTCGCTGACTTCCTCGCCTGGAGCCACGCCAACGTAACGACCAGGGTTGAGACTCCAGCCTTGGGCTTCCATCTCTTTAATCGTGGCCGTCTTGCACAGCCCCGGCACGTCGGCGTACCTGAGCTTTTTGCCGAACACTTCTTTGAGCTTGGCTTCCGCCTCAGGCCCGCCTAGGGTGAAGTCCGGTTCCTCGCCCCGGTAGAGCCGCACCAGGTTGGCCAAGAATCCGATCTGGCCTTCGGTCCAGTCGCGGTGCGCCCGATCCACTTGGCGATAGATGTGTCGCGCATCGAGAAAGAGCACTTTGTCGGCTCTCGGCGTGTTCTGCTTTCCTTTATCCAGAAACCACAGCGTGCATGGCAATGTGACCGTGTAAAACATGTTCGGCCCGACGGCAACCATGACGTCCACCGCCCGGGCTTCGATGAGCTGCTTGCGGAGTTCCTGCTCGGAGGAGCGGGCATCGGAGGCGCTGTTCGCCATGACGAACCCGGCTCGCCCGGTCTGGTTTAACGTGGAATAAAAGAGCTGAATCCAAAGGTAGTTCGCGTTGTCCGTGCGCGGCAGACCAAAGGGATACCGGCGGCCTTTGCCGACCTCGGCTTCGAGCCGCTCCTTATCGACGGCGTTCACGTTGAACGGCGGATTGGCGAGAACGAAGTCGAACTTGCCGGTGCTGTTGTGCAGATCGTCGTAGTAGGTGATGGCTTCTTTGATATCCCCTTCGAGGCCGTGCATGGCCAGGTTCATGCGGCAGAGGGCGACGGTGGCCGCGACCTTTTCCTGCCCATGAATAGCGAGTTCCGAAGACGGGTTCTTTTTATGCTCGGCTACGAAACGGGCGCTTTGGACGAACATGCCGCCGGAGCCGCAGGCCGGGTCCAGAATGCGGCCATGGTAGGGCTCCAGCACTTCAACCAGCAAACGCACGATGCCGGAAGGCGTGTAGAATTCCCCGCCCTTCTGCCCTTCCGTCCTGGCGAATTCGCCGAGAAAGTATTCGTAGATGCGGCCGAAGGCGTCGTAGTCCATGGTCGCCGGGATTTCGGACACGCGCTTGAGCAGTTCCTTCAACAACGTGCCGGCAAAGACTTCATAGGTCTTGGGAAGCACTCCGGCAAGCTGGGGATTGTGCTTTTCAATGTCGCGCATGGCTTCATTGATCGCCTTGCCGGCATTGCTGCCTTCCGGCAGATAGAGGAGCTTTTCGAAGCGGGCGTTGGGGGCTAGATAGAGCACCCCTTCGGCATGGTAGGCGGATGGTTCGTCCACGCGTGAGCCACGCCGTGACGAGGACGCCATCTTTTCCAGGCCGGCCCTGATTTTGGCAAAGCGCACGTCGGCGAAGCGAAGGAAGATGAGGCCCAGGACCGGGGTGGAATATTGCGCCGAGGTCAGGCCGCTATTGGCCCGCAGCTGATCGGCCGCATCCCACAGACGTTTTTCCAGCGCGTCCGTCGCAGTGTCTTTTTCCGATGGGGCAATCCACTGCATGCATTCTCTCCGTTCGTCGGGATCTGGAATTGGCCGCCGAAGAATACCCGTTTCCGTCGTTTTAATCACTCGCGTTTTTACCGGCAAATGCGACTGGTCGGTGCCTAGGTGCTGGGAGGGCGTGAAGCGTCTTTCGTTGGGATCGGGAAAGGCATGAGTTGCCTCACCGCTTCTGCCTTGCTCCCCCATCCAACGGCCTGAATGGCGTGTTCGGGTTGTACTTGTTGATCGGGTTCAACGGATTCTCCGGCCGATACCGATTCACCGGATTGAAAGGATTGTTGAAGTTGAACTGGTTGATGGGGCTCGTGAGGTTGTTCGGATCGTATTGGTTCACGGGATTAAACGGGTTGTCGGGGCTATAGGCATTGGTGGGGTTCAAGGGATTGACCGGCTGGTCACGCGTGATGGAATTGAAGAGGTTGTAGTCGCGTTCGTATTTTTCATCGAAACTCTGCTCTGCCCATCCTGTCGCAACCGACGTCAGAATCAGAAGTCCTCCGATGAGCCGTGCGTATCGCATGGGTGCCTCCTTGGTTGCTTGTTTGCCGACCAGTTTAGCGGATAGCCGTGACATCCGAGGTCACGGCGCCGCCCCTTGCCGTCGGAATCCCCAGCCTGTTAGATTTGATCCCATGACGATGCAATTTCAGAAAAAAGATCCGCGCGCCACCATCATCACCAAGTTCGGCGAGATCAAGATCCGGTTTTACCCGGACGATGCGCCGCGCCATGTGGAGAACTTCATCAACCTGGCCAAGATGGGGTTTTACGACGACACCACGTTTCATCGCGTCGTGCCGGGCTTCATCATCCAGGGCGGCGATCCCTTGAGCAAGAACCCGGACCGTTTGCTGCACGGGTCCGGCGGCCCCGGTTATTTCCTCAACCCGGAACCCAATGATCGTCCCCACAAACGCGGGGCGATTTCCATGGCGAAGATGCCGCGCGACGGGAGCAGCACCCGCGACTTCAACGACAACGGCTCGCAGTTTTTCATCTGCCTCGATGACAACAGCGGGCTCGATCGCCGCTATTCGATCTTCGGGGAAATTTTCCGGGGCATCGAAATCATCGACCTGATTGCGAAGCTGCCCCGCGATGAGCGCGACAATCCGCTGGAACCGATTCGCATGAAGGTGACGGTGAAGGAATAGGCGATGGCACCGCTTCACCACGGTGACGCCTGGTGATCGGCCTGCGAGCATCGATCAATTATTACCGGACCATTGCCGTCAATATCATCGTGCTCGGGTTGCTCCTTGTGGCCCTGGAAGGGCTGGCGAGCTACACGATTCTCCTGTACGACATCGCAACGACTTCGCCGCTCGTCGAACGGCGGCACACCCAATACGACCCCGATCTGGGATGGGTGCATGTGCCGAACATTCGCATTGCGGATTTGTACGGGCCCGATAAGTATCTCGCGATCAACAGCCAAGGGTTTCGAAGCGAGCGGAATTTCGACCTTGCCGTTCCCGATGGAAAGGTCCGCATCATCTGCTCGGGTGATTCGTTTACGCTTGGGTACGGTGTAGACAATAGGCATGCCTGGTGTGAACTCCTGACCTCGTTCGATCCCCGCCTCGAGACGTTGAACATGGGGCAAGGCGGGTACGGGGTCGATCAGGCCTATCTGTGGTATAAGCGCGACGGCTCGAAGTTTGCGCATCAGATTCAACTGCTGTCCTTCATCACGGACGACTTTCTCCGCATGCCGTTCGATTCGTTTTATGGCTATGCCAAACCCGTCCTCAAGGAACGGAACGGCGCGCTGGTGATCGACAACGTCCTGGTTCCACGGCGCACCTACGACCTCTCCTGGCTCACGACACAGGTCGGGAACGTGAACCAACTGCGCACGGTTCAATTTGTGACGAAAGCCCTCAGAAAAGTCGGCTTGACGTCTCGCAACGCCCCTCGGACGACCGAGTCGGACGCAAGGGAAGAAACCAAAAGAGTCCTGCGGAAAATATTCGAGGATCTCAAGCGCAGCAATGAAATGAAGGGCAGCCGTCTGGTCCTGGTGTTGTTTCCCGTGGAGGATGAGCTGCTCAAGGAAACTCCGCAGGACTGGATAGAATTCATCGAGACGGAGTCCAACGCTCAGGGGATCCTACTCATCAATCTTTTCGACGACTTTCACTCCTTGCCGAGGAAAGACATTCTCGACATGTTCGGAACGGACTGGCACTTTACCGAACGGGGCAATGAATTCGTGGCGCGCGTCATTTATGAGCGATTGCGCAATGAACCGAGCCTTGCTCAATTGTTCTCGGTGCATCGTCACGATCGACAGGCGGCGCAGGCGACGGCCGCGGAGTAGCATAGAAGGGAAGCCTTTGGTGACGTTGCGAGATGTCCTCCTCACCGGCCTGTTCGTCCTCGCCGCGGGGCTTTCCGGGTGCGACCTGGAGCATCACCGGCTGATGAAAGAACAGTATCCCTCGTACCCGGAAGGAATCCGGCGGGCGATCGATCGCGGGAACATCATGCGAGGTATGAACCAGGATCAGGTATACCTCGCGCTCGGCTCTCCGGTCTGCAAGAAGGAGATCGAAGATCATGGGAAGCTGTTGCTGGTCTGGCTGTATCCTCCGATCGGCAGAGATGCCTGTATCACGGCCGATTTTCGCGTGTACTTCGAAGAAGGGGTCGTCGTCACGTGGGACCGTTTCAAGAAACCGGTCCGGTATACCGATCCTGCCGGCGGCGCGCCCAATTGAGCCATTCATGCGCAGGCTGGTGAAAAAACCCATCCGCAAGGCCGCAGCCGATAAAAGCGTCGGAGTCGCATCCGCGGGGATATGGTCAGGATGGTTTCGAGCCGAGAACGAAGTTGGAGGCCTGTTTCAGCAGCCTGCCTACCGGACGGTCAAAACGATTGTCCGGCTAGGCCGCAGCAAGGTCCACGACGCGAAGAATAATGAGCGCCACGTTTGTGGACGCCGACGAGACGGTGAGTCGGCAGTGTCTTGTCCGAAGCGTACGTCGTTTGGTCCGTTGAGTTGGACAAGCGACTGAGAACAAAGTTGGGGACCTGTTTCAGCAGGGATGCGCAGGTTGCTCAAAAAGTCCGCCCACCAAGGCCGCAGGCGAGAGAAAACCGGAGGCGTGACATTCTTACCCGCCCACCCTGAGCCTGCCGGGACAGGCTCTTTTCCCATGGTGGTACGTTGAGGCTCTTCGCGAAGCGAGAACGACGCTGGCGGTTGTTTTCACCGCTCTGGCTAGAAGAAGGCCATGCTGGCATAGGTGACGGTCGAATTATATTGGTCGGTGATCCCGCGGTCGTACCGCAGGACCTGCCCCGTTTCAGCCTGGATCAATCGCAGCAACGAGTAGATCGGCGAGAAACCGGAGATCCGGCGTTGATCGTTTTCTTTTTGAATGAACTGTGCGAACTCTTCCGGGGCGCGGTTCTCCACATGCTTGAGCATCTCCAGGTCGATTTGCATGCAACGGTGGAAGGAGAAGTCCGTGGGCGGTGCCGAATCGCCGTAGCGCATGCCGATGTGGGCCAGTTCCGCTCCGGCCACGACGCAATACTGTTTTCCCGAGGCGGCCAACGTCCCTTTCAGGGCCTCTAAAAACATCTCGACCCGCTCCCGCACCTGCGGATCGCGCAGGCTGTCCGCTGAAAAGGATGTGAGGATCGGCACGATCGTGAAGGGCCGGTCCTTGCCGAGGCTCTCCTGCAAGAACGGCAGCTGAAATTCCAACGCATGTTCGTTTTGATGCGCCAATTCTTCCGTGAAGGCGGAAGGGACCAGCGCGCGCAGGCGATCTGTGATGCTCCGCTCAACCTTGACGACCCCCAGCGGCGTTTCGAAGTCCTTATCCGTCACCGCCACGAGTTGTCCGAGCCCCGAGTAGGCCGTCCCGATCAGCACGTAGAGGTCCGGCTGCCGGGCTTCCTGCAATTCTTTGTAGGCCCAGGCATAGACCGGTCCGGCATGTTTCGGTTCGTAGGTCGGCGCGACGAGCGCCTTGATCGATTTGCCCGCATGTTCGGAGGCCTTGATCTCCGGCCCTTCCTTTGAGGTGAAGAAACCCTTGATCTGGGCGCGGAGCTTGGCTGCGTCCGCTTCATAACTCCGGCCGGCGAATGCCGGGAGGCGACAGGGCGCTTGACGGTACGATTCCAGCGCCTGTCGTTTAGCCTGTTCGGTCTTCTCCCCTTCCAGGAAGAGTTTCGTATCCAGGTCGGCCAACAACTGTTCGACCTTGTTCGGCATGAGGAATTCGCCGAAGCGCTTCAGGTACATCGCGCCGATGTCCTGGACCGTATGTTCTCCGTCCAGGTGCTGCACGATGAAAAAATAGCTCATCGGCAGGACCAGCTTGTCCTTGCTCAAGCCGGTCGGGTCCCAGAGCACGACGTACTGCTCTTCCCCTTCTTTGATCGGTGAAAATTGCAAGTTGCGCAGCAGCGGATACTGTGCGGGATCTTTTGGTGCGATGGTCGGGGTTGATTCCATAATGAGGCGCATTCTAACGGAGCCCACTTCCAAGGCGCAACAGGGGCAAGGGGATGTTGAGATAGCCGCCGGCTTCGTGGTGGGACCTGGTGACATCGCCCTGTTCTTCTCTTGCGAACGACGAGATACGAAACAGGAACGACCTGGTTGGTGGTAGCAACCGGCTCGTGTGAAAGATACATTTCATACGCTCGGCGGATTATCCCCTCACCGTCTCCTCTCCCCCGCTGGGGGAGAGGGGGAACAGCCACGTGGATCAATTCCACGAACCTCAGAGACAGGACACTACCGTTCCGGCGGGTGCGCGTTACCTCGGCGGCTCAGGACGATCAAGGTGGCCACGGTCAGCAGGAGGAGCCAGAGGGTCGGGCGACCGTAGGAGGCGTCGGAGAATTCGATGAGATCCGTCAGCCTGCCGATCAGGAGCGACATACGCGCCATGACCGTATAGCCGAAGGCCGCCCCGAAGGAGATCATCAAGAACATGATGCCGGCGCGCGCGACCAGTTTCCCCGGTCCGGAATGTTCCACCGAGAAGAAGAAGTAAAACAGGACCGAGACCACGCCGATCAGGATGATGATGCCGTTCAGGTTACTGGCGGGATTCAACAACGAGAAGGTGAACGTGACGCCCTCGCCCGGCGCGATGGACAGCAGAGGCCGCACCGTATCCTCGATCTGTTTCAGGATGAAGGAGGAAATCGTGCGGGGAATCGCCAGCCCCGCGCCGACCCCGACGATGAAGGCGAAGGCGTAACGGGAAAGCCAGGCTGCCTTGGGTACATAACGCGTCAGCATGAGCGTGCCGATGCCGACCGGGATCAACAACGACCATTGCCCCTTGTCGAGGATCGGGTGCACGATCAAGGTCATGACCACCGTGTCGAACGTTTTGACGATCGTATAGCCCAGCGAGACACCGACGTAGAGATGTTCGGCGAGTTTGAAGACCGGGTTGTCCTCGTAGAGAAACGAGAGGATGAAGAGGGTCAACCCTGTCGCGACCCAGGCGCCGAGTATCGTGGCAAACGGAAGGTCCATGGCGGCTATGACCCTATCCGTTCGTGACGGCGTTGTTGCCGCAACATTGCAAAGTAGAAGACGTTGCAGATCGCGACGAGCACGATGATGGCCAGGTGCGTGGCCGATTGAGCATCCATGCCGGCCACGGCCTTCCCCTTCTGGCCGACGAGGGTTTCGTACTCCGCGGCCCCGCGCAGGCCGCCGATCAAGCCGTTGATCTGGCCGCTCCGCAGCAGCGGATAGAGGCCGGGCGCCATGACGCCGGTGCATCCGCCGCCGAGTTCGAACTTATACTTGTCCTTGCCGAAGACGTACCAGGCTTCGACGCCTGGATTGCCGGCGGCTAAAGTCACGGCATAGGCCACGTCGCGCAGGTTTTGCACCCCCGCCAGGACCGGCAGCCCTTTGGTGGCCTTGCCGCCATAGTCGGCGGGGAAGGTATTGTACAGGTCCTGCCCCATGTTCAGGATCACCGCGCTGCCTCCGGGACTCCAGCCCAGGAACACATAGTCCTTGCCGCTCTCCTTGCCGGCCTCCTTGGCGGTTTGCGAGATGATTTGATCGGCCAAGCCGGTTCCGGACACCCAGAGGGTCATGGCCACCACGCGCAGGTTCTTGCGGAAGGCATGGCGCAGGATGGCGATGGCCTGTGGATAGAGTTCCGGCTTCGAGGCAGGATCGAAATCCAGCGACAGCAAAAAGACCGAGCCCTCGGGCAGCTTGTCGATGTAATCGTAGACGCCCCGCACCTCCGAGGAAATCTTGATCGGCAGCCCGACCGGGAACAACAACGGCAAGAGCGTGCAGAGCCCGATCACCAGGAAGATGATCCGCCGGTCGATCCGCAACATGCGTTCGGCGAAACTCACAGAAGCTCCTTCGTCGCCACCAAGTATTCAGCCATCAGCAAGTAGCCTTCAGGTAACCGACGAACCATCGATTCCGGAACTGAGGGCTGAGGGCTAATAGCTGATTGCCCATCATCACTCTTTCCCTCCCCCCAGGTACGATCGTTCCACGCCGAAGATGATCTTGAACGAGAGCGCCACAGCGCCGAGGCTGACCCCGATCAAGATGGCCCGCCGGACGGATGCGTTCAAGACGTTCAAAATCCAACTCGACAGGTCCCCGCTGAGCGGAAGGATGTATTCTCCCAGCGGAACCCGGCCCATCATCACGATCACCGCCGCCACCAACAGCACGGCCGCCTCCCGGCTGCGCGCGCGGAACGACCGATAGGCGGCGGAGGCGATGAAAAAGGCCAGGATCGCAAACATGGTGCCTTGCAGGGGGACGAGGGTGTAGGAATAGATCCAGCCGAACGAGGTCAGTGCGCCGTCGATGCTTTCTTTCCCGTTGTTCCAGAGCCCCACGACGATGGTGCCCAGCATGCCGGTATAGAGCACGAGGCTGTACCCCCACCCTGCTTCCTTCCGGCGAATCTTGGCGGCATGGACGTGGAACAGGCTGGTGATGCCCAGGATGAGCGCGAAGCCTCCGATGATCTGCAACCACTTCGTGACGGAGGTGAGCAGTTGCTCCGAGGCAGGATGGGGCACGTAGTACTGCGCGGCCATGACCAGTCCGGTCACCATCGTGATGAGCAGCGGCAGTTGCCGGCGAAGAAAAATCATTTCAGATCCTTGAAGAGGTCCAGGATGGTCTGCGGCCAGGTTGCGCCGGTGACGACGGCGACCGTCGCCAATAAGGTTCCGATGCCGATCACGCCGAGGATGAAGGCCTTGCCGAGGTCCTGTCCGCGCAACGTCCCGATCTGGATCGGCTCCTTCGAGAGGTAGGCGCTGGCGGCATAGAGTTCCTCGCCGATCAGGGTGTAGTCGCAGGTCGTGACGAAGAACGGGAGCTGGTGGTCGGAGTCGGTCCCGGCGATTTGAATCGCCCCGGTGCTGGCGCCGGTTTCCGTGAGCAGGAGCGATTCCGCGAAGTAGGAGCCCATGAAAAAATTCGCCGCCGGCTTCCGCCGGAGCATGATGCCGTCCACGGCGGCCGTGTAGCTGAATTGATCGCTGGTGATGAAAAAGTTGGCGTCCTCCTTGAACAAGTCCGGCTTGCCCGCTTCCAGGTAGGCCTGTTTGGTGATTTCCTGGCAGACGGCCATCGTGATGGGTTCGCGGTGCGGCACCAGCAATTCCGTTTCATAGGAGGCGGCCTTCTTGGCGACGCGACCTAAAATGATCGCCGCAGCAATCGTCGCGGGGTCGTTCATGTCGTGCGCCCCGGTCATGTAGAGGACCGGCTTGCCCAACTCCGTGGATCGCCCGATGGCTTCATCGACCGCATCCAGACCGGGAATACGCCGCAGGAAGATCTCCTTTCGCTTGGCCAAATTGATCGCATAGAACACGACGGCACCGAACAGCAGAGCCAGCACCAGATTGTTCAGCTGGTTCCAGTTCATCCAGTTCGGTTCCGGCGAGGCCGTGACCGGCGGAGCGATCGACCGTTCCCCGCCGTTCACGACAGCGACGGTGACGGCGTACGATTGTTCCGGCTTCAGCTCGACTCCCTTCCCGCTCTTGATGACATAGGCATGGTCGCCTGGCTGACCCGGCCTGGTCCACCAGGCAGACTTTCCATCGCGGATGTAGTGGCTGTCGGCGGGAAATTCAGCCAGGACCTTCCAGCCTGCCGGCTCTCGAGGCGCACCTCCCTCGTGCAGCAGCACTTGATACTTGCCGGTGCTGTCGGACGGCGAAGGAGCCCACGTGACGGTGAGGCTGTTTCCCCCGTCGCTCGGAGTGTCCAAGACCTGCAGCTGTTGCGGCGGTGCAAGGGGCGCTTGTGCTAGAAGGAGTTGCGGCGCGAAGGCGAGCAGTCCGGCGACAACGAGAGGCACGATGCGGAAGGGAGGCTGCACGCGTCTCACGCTCCTTCGATCACTTCGATGTTGGCCCTCGGAACCACAGTGCTCGTGCCGTCCGGAAACCGTACTTCGAGTACCCGGACCTCGCTCTCAGTAGGGATCATCCTCAGTTCCGACGGCAAGCCGGATACCGCACCGATCTTGCCGAACAGTGGATCCCTGATGATCCGTACCGGATCGCCGAGTTGAATGCCCTCCCGTTCGACCAGACTCACCCGCGCGCCGGCGGAAGGAGACGTCTGTGGAATGATGATTTCCGGCCTGATGACGCCGGCCCGGATTTGTGTCGCGCCTGAAATGGAAGCCTTCTGTCCCGCATGGGCCGACAGAAGCGCGAAAGTTTTTGGGGCCATCGGGATCGTGCCGAATCCCTCCGTCAGGATCAACGTGAAGCCGACCTGCTCCGTGCCGGTGATGGCGACGCCGAGGTCATAACCGAGGAGCGCCCGCAGGTCCTTGTCGTGGATGCCGCCGACCACGAGGCCGATCACCCCGATCTCCTTGGCGCGCGCCATGGCGGCGGCAGGAAGAAACGAGCCTCCGATGACGATTTTGCCCTTCATGGACGGAGTGAGCCGCTCCGGCAGCAACGGCTGGTCGGGCGCCGTCACGCCGACGACCAGTTCGCCGTTGGTCTCCCCGCCGATGCCGAAAATGCCCTGCACCAGACTGCAGGTCGTTTCGACCGTGACACCCTGTTCGGGATGCACCTCGGCGATCGTGCCGTCGATGTAGCCCCGCAATTCGAGCACCCGTGGCGGTTCCCGCAACAGGACCTGTCCGGTGATCGTTGAAATCGATTCGACGGTGCCGCCGACAGGTGAACGGATTTCCGTCTTGAACCATTTGATGAAGGGTTTGTTCTCGGCCAAGACCTCGTCTTTTTGAACCAGCTCCTTTTCTTTCTTCACCAGATAGTCGTTGATTTCATCCGGTGCGATACCAAGCTGGTTCGCGAGGTTGAGCGGGACCACCTTGCCGGGCAGTTCGGCACGGGCGACGGCCGTATCGGCATGCACCGTCTCGCCGACCTTTACCAACACCGTTCCCGGTAGAGGCAAGATGCGCCTGCGGCGGACGGTGGTCCGTTCTGTGACGGTGAGCCCCGGTGTATAGGAATGCGCCATATCGGTTGCCGAAAACGTCCTACAGCTTCGTTCTCAGTTGCTCGCTCCCCTCACCGTACAACCCAGAGTACGCCTCGGGGCTCTCGCGCCTAGCGGCCTCGCCGTAGGACGTTTTGAGCAACCTTGTGAACCAGTTCTGAGTTCTGAATTCATAATTCAGAACCGGTAGTCGGGTACAGCCCGACTGTCTGATCCCATCGCGTGAGCGCTGCGACGCGGGCCGCCTGGTCGCTCGGCAGCTGCAAGGGGCGACCGCGCCCGTCGAGCATGAGGCCGACGACGCCCCCCCGCATCGTCGCAGTGAACGACTGACCCGGACCGTTACCGAGATCGACCTGTTTGGCCGGCTGCATCGTCACCGTGGCCTGCTGCTCGCGTGTCAGGGCAAACAACTTGAGGTCCCCGAAGGTGAGCGTGCCCTTCTCGATGCGTCCGTCTGGAAACGCAAGGTCATAGTCCGTGCAGCGTTCCCCGTCCTTCCCCTGGCCGATCGGCGCGATGCAGGTCCCGAGGTAGACCATGCAATCGCGCACGAAGACATCGGTTGCCGCCTGCTCATTGACGGTGGAGAGCACGCCCAGGTGCGGCATCATGAAGATGCTGTCTACCGAGAGGGTCGTGACGCCGAGCGGTTCGTAGGCATCCACCATCATCAGCATGGATTGGATGCGGCGCGGGGCATGGGACAGGATGCCGCCGCTCCCGACGATCAAATCCAGCTTCAAGAGATCGATCAAGGTCTTACCAGAGGTGCGTTGTTCGAACACGTCGGAAATGGTGCGTTCCTGCTGCACGCCCTTCAGCCCCGTCGCGAGGGACTTGTGGTGAATGAGCGCCAGCCGCAAGGCTTCGCGCGCGATGGCCTGTTCGATTTGGAGTTCGTCGAGCGTTTGCGGAATCGTCGTGGGCCGCACCATCTTGTTCTTGATCCGGTTCCGTAGGCTTTGCTCGTCGATGGTGAAGGGCACCCAGCGCATGATGTTGTCGAGGCCGGCTTCCGCCAACACGTTCGAAATGCTGTAGGACATGCCCAGGTTGGCGCTCACGGTGCGGTTGAAGACACCGTTGAAGACCGAGAACACGTCCGTGGTGGCGCCGCCGATGTCCACGCCGATCAAGTTGATCCCCTCGCGCTTGGCGATCGTTTCCATGATGACCCCGACCGCTGCCGGAGTCGGCATGATGGGCGCGTCGGCCATCTCGATGAGTTTTTTGTAGCCGGGCGCCTGCTGCATGACATGTTCGAGAAACAAGTCATGGATCTTGTTGCGGGCCGGCGTGAGGTTTTCACGTTCCAACACCGGTCTGATGTTCTCGGCGAATTCGAGGGCCGTCTTGTCGCCTAAAATAGTTTTGACCTGCGGTTGCGCATCTTTGTTGCCCGCGTACACGAGCGGCAGCCGGTACGTGCTGCCGAAGCGCGGTCTCGGTTCAGCGGCGGCGATGTATTCCGCCATCTCAACGACGTGGGTGACGGCGCCGCCGTCCGTGCCGCCGGACATCAAAATCATGTCGGGACGCATGGTCCGAATCCGTTCGATCTTTTCATAGGGCAACCGCCCATCGTTGGAAGCCAGCACGTCGATCACGATGGCGCCGGCGCCGAGCGCGGCTCGCTGTGCGCTCTCACCGGTCATGTTCTGCACCACCCCTGTGACCATCATCTGTAGCCCGCCGCCGGCGCTGCTGGTGGAGACGTAGATGTCCACACCGGTTTTGGGATGGCCCTGCGCGGCTTGGTTGGGGGTGATGATGCGGTCGCCGTCCAGGATCGTGCGTCCGGAGAGTTCCTCGATTTCGGCGATGGCGTTCAAGACTCCACGGGTGACATCTTCAAACGGCGCCTCGACGGTCGTCGGCGCTTCACCGCGATAGGTCTGGCGATACTCCGTCTCGACCTTCTCGATCAGGATGGCCTTGGTGGTGGTGCTGCCGCAATCGGTGGCGACGATCACGTTCAGCGGACGCTCGATGTTCGGCTGGTCGGACGAGTGAGGCGCCGTCATCGAGCAGGCGCTCCTTGGGGGGGCGCGGCTTTCGCTTCGATGAGCGTGATCAGGCGGGAAATGGAATCGCGCCGCTCCAGCAGGCGCGCGACCTGTGACAGTTCCATGCCGCTCAAGACACATTCGATGATGGGCGACAGGAAGTGCAGCGCTTGGCTGCCGAGAAAGTTCATCGGGCCCATCGATTCGAGAAACAACACGGCCGGCGTGGCCATGCCGCGAGCGACGATGGCGCCGGCCACCCGTTCGAGCAGGGTGACGTCTTCGATCGTCAAGTCAGGCCGCTCCGGTCGAACCGCGAACGCGTGTTTCAGTCCGGCTCGAAGATCTTGCACGTGACGGGATAGGGATGCGGCGGAGAAGACAGACATAAGTGCTTGTCAGATCTGCTCAAACAGTAAGTTCGCATTATAGGAAGAGGCCTTGAGAGAGTCAATCAATCGACGCGGGAGAAACCGGAGCGGCGAACTACGGTTTGCTGTCACCTGTATTTCCCACGGCCGGTGAACAGTTCATGCCGGCAAAGGGATTGAACGGGTTGACCCGCGGCGAACAATGTTGCGCTTCCGGCGCGGCCGGCACGGGCGGTTCCTGTGATGCGACGGGCGGCGGGGCCTGTTCGGCCGAGGGAAGATGACGTGGCAACAGAGGCGAGGCGGAGGGCGGCATCACCTCAGGCGGAAGGTCCTGAGCCGGCGCTGGGGGATCAGCCGACGGGGTGAACCCGCGTGGAAGCGAGGGTGTCGCAGTATGGACCACGACGCAACCGCGTTTTCCCTTCGGCTGGTCCGTCAGGATTGGGGTGCCGTTGGTTCCTTCGCAACGGTAGACCTTGGCTTCCGCCTGTTTCCACAGGAGCAGGGCCGCGAGGGTGAGGAACAGGAGTCGGACCGGCATCATTGCCGACTCTCCCGACGCGGGACGCCTGATCTTCTGAGGGATGAGGGGAATGGGTTTGTCGGACTATACACAATTCTAAACTATAGGCTTGGGGCGAGGGTGAGTCAATGCGAGCGTCCGATCCATTTTTTCAGCAGCCCGCGGAAAAGCCCGATGAGACCGACCTGCTCCACAGCGGGAGGATCAGGGTACTCGACCCAGAGTTCCTGGGAACCCAGGTACATGCCGTCGCGATAGCTCTGCTGGCTGCGCAGTTGCCGATAGCCCTGTTGATGGAGCAGCAGGATCAATTGCTGCAACGCTTCGGACGGACTGGGAGCCTCCGGGGTCACGATGCGAACGGATTCGTAGCGCAGGGTCGCCTGATAGCCGGCCGCTGTCCGGAGAAATTCCACGGGACGGCTGAAGCCTCGTTCCCGGGCATCGAAGCCGGCGAGTTGATGTTTCTCCCCAGCCGGACCGGACATGGCTGATTATAAAGCGCGATAGACGGCCAGGAGGTCGCTCAAGGCGATGGTCTTGTTCTTGAGGACGACCCGCTCCGCCCCCAGCACATCGAGTGCCGCGACTTTTTCAGTGCCGCCCATCAAACATTTGGCCCCCAGGTTCAGGACCCGTTCACATTCCTTTTCCACCTTGCCCTTGACGACGGGATTCACCTTCAGAATATCCAGCATCTTGGTGCGGGTCGCGGCCAGGTGCTTCTGAAGTTCTTCCTCCGGATAGTCTTTCCGCGCGGCTTCATCTTCACAGCGGTCGATGTATTGCGTCAGGAAGACATAGAGCCGCACGAAGGTTTCGGCGATCTCGATGTGTTGCGGGGTCAAGGTGCTGTCAGGCATGGGAACCTCCATTCACGGTTGCGTCAGGACCATACGTTCGGTGCCGGGATGTGTGTGCGATGTGGGATAGTCCGTCGATTAGAGCCGCACTTTGATGTCGGGACCCTCGACGGCCACTTCGTACGCGGTTACTTTGGCCGAGGGGTTATTCACGCAGGCACCGGTCTTCACGTTGAACTGCCAGCCGTGCCAGGGGCAGGACACCACATCTCCTTCCACGTCGCCTTCGCCCAGCGGACCGCCGCGATGGACACAGGTGTTGTCGATGGCATAATAGGTGCCGTCCACGTTGAAGAGGGCGATGGCCCTGCCGTTCACCTCGGCCACCATGCCGCTCCCCGGTTTCACATCTGCCGTGCCTGCGATTCTGATCAACTCGCCCATAGGTCCTCCTGAGTGCTCGATTCTTCCCTCTGCCGGCCTCCCGTCAATTGCCGGTCGCCGGTCGTTTGATTTTCTGCAGCAGACTCTCAATGCGGCTCTTGGCCGCCCCTGCCCCGCCTCGTTGGAGTGCCGCCGCGAGCTTGTCGGCGATCTCACGGAAGGCCTTGGCTTGCGGCGAGTCCGGCTTGGCGATCACGATCGGGTTGCCGGTATCCCCGCCGGCGCGAATGGCGGGATCGATGGGAACCCGACCGAGGAAGGGAATGCCGAGTTTCTCCGCCGCCCGTTCTCCCCCGCCATGGGAGAAAATCTCGGTGCGTTCCCCGCAATGGCCGCAGACGAAAAAGCTCATGTTCTCCACGATGCCGAGCAGGGGCACGTTGACCTTCTGGAACATCATTATCCCCTTGCGCACGTCGTGGAGCGCCACTTCCTGCGGGGTCGTCACCGTCACCGCGCCGGCCAAGGGCACCAGTTGGGTCAGGGTCAATTGCGCATCGCCGGTTCCCGGAGGCAGGTCGATCAGCAGGTAATCCAATTCGCCCCACAGGACATCGCGAAAGAGTTGTTGGATCGCCGTGTGTACCATCGGACCGCGCCAGACGACGGCGGTTTCTTCCGGCACAAAAAATCCCATGGAGATGAGCTTGATTCCGTGGCTCTCAGCCGGCGTGATTTTGCCCTCTTGTTGTTCGGGCGTCTTTTCCACGCCCATCATCATCGGGATGTTGGGGCCGTAGATATCGGCATCGAGCAATCCGACCTTGGCTCCGTTCAGGCTGAGGGCGACCGCCAGGTTGACCGCCACCGTCGATTTGCCGACACCGCCTTTGCCGCTGCTGATGGCGATGACGTGTTTGACGCCGGGAATGATATTGGGACGGGCGGACGCGTCTTCTTGTTGCGGGGCGCCGCCTGGTTGTTCTGCCATAATAATGCCTCCTCCACACACGTGACCCCGCTCGGGATCCTCGATTCGATGCCATCTTAAGCTATCGCGTCCACGAAAAGAAATGGGCCGGTGGACGCAGTGCGACTCTGGGTACAAGAGCACAGGTCGTATCGGTCGAAGTTCCATGACGAGGTGCGCTTCGCACTTCACTGGTGCCTTCGACTGCCGCAGGGATTTTTAGGTGCGTTCTCGGTGGAGGTTGTAGGTCAGTCCCAAGAGCGAGAGCGCATAGATCAGCCATTTGGACGGATCGAAGTTGTACCACTTCGATCCGTTGCGGTAGTCGTGAGAGTAGGTGTGGTGGTAGTTGTGGTAGCCCTCACCGAAACTGATGAAGGAGATCAGCCAGCTGTCGCGGCTGCTGTCCTGCGTGCCATGGGGTTGGCTGCCGATCAGGTGGGAGAGGGAGTTGATCGTAAACGTCGAGTTCAAGACCAATACGGTGCGGAGCAGGCCCGCAAGCAGGAAGCAACCCAGGCCGCCGGTGAATCCGCCGTTCACATAACCGGCCGCGAAAGGCAACAGCAGGCCGGAGGCTGCGATCATCCAGTAATATCGGTGCTGCCACATGATCAGGGGATCGGCGCGCAACTTCGCCGTAAAGCGGTCGTCACGATAGGGCGTATCCACGAACAACCAGCCGACGTGGCTGTGCCAAAAGCCCTTCGTTGCGTTGTAGGGGTCTGCGTCCTCGTCCGTGTGCGCATGGTGGCGGATATGGTCGGCGCACCACCGGAGGGCGGAATTTTGAACCGCCCACCCGCCCGCCACCAGGAGACAGGCCTTGATCCACCGTCGGCTCTCGAAGCTGCGGTGGGTGATCAAACGGTGATAGCCCACCGTAATTCCCATCCCAGTCACGACATAGAGGACGGCGAGCAGGATCCAGTCCAGTAGGCTGTACTCATAGTAATACGCGAAGAGCGGCACACCGATGACGGTCAGGAGAGTGATCGACGAGAATAGGGCGACGGTACCCCAGCAGACGGATTGTGCGGACGAGTCGGCCATCGTACTCCTTCGGATATCGTGCGCAACTCGTCATCACCGTGTGCCCCATCTGAACGTGAGTGCTCAAGACAAACGGGGCGCATGCTAACGAAGCCGCTGTCGGATTTTCAAGGGAGAAGTGTAGGGGTGGAGAGGACATGGAAACCGAACATTCTTTTTTCTTGCCGGAAGCTTTAGGCTGCCCGCCGTCACAATCCGAACTCTGTCGGTCGGTCGTCGTGGCCGAAATGCTCCGACGGTTCGAACGTCGAAAACCCCGAGACAGTTCACGACATGAAGGTATCACCGTCGCTCGACCTCGAACGGCTGTTTCAGGAACATCAAGGCGCCTTGCTCTCGATGCTCCGGCGCATGGTCGGTTGCCGTGATACTGCCGCCGATCTCGCGCAAGAAGCCTATATCCGACTGGCCGACGTGCCGCCGTCTCAGGTCATCGCCTCTCCCCGCGCATTTCTGTTCCGCACGGCCACGAACCTTGCGCTCGATCACTTTCGAAAGCAAAAATTTCGCGGGCAATGCCAGACGCAACTTGACGAGGCCGAACAGATCCCGAGCGACACCTCATCCATCGAAACTCAGACCTACGCCAAACAACAGGTATCGACGCTCGAACGGACATTGGCAGGTCTGTCCGTCCGCACGAGGTCCGCATTCGTCCTCTGCCGGGTCTATGGATTTTCCTATCAAGAAATTGCGGCGCGCCTGGGGATGTCCGAACGGGCGGTCGAAAAACATCTCGTGAAAGCGATGACTCGCTGCCAGGAGGCGCTGCGGTCGCAGGAACTCGCCTACCCCATTCGCAGCGGGAGGAAGAACGCCCTGACAGGCCGGTAGAAAAGAGGTATAGTGGATTCTCTTCCGTCCATCGCACGCCGGAGCCAACCGGAATGGGTTATGCGGCCCGAATACAGTAGTTCCAACTCTCCGTCCGAAAGGCACGTGCCGGATCCACGCCTCACGCAGGAAGCGACGACATGGTTCATGCGGCAGGGCGCGCCTGATTTTTCCATCTTGGAACGGGCGCAGTTTGAATCTTGGAAGCGCCGAAGTCCCGCCCATGCGCTGGCGTATGACCATGTGCGTGCCTTATGGAATTCCCCCGACTTGGAACGGGCGGCGAACCTGGTCGCAGCCACCAGCAAGGTCATTCTGGGACGGCGTCCGGTTCAATCGCGGTGGAGATGGATCAGCACTGCCGCCGCGGTGCTTCTGCTCGCCGGCATAGCGCGTTGGAACGGCGACTTGTTGACCCGGCTCGAAGCCGACCATCGAACGGGGGTCGGCGAGCAGCGCGTCGTGACGCTTCCGGATCAGTCCGTCGTCACCTTGAACACGAACAGCGCCATCGCGGTTCGTTATGGGCCGGACCGGCGCGACCTGCGACTGTTGCGAGGGGAGGCTTCATTCAACGTCCGGCCAGATCGTGCGCGGCCCTTCACCGTGGAGAGCCGCGGTGTGGAGACCACGGCCGTCGGCACGCAATTTCTCGTGAGGGCCGGCAGCGAAGACGTGCTGGTCACGGTATTGAGCGGATCGGTCCAGGTCGCGGATCGTAAGGCCCCCACGGCCGATGCCTTCCGGTTGGCCGCCGGCGACCAGGTTTCCCTGGGACCGGACGGTGCGGGACCGATTGCCAAGGTCGACACAGCCGCCAGCGCTGCGTGGCTGCAGGGCCGCCTCGTCTTCGTCCGAACCCCACTGGCCGATGTGGTGCGGGAACTCGATCGTTACCATCGAGGTTACATCTTAATTTGGAACCCCGCCTTGCAATCGTTGCCGGTCACCGGAATCTATCATCTCTCCGACCCTTCCCATATCTTCACGACATTGGCCGACACCCTCCCGATCCATATGGCCCGGCTGACGGACCATATGATTGTCATTCGCTGATCCGCTGATCCACAGCTCCGTCCTCCTCTTCTCCCCTCCACCCTCATGGCCGACTCTCTGCCTGGGGTGGGAATTTTTTCTCCTCATACGTTCAGACACAGTGAGGACGGCATGGGCGGCATACAGGCCCTGACAGTCTTCGAACATCACAGATGGAGGCTGGAATGCAGAGAAGGGCCCCTATTGTCGACGACTGTGCTCCGATACCGGCGAAAGTGTCCCCAGCAGTCCGACGATGGAACGCTCGACTCCGACCGTCGGTCATCATGTGTGTGGCCCTGCTCGCCGCCAGCGCGATCGCCTTCGCCGAGACAGGCGGATCGACGGAGCCCCGACCCAAAGCTCACTATCAGATCCCTGCTCAGTCTCTCAACATGGCGTTGCGCGACTTTGCCTTGGCGTCCGGGCTCCAGGTCAGCTTTCCAGACGACGTCGCCGCCGGGCGGACATCGCGCGAAGTCGTCGGGTCCTATACGCCGGAAGAGGCGTTGTCGGAGTTGCTGGCAGGAACAGGGCTTTCGTTTCGCTTTACCAGTGTCGACACGGTGACATTGGAACGAGGCGGTCCAGCCATGACTCCAGTCGTTCCGGCTGCGAAGGGCCACAGCGCGACAACGGGCGATCGCCAGGCGGCAGCCTCAACCGGCCCCGGTCCGGTGAAGGTGCCGGAAATCGTCGTCAAAGACGTCCAGGATCGAAACCTGCCCGATCAAGAAGAGGTCAAGGAGATCGCAGGGACGGTCAATGTCGTCACGCGCGAGGAAATCCAGCGCGCCAGGCCCAAGAATGCGGATGAAATGTTGCGGCGCATCCCCGGTGTCAACGTGCTGGATGAATATGGTCAAGGTTTGCGTCCGAACATCGGAATCCGCGGCATGGATCCACGGCGGAGCAAGAACATTCTGTTGCTGCTGGACGACATTCCCATTCAGCCGGCCCTGTTCGGGGATGCGTCGACCTACTACATGGTCCCGATCGAACGCATCGACCACATCGAAGTGATCAAAGGCGGAGCCTCCGTCCTCTATTCGCCCAACACCCAAGGCGGCTTGATCAATTTCGTCACGAAGCGCATTCCCAGGACGCCGACCTTCTCCACGACGAATACCTTCGGCAGTTTCAATCTTTTTCAGTCCGACACGCAATACGGCGGCTACTTCGGCAATTTCGGCGCGCAACTGGGCTATCTCCGGCGCCAGTCGGACGGCTTCCGGCAGCACAGCGCCTCCCAGCTGGACGATTTCACCCTGCGTTTCGAAGCCACTCCGGATGATCGCACCAGGATCACGACCAACATCTCCTGGTACGACGAGACGACGCAGACTCCGGGCAGCATCACCCCCACACAATATCGAAACGACCGCACCCTGGCGGGAAAGCCGTTGGACGAGTTCAAGGGGCAGCGGGGGGCGATCGACGTGACCGCGCGCCGTGACATCGATGCGCACAACACGGCCAAGGTCATCGTCTACGGCAATGTGTTCGAACGGAACTGGTATATCCAGGATCAGGCGTCAGACGGCACGCTGCTCTCCACCAGCACCAACTTTTTGCGCAAGTTTAACGTCTTCGGTGTGGTCCCTCAGCATCAGTTCACCTTCTCACTCTTTGGGCTGGATCAGAGGATCACTACCGGGTTTCGTTACCATGCGGAACGCTTGACCGACATCCAAGGAATCGGCACAGCCGGCTCGAAAATCAGCCGTACGACGAACAATGCCGATCTCGAGTCGGTGGCCTACGCAGCCTACACGGAAACCGCCATCCGCTTGACCCAAGCCCTCACCATCTCGCCGGGCGTACGCTGGGAACAGGTGAATCAGAGCCGCGAGGCGATGAACGCCATTCCCCCGGCGACCGGGCCCAATTTCAAAAGCTACAAGACGACCCAAGGACTGATCTATGGAACGGGGGTCAAGTATCAACTCACTCCGGACAGCCTGCTGTTCGGCCACGTCCATACCACGTTCCGCCCCCCGACCTTCGCCAATGCGGTCGATCCCACCAGCGGAACGACGCAGGACTTGTCGGCGGAACGCGCGTTGAGTTCCGACGTTGGAGTCCGGTCCACGATCGTTCCAGGCGTGAGTGCGGAGGTCGCGGTCTTCCGGGCCGAATTCAGCAACCAAATCGTGCAACAGGGCAGCCGGTTCGTCAATGCGGGCAAGACCCTTCAGGAAGGAATCGAGAGTACCGTAACCCTCGACTGGGGAGAATTGGTGCGCCCGTTGGAAGGCTTCGTCACCAGGGGCAATATCACGCTCCTGCGGCCCAAGTCGCTCTTCGGAGCCACGAACGGGAAGGATCTTCCCTATGCGCCGCGCATGACGTTTTACGGGTCGGTGGGCTACTACCATCCGACCGGCGCGTCGATCGAGGCGGATGCGCTGTTCGTCGCCCAGCAATTTACCGATGGCGCGAATACCCAGACGGAGAACGCCCTCGGCACGACCGGTGCAATCCCCTCCTACACCATCTGGAACCTGCGCTTGAACTATGCTCCGCCTAAGGCGCGGTGGGCCCTCTTCGCCGGTGTGCGGAACTTGACCGATGAGTCGTTTATCGCCCAACGCACGACCGGCAGTTTCATCGGCATCCAGCCGGGCGAAATTCGAAACTTCTACGGCGGCATCTCCATGCGTTTCTAATCGGAGAACAAGACCGCGCTGTCCGGATCGATTCAACTGCAAGGAGGAGTTGTCATGACGTACAGTCTGAAACAGAGTTGGATGCTGGGGGCCCTAGCCGGCGCGGTGCTGGTACTCGTCTCCAACACGGACGCCCATGTCGTGTGGGTGGAAACGGAAGGCACGGCGGCCCCGGACCGTGAGCAGTCCGTCAAGATCTACTTCGGAGAATACGGCGAGTTCCTGCGCGAAGAGAGCGGTGGCCGGCTGGATACCATCGACGGCGTGACCCTCAAGGTCATGGATGCCAAGCGCGTGGTGACGGAGCTGCCCCTTGTCAAGAAGGGAAACTTTTTCGAAGGTGTCCTCGCCTCCTGCAAGCCGGGCCGCTATGCGGTGCTGGCGGAACAGAAGGTCGCCGAGGTTCAAGACTTGACTAAGTATGACCACGGTATCGTGAAACCCATGTTCCACGCGAGATCCCAGTTTGCCTGTTATGAATCCGGGCGGTTCGGCGAACGCGAACCGGAGGTCGCCCCGCAGTTCGATTTAGATGTCGTCCCGGTGAGCAAAGGTATGAACCTGGCCGATGGGGTGACTAATTACTGGCCTGGCGGAGAGATCGTCGTCAAGGTGCTGTACAAGGGCGTCCCCCTCGCTTCCCGCCAGGTGATCGCCCGTGCTCCGATCGGGTGGGACAAGGAACTCCACACGGATGCGCAGGGCATCGCGACCTTTACGCCCCTGTGGTCTGGCCGGTACGTGTTGGAGGTCGAGCACCAGGACAAGACGCCGGGCGAATTCAAAGGGAAACCCTACGAAGCGATGCGGCATCGAGCCACCCTGTCGCTCGATGTCGTGGGCCGTTCCCCCATGGACACTCGCCATGGCCAAAGGTGACCGGGAGCGACGGGTCCGGTTGCTCCACCGCTGGATCGGCCTGTCGTCGCTCGCCTTTCTCCTTCTCTCGGTCGTCACCGGATTGCTTTGGGCCAATGCGCGGTTTGTGTATTTCGATGATCATTACAAAGAAAAAATTCGCCCGCTGAAGGGACCGGCGGTGGAATCGGCCAAGCTGTCGATCCGCGACGTCCTGCGTGAACATGCGACAGCCTGGGAGGGATCCGGCACCGTCGAGCAGATTGCCTTACGGCCTGACTTCGGCCGGCTTGTCTATGAGTTGCGCCTACGGTTCGGCAAGTCGGCCAAGAGCCTGTTGATCGATGCCGATACGGGAGAGCGGCTCTCGCCGATCGGCGACGACCTGGCTGCGCGCATCGCCCGGCAATATGTACGTGTGCCTGCCGACGTGACTTCCGTCACGACGGAGCAGTATACGCCGCGGAAAAAACACCAGGCCGTCGAGGCTGTTCGGGTCACGTTCAACGATCGCGAACAGACTCACATCATTCTCGATCGGCAGAGCGGTGAGATCCTGGAGGATGAAGGCCGCTGGCGGAAATTTCATTTCCTCGTCATGCAATTGCACCAGCTGAACTTCTTCGGCTTTGAAAAAACCTTGCTCAATATTCCCGGGGTCCCCCTGCTCCTCATGGGGATCACAGGCCTGGCTCTCTGGGCCATACAAACGGGGAGGAAGAAACGGACACGACTCACATAACGTGCCCATCGATCCATTGTCCGGCAAGCCCCTCCATTCAGCCCTGGCACATCTGCCCCTCTCCACGTCGCCTGGCGCAGCGACAATCCACCGGCGCCAGAACCGGCGGTCAAATTTTCAACCGGCCTAGCGCGGTGTATACTGCAATGGAGAGTCTTCATGCCGTCCTGGAGGAAGCGATGACCCTCAACCCTGCCCTGCTCGAATCCCGCATCCGCGCCATCGGCGAAGACCTGGCCAGCCGTTCCGGCGGGCTGGCTCCCGGCCTGTTCGATTCCCGTTGGTGGTCCCAGGCGGCCATTAACCTGGCGATGAAAGATCCCGCCTTCAAGGCCCAATTGTTCCGCTTCATCGATGTACTGCCGTCGTTGCGGGACGATGCGCAGGTCGTGCGTCTGGCCGAGGAATACTTCGGCGACATGGGCGCGAACCTGTTCGGCGCGCAGTGGGGACTCAAGGCGCTCGCCTCCACCAAGTTGGGCGCGACCCTGAGCGGAAAGGCCATCCGGCATCAGGTGGAGCAGATGGCGACCAGCTTTATCGCCGGAGCCTCCATTGAGCAAGCAGTCCCGACCCTGCGTAAATTGTGGGATGACGGGCGGGCCTTTTCGGTCGATCTTCTTGGGGAAGCGACCGTCAGCGAGCGGGAGGCGGACGGCTATCGAGACCGTTGCCTCGCGGCGTTGCACAGCCTCGGTGAAGTCTGTCCGACCTGGTCATCTGCGCCCTTGCTCGAACGGGACCATCTGGGTCCCCTTCCCCGCCTGCAGCTCTCGATCAAGATCTCGGCGCTCTACTCGCAACTCGATCCGATCGATCCGGACGGCAGCTATCGCGCGCTTGCCGCCCGCCTGCGGCCGCTCTTGAATACTGCTTGTACCCTCCCCGCCTCGGTGATCTTCGATATGGAGCAGGCGGACACGAAGGACCTGATCCTCTCCACCTTCATGCGGCTGTTTTTGGAGGAACCCTACCGGACCTTTCCCCATGCCGGGATTGCGCTGCAGGCCTATCGCACCGATACGCAGGATGACGTGCGCCGGCTCCTGGCCTGGACCGCCGAACGACAGGTGCCGATCACGATCCGGCTGGTGAAGGGCGCTTATTGGGATTCGGACGCGATTCGCTATCGACAGCGCGGCTGGCCGATGCCGCTGTTCGAGCAGAAGGCTGAGACGGACGTGAACTATGAGTCACTCATTCGGCTGTTGCTGGAGAACCATCACCTCGTCAGGCCGGCGTTCGGTACGCACAACCTCCGCAGTCTGGCCGTGGTCGAGGCGGTGGCCGAGGCCCTCAAGCTGTCTCCCGAAGCCTGGGAGTATCAGATGATCTACGGCATGGCAGAGCCCTTTCAACATGCGATCAGCGATCGAGGGCGGCGCCTGCGGCTCTATGCCCCGGTGGGAGAGTTGCTGCCGGGCATGGCCTACCTCGTCCGCCGCCTGCTGGAGAATACGTCGAATGAATCGTTCCTGCGGAAGGAATATGTGGAGTCGCAGCCACTGGCGCTGTTGCTGGCCCCGCCGGAGGTCGTACCCAAGGTTGCCTCGGTTCCTGCGGAGACGGATCATGAGGCCTCTCCGCCGGCCGGCCCTCGCCGGTTCGTCAATGAACCGGTAGCGGACTTTTCCCGTCCTCAGGTTCGTGCTTCCATGGCCGAAGCGCTCGATCTGGTGCGAAAGCGGTTGGGACAACGTCTGGAGGCCTCGAAGCTCGCATGCCATCCACCGACCGGGCCGGATCTGCGCTCGTTCAACCCCAGCCGACCGGATCAACTGGTGGCGGTCGTGCAGAGTTATGGTCCTGCCGATGTCGCAGGCTTGATGGAAGGGGCAGAGGCCCATGCAGAAGCCTGGAAGGAGAGGCCGATCGCGAATCGCGTCGCGATCATGCGCAAGGCGGCGGCGTTGATGCGAACACAGCGTCGGGAATTGGCCGCATGGGAAGTGTTTGAGGAGGGCAAGCCTTGGCGAGAGGCCGATGCCGATGTCGCGGAGGCCATCGATTTTCTGGAGTACTATGCCGGCGAAATGGAGCAGCTCGATGCCCCTCACCGCCTGGGGCGTTATCCGGGCGAGCTGAACGAATTGTTCTGGAGTCCGCGCGGCATCACCGTGGTCATTGCGCCTTGGAATTTCCCGCTGGCCATTCCGACCGGGATGGTGGCGGCGGCCCTGGTCTCCGGCAACCCGGTGCTGTTCAAGCCCTCCGAGCGATCGTCGGCCACGGGATATTGGCTCGCCAGAATCCTGACCGAGGCGGGGGTACCGGTGGGGGCGCTGCAGTACGTGCCCGGCGGCCCCGACTTGGGGCGTGAACTGGTGACGGGAGCGGCGGTGGCGACGATTGCGTTTACGGGATCGAAGGACGTGGGCCTCGGCATCATGCAGGCCGCCGGTCTGCAGCAGCCGGGACAGCGGTTCGTGAAACGGGTCATCGCCGAGATGGGCGGAAAAAACGCGATCATCGTGGACGACACGGCCGACCTCGACGAGGCGGTGACGGGGGTCGTGGCCTCGTTCACCGGCTATGCGGGGCAGAAATGTTCCGCCTGTTCGCGGGTGATCGTGACGGACAGGGTGCATGACGAGTTCGTGCAACGGTTGGCAGAGGCGGTCCTGAGCCTTCGCATCGGTGCGGCGGACGATCCTGCCGCTCAAGTCGGTCCCGTGATCGACGGGCGGGCGCAGAAACGAATTCAGGAATATATTGCGATCGGTCGGCAGGAAGGACGGGTCGTGGTCGACCGGTCGTCCGAAGGATCTGGTTATGTGATCGGACCGGTGGTCATTGCCGAGATCGAGCCTTCCCACCGGCTGGCGCAGGAAGAGATTTTCGGGCCGGTGCTCGCCGTGATGCGGGCACAGTCGTTCGAGCAGGCCCTGCAGTTGGCCGACAGCACCGCCTATGCGTTGACGGGGGGACTCTATTCACGCAGTCCCCGGCACATCGAGTTGGCGCGCCTGGCGTTCGATGTCGGGAACCTCTACATCAACCGCCCGATCACCGGAGCCTTGGTAGGGCGGCAGCCGTTCGGCGGGCATCGGTTATCGGGGGTAGGCGCGAAGGCCGGCGGAGAAGAGTACCTGAAACAATTTATGATCGCCCGCGTCGTCAGCGAGCAGACCCTGCGGCGTGGATTCGCCCCGACCCTGTAGGGCCGGCGAGGATTTCACGGTAAATTCTTCCAGCTCTTCCATGATGTCGGTGACGCTGCCGCGGTCGTCTTTGAGCGCGGCCAACTCCTGCCGTTCGACGTATTTGACCAGCCCCACCCCCTTGGCGAACCAGGCGGTCATGACGTCCGTGCCGACCGCCGTCCGGTCGGCGGAGGACAGTCTGATCCGGAGCGTCATCCTTGCTTCCACCCTTATCGCATCAGCATAGGTACCGGCCGGCACCGTGACCGATTCCAGGCCGAGCACCGTCGAATGTCCTTCGACATCCACATGTTCGTTGGTCCCATCTCCGTCGATATCGCTCCCGAAATCGATATCCGTGCGGTTGAACTGTTGAAACGACTGGGACACTTTCATGGGAAACCGGATGATCTGGTACGGCACCAGCTGCCGCTCCAGCGGAGTCCCGGGCTCGGAGCCGTAGTAGACGATGCCGGCCGCATCGCGCCGGTAGAAGCTGTCGGAAGGGCCGTGGTTGCCGGGGTTGGTATCATGAAAGACGCTGACCGTCAGGCCGCCTTTCAAGGTGCGGGTTCCGGTCACCGAGGACACGTTGGTGAAATACTTATGCTCGATCGTCTGCAACGGCCCTTCCGTGATCTGTCCACGGTATTGCCAGCGCGTGCCGATGCTGTCAGGAAAATAATCGGCGGATTGGGCGATGCTCTCGCCGCCCTCGGCCGCGTGAGCCTGTTCCTGCGCCGACCACAAGGCCGCGCATCCGAGCAGTCCCATTCCGACGAGGGTCGAGTGAACCAGCTTCTGAACGATCACGGGTAGCCTCCAATAAAAAAATGACGGTACCATACTCGCCGAACTGCAGCAAGCCGGGGCCTGTCCCTTGCCTTCCGCCCTGCCTCCTCGCATAATCGCTCGCCGTGATGCCGGTGCCCCCTCCACAGAGTGAGCCTGTTCGAGAAGCCAGGACCGTGCTGGTGACCGGCGGGTCCGGCGGAATCGGGCGCGGACTCTGCCTTGCCTTTGCCCGCGCCGGCTGCTGGGTCGGCGTGCACTATTTCCGTCATGAAAAGGCGGCGGAAGAGACCCTGGCGCTTGTCTCGGAAGCCGGTGGGCAGGGAGCGCTCTATCGGGCGGATATACGATCGAGCCATGAGGTCCAGGCCATGGTCGAAGCCATCGTACGGCAGCGCGGGCAACTCGATATCCTGCTCTGCAATGCCGGGACCGCGAGCGGACAGCTGGTGATGACCTGCCCGGAAGCGGAATGGGCACGGATCATCGACACGAATTTGACCGGCACCTATCGTTGTATGACGGTCGCGGCTGCTTCCATGATGACACATGGAGGGGGTTCCATCGTCGTGATCGGGTCCTATGCCGGTTTGCAGGGAACGAACGGACAGGGCGCCTATGCGGCCTCGAAGGCCGGGCTCACTGGTCTCGTGAAGACGGCGGCGCGTGAATGGGGGCCCCACAATATCCGTGTCAATCTGGCCTGTCCCGGCCGGCATCAGACCGCGATGGCCGGCGATTCGTTTCCTTCGGCCCAGCAGCTTCGCGACCATGTCTTGGGACGGGCCTCGAATCTCGATGACGTGGGTAAGGCGATCTGCCTGCTGGCGCAGCTCTCCGATGTGTCGGGGCAGATATGGAACCTGGACAGCCGTATCCTCTGATCGAATGCTGGCGGCCGTTTTGAGCATCCTGCTGGGATATTCACTCGCGGCTTCAGATGCCCATTCGTCGATTTCGCAGGGCTAAACAGAGTTTTTTGCAGCCTGTTACACGGAAAGAGCATGGGAATAGCTCAAGGGTTGTTCGTGACAGGGACGGATACGGGCGTCGGCAAGACCGTTGTCTCCGCCGCACTGGTCCGCAGACTCGTGCAGGCTGGTTGTTCGGTCGGTGTGATGAAACCGGTTGAGACGGGCCTGCAGGCTGGTGCGCAGGAAGACAGTGACGCCGGTCGATTGATGGCTGCGGCGGGAGTCGAGGATGCGCTCGATCTCGTCTCTCCCTACCGATTCCACGCTCCCCTCGCTCCCTTCGCCGCTGCTTCTGCGGAGGGACGGAACATCGATAGGGAACAGATTCTTCGGCAATATGAACGACTGACAAGCCGCTATTCTTGTGTCGTCGTCGAAGGGGCCGGCGGTCTGCTCGTTCCGATGGGCAGCGGTTGGTCCATGCGCGACCTGATCAGTCGGTTGCAGCTGCCTGTCCTTCTGGTGGGACGGGCCGGACTCGGCGGAATCAACCATGCGCTCCTTACGCTGGAATCCCTTGAACGTACAGGCATTGGGACCTTCGCTCTGGTCTTGAATGAGACAAGACCTTCTACGACTTCCACAGAGAAGGAACAGGTTGCGTCGACGATTGCTCTGTTGCGGGAGCGGGCCGGCGTTCCTGTGCTGGGACCGCTCCCCTACCAGGCAGGGCTGGACCACGGTTGGTGTGCTGCGATCGAGATGTTGGCTCAGAGTAGCCCTATCAAGGATCTCGCCGATCGCCTGTTGAGAGAGACTGTTGGAAGTTCCGTATCGCCGCTCCGAGGTCAGGAGCCTTGAGGATCGCAGAGATGACGGCCAGGCCGTCCGCCCCTGCTGCGAGGAGCTCCCCTGCCGAGTCCGCCGTGATGCCTCCGATCGCAAATATCGGCAGAGTGGTCAGGGGCCGCACCGCGCGCAACCCTTCGAGTCCCACCACCGGTTCGTGGTCGGCCTTGGTCGCAGTCCCGAAGATCGGTCCGAATCCCAAGTAGTCCGGCCGACCTGTGACCGCCTCACGCACTTGGGCCGGATTGTGGGTCGAGAGTCCGATGATCCTGTCCGGCCCCAGTAGCTTGCGCGCGTAGGTGATGGGCAGGTCTTCCTGTCCAAGATGCACGCCATCCGCCTCCACGGCCATGGCCAGGTCGCAACGGTCGTTGACGATCAATAAGGCGCCGACCTCCGTCGCGGCCTGCCGCAGGGCAAGGGCTTGTCGATAGGCCTCTTTCATCGAGGCCTGCTTGTCTCGATATTGGAAGAGGCGAACACCCTGGCCGGCCGCTTCTCGGAGCAAGTCGGGCAGCGGACGGTCTGAACGGACGGCGGGGTCGAGCACGAGGTACAACCCCTTGAGGAACTGCTGTCGGCCGGCCTGAGACGTGACGCGCTCCCTGGTATCTGGCGTGAATCAGGAGGACTGGTTGGCAAGAAAGCGATCGAGGAACGTCGTGGAGACATGGCCCTTCTGAAAATCGGGATCGGTGAAGATCCGCCGGTGGAGCGGGATCGTCGTCTTGATGCCTTCGATGACGAACTCATCCAGTGCGCGGCGCATGCGGGCCATGGCCTCCTGGCGGTCACGACCGTGGGTAATCAGTTTGGCGATCAAGGAGTCGTAATAGGGCACCACGATGGCGTTCGGTTCCATCGCGGAATCGACACGGACGCCGAACCCTCCGGGAGCCGAGTATTTCGTGATTTGGCCCGGGCAGGGGGTGAACTTTTCCGGGTCCTCGGCGTTGATCCGGCACTCGAAACTGTGCCCGTTGAGCTTGATGTCCGGCTGCTTGAACGAAAGCACCATGCCGGAGGCGATCCGGATTTGCTCCTTGATCAGATCGATGCCGGTGACCATTTCCGTGATGGGATGCTCGACTTGAATGCGCGTGTTCACTTCCATGAAGAAGAAGTTGCGATCCTTGTCGAGGAGAAACTCCACCGTGCCGACGCTGCTGTAGTGGATGGCCTTGACGGCTTCGACTGCGACGCGGCCGATTTCGCGCCGTAACCGCTCATCGATCGCCGGCGACGGGGTTTCTTCGACCAGCTTCTGGTGGCGGCGTTGAATCGAACAATCCCGCTCGCCGAGGTGCACCACGTGGCCGCGATGGTCGGCCACGATCTGGACTTCGATGTGGCGTGGTTCGAGAAAGTAACGTTCGAGATAGACTCCGTCGTGACCGAAGGTGGACTTCGCTTCGGCCTGCGCCGCCTGAAACGCCCGCGCCAATTCCTCCGGTTTGTTCACCACGCGCATGCCGCGTCCACCGCCTCCGGCGGAGGCCTTGATGATGACGGGGAAACCGATGGTCTTCGCCGCCTCCTGCGCATCCTGTTCGCTCCGGAGTTCGCCGGGACTGCCGGGTGTGACCGGGAGCCCCCGTTTTGCGACGACTTCGCGCGCCTTGGACTTGTCGCCCATCAACGCGATGTTTTCCGAGGTGGGACCGATGAACTTGATCCCGATCGATTCGCACACTTCCGCAAAATGCGCGTTTTCGGAGAGGAACCCATAGCCTGGGTGAATGGCGTCGGCGCCGGTGATCTCGGCGGCGCTCAAGACGTTGGGAATATTGCGGTAGCTCAGCGCAGATTCCGGCGGGCCGACGCAGACGTGTTCGTCCGCCGCCCGCACATGCAGCCCCGCCGTATCAGCTTCGGAATGGATCGCGACGGTCTTGATGCCGAGTTCCTTGCAGGCTCGGATGACCCGGAGCGCGATCTCCCCGCGATTGGCGACCAAGACTTTCTTAAACACGACCTGCTCCGCCGTGGATCAGACTATGAAGCCCCAAGTTCATAAGATTTTGCAAATGCCGATAGGCCGTCGAGGTTTGTGTCGTCGTCAAGGTGCGGCGTTGGGGTCGATCAAGAAGAGCGGTTGTCCATACTCGACGGGCTTGGTGCTTTCCACCAGGATTTTGGTGATTCTTCCATCTGCCTCGGACTCGATCTCGTTCATGAGCTTCATGGCTTCCACGATACAGAGGACCTGGCCCTTCTTCACATAGTCCCCCTCTTCCACATAGGGGTCTGCATCCGGTGAGGGAGAACGGTAGAAGGTCCCGACGATGGGCGATGTAATCGTGACCAGGCCTTCCGTGTCCGACGGAGCCTGCATCTGTGCGGCAGCCTGGGTGCCGGCCGACGGTGCCTGGCTGTGGACCGTTTCCACGGCCTGGGCCGGCGCCGGTCTGATCATCGGTTCGTGCCGGATGCGGATACGCATCCCGCTGCGTTCGATCTCCAACTCGGTCAGGTGATTGCGCTTCAGCAGGTCGGCCAGCTGTTGAATCTGAGCGACATGGTCCTGGTGCAGCAGGAGCTGGTCCGCTCCCGGAGGCCGGGGTGCGAACGCGCTCGGCAGCACGATCGGCTTGCCGGCGCCTCCGCGCTTTCCACCCTTTTTGCGTGATGGACTCAACGCACACGCTCCACGAATTCACGGGTTCTGGTATCGATACGGATGGTTTCTCCCACTTCCAGGTAGAGCGGAACCTTGATCGTTGCGCCAGTCTCCACGATGGCCGGCTTGCTGCCGCCCGAAGCCGTATCGCCGCGGACACCGGGCTCGCCGTCCACCACCTTCAGCTCGATGAACGTGGGCAAGACGACGGCGATCGGGCGGTGTTCGTAGATGAGGATTTGGGCGATCATATTTTCTTTGAGCAGATCGGCGTTGCTCCCCAGCTGGCTCTTCTCGTAGGTAAACTGCTCGTAGGTGGCCGTATCCATAAAGGTGTAGGAGTCGCCGGTGGCATAGAGGAACTGCATCTCGCATTCCTCAAGGTCTGGCTCGTCGAACCGCTCGCCGGAGCGAAAGGTCCGGTCGAGGACGTTGCCCGTCAGAAAACTTTTCAGCTTCGTCCGGACGAAGGCGCCGCCCTTTCCTGGTTTCACATGTTGAAATTCCACGATATGGAAGGGTTGGCCCTCCACCATCAATCGGCTGCCGTTTCGAAAATCTGCGGTCGAAATCACAACAACACTCCTTGGTGCGACAAAGTTCAACGGCGCGCGGCCGCTGGTTTTCTGTTCGATGCGGATCCCGGACGCGATGCTTTACGGTCGGCGCCGAGATGGGTGACAAGTCCTTCCAATGCCAGAAGATAGCCGGTGGGTCCGAATCCGGAAATCTGTCCCAAGGCGACCGCGGCGATGAAGGAATGACGGCGAAATTCCTCCCGCCGGTGAATGTTCGAGAGGTGCACTTCTACCGTCGGCAGGGCGACGGCGGCGATCGCATCACGTATCGCGATACTGGTATGCGTGTAGGCGGCCGGATTGATCACGATTCCATCGAAGCGGCCCCCGGCATTCTGAATCCAAGTGACCAATTCTCCTTCCACATTCGACTGTTTGGTCTCCACCTCGATTCCCAACTCGCCGGCGCGGCGGGCGATGGCCTTGTCGAGGTCCGCCAGCGACAGGTGTCCGTAGACGGATGGTTCTCGCGTCCCCAGCAGATTCAAATTGGGACCATGAAGCACGAGCAGCCGCAGCATGTCTCTGTAGTGCGTCTCGGTTATCAGTAGGCTGCAGTGGATAGGATTGCCAGCAGCGGCGGCATTGTAACAGGCTGTTCCAGGTGGGTCAAACGCTGTTCACGGGGTGGTCTTGTCTCTGCTCCATACAACCGGCTAGGGCTGAATGGATGGGGAAGTATCTGGCTCTCACAGACGGCGGTGATGAGGCAGCACTCCACTGCGCGCGTTGACCGAGCATCGCCTGCAATTAGATGTCCTATCGATTTACGGTGCGCGGGCAGCGAGCAAGAAGGGCTGTCTGATCGCCGCCCTCCTCCGTCCTCAGCCATCGCAATAACAGTTTCCTGTTCGTAACATTGATCCTGCAAAATAATAACCGAGTCGCTCTCCGTGTGACGGATCACCTGATCGACCGGACGTCATTTGCCTCTGATTACGATGTGACGGTGTGGCTGCAGGCAGACTGAGATGGCTTTGAGCGAAATGTTACAGCCGTTCGGATGTGGTCCGGCGGTGGGTCTGAATGGTACGGAGCCAGGCTTCGAGGCGGGCGATCGTCGCGGCATGTTTCATGACCGGAGGTTCAGGAACCGGTTCGGGCGAGGGGGCCGTTGCGGGAGTTGCCTGCTCCGGCACCGTTGCGACGGGCGCTGGTTCCTTTATCCCCTCCGGTTTGGCTTCAACGTCGGCACGCTTGTTCTCGCCTGTAGATTTGGGAGCGTCGTTGGAGGCGCCGGTGATGCTGCGTTTGATCGAGAGCGCCTCTTCATCGTATGGATTGGCAACCAGGATTGCATGGCAGGAGCGCAGAGCCGACTCGGCTCGCCCCTCGGCATTGAACAGTTTGGCCAGAATACGGTGCGCGCGAAGGTTGTCGGGGCTGTGCGTGATGACCTGTTCCAGAATCGCTTTCGCTTTCGCCGGCTGCCCCAATTGATCGTAGACGCGACCCAACGCCGCCATGGCGGTCACAAAATTCGGATAGACCGCGAGACCGTCTTCGAGCACCGCCGCAGCTTCCTGCCACATGTCGGCCTTGATATAGGCTTCCGCGAGGGGCAGAAACATTTTGGAGCGAGGGTCCTTGGCGAAGGCGGTCGCGAGCCGGTCGATTTCGGCGCTGTTGGAAGGACCACGACTTTGTGACGAAGCCATGCCCTACTCCTTGCGGTTGGTTCGCGACGGCTTTTTGCCCGATTGCCGGACGACCTGCAATGTCAGCATGCGGTCGAGAATCCGATCGGCGACATCACGTTTGGACAGGAGCGGCAGCTCCTCGGTCTGTCCGTTGCGATCCAGAAGGATGACTCGATTGCTGTCCGATCCGAATCCGGAGCCGACGGCCGTCACGTCGTTCGCGACCAGCAGATCCACGCCCTTAGCATGCAGTTTTTTCCGCGCATGGGCAAGCAGATCCTCGGTTTCCGCCGCAAATCCCACGAGCAGTTGCGTCGTCCGGCGAGCGGACAGTTCCAAAAGAATGTCCTCGGTCGGTTCCAACTCCAGGCCGGTGATCGGGCGGTGACGTTTCTTGAGTTTCTGGGCCGACGGTCTGGCGGGACGGAAGTCCGCGACCGCCGCGGCCATGATGACCGTATCGCTCCAGGACAACCGGCTCAAGACGGCCTTCCTCATCTCCTCCGCCGTCGTCACCGAGAGCAACTCGATTCCGCTCGGCGGCGTGAGCGCCGTGGGGCCTGAGACCAATACCACCTCGGCCCCTCGAGCCTTGGCCGCTTCTGCGAGGGCATAGCCCATTTTTCCGGACGAACGGTTGGAAATGAACCGCACCGGATCGATGGCTTCCTGTGTGGGGCCGGCGGAAATCAAAACCCGGCGGCCGCTCCAATCTCGATGTGGACGGACGGCCGCCTGGACCGCAGCCAAAATATGCTGTTCATCCGCCAACCGTCCTTGCCCTATGTGGCCCGATGCCAACAGCCCCTCTTCCGGTTCCACGACCAGAACCCCGCGCCGTCGTAAGGTTGCGACATGTTCGACGACGGTCGGGTGTCGCCACATGTCGCCGTCCATGGCCGGGGCGACGATCACCGGACAAGAGGTCGTCAGGAGCATGGTGGACAGGAGATCGTCGGCGAGTCCGAGGGCTGCCTTGGCCAGGCAATTGGCCGTGGCCGGCGCAATCAGGATGGCATCGGCCTCCTCGGGAAGGGACAGGTGCAGCATTTCCTGGTGGGCTTCGAAGAGGTCGGTCGCCACATGGGCGCCGGACAACACTTCAAAGGTGAGCGGGGTCACGAAGCGGCAGGCCCCCGCCGTCATGACGACGCGGACCTGTGCTGATTCGCGGCGAAGCAGACGCAGCAGCCCCACGGCTTTGGAGGCGGCGATACTCCCGGTGACGCCGAGCACGAGACGGACCGCGGTGAGTGAAGGGCCGGTCGTCTGCACGGAGCGGGACTACTCCTCGCCCTCCGGGGCGGCGGGCTTGACGGTATCGTCCACGTAGATGCTGAGTTCCTTCTTGATTTCCTTGGCGTCTTCGCCGGTCATCATGGCCATGCGTTCCGTTTCGCCTTCCTTGACGCGCTTCGATTCCTTGATGGCGTCGCGGGCTTCCTTTCCGCAGAGGAACTTCACCTTGTGCTGCAGCACTTCATCGAGCGCGATGCTGGTTTCTTTGGTGAATTTTGACGGACCATACGTTCGCGCGCCCTGGACCAGGTGCTTGGCCCGCTGCGCGGCGACGATGACCAGGCGGTGTCGTGAATCAAATTCGTCGGCGGCGTATTCCGGTAACAGGGATAACATGTCAACCATGGTGCGTCTGCTCCTTTGATAGGGGGACGGAGGAGGAATTCCCCCGCGCTCCCTCTTTGTCGAGAATGAATTTTTCTTCCAGCCAGGTCATGTTGAGGCGTTTGGTCTTGATCCGTTCCGCGAGAAAAATGCTTTCGAGTTCTTTGAGGGACTGTTTCAAGTCGTCGTTCCGGACGATGTAATAGTACTCCCGGTAGCTCCAGACCTCTTCCTTGGCCTTCTGCAGCCGGCGTTGAATTTCGTCCGGCGAGTCCCCCGCCCTGTTCTGGAGCCTCGTCCGCAACGTGTCGAACGACGGCGGGAGAATGAAAATGTAGACGGCATCTTCAAACTTTTTCTTCACCGACCGCGCCCCCTGCACGTCGATTTCGAGCAGAACATCGATACCCTGCTCCAGCTTATCCGACAACATTTTCCTGGGTGTGCCGTACAGGTTCCCGTAAACATGGGCCCATTCGACGAATTCATTGCGGTCGATCATCTGTCGGAAGGTGGCCTCATCCAGAAAATAATAATCCTGCCCCTCCACCTCTCCCGGGCGCGGCTTGCGGGTCGTATAGGACACCGAATGCCAGAGTCCCGGAACGTTGGCGGCGATCTGCTTGCACAGGGTTGTTTTCCCCGTGCCGGACGGGGCGGACACGATGAACAGAATGCCCCGGCGCACTTGAGCCGGTTTGTCGTGGGATGGAGCTGGCGTCTGGTTCATAGATCAGCCGGCGTCGAAGCCGACCCTATTCGACATTTTGAACCTGTTCCCGCAGTTTTTCCAGTTCGGCCTTCATGCGGACGACGAGACCAGCGACCTCGGCGTCGTTGGCTTTCGAGCCGATGGTGTTCACTTCCCGTCCCATTTCCTGCAGCAGAAACTCCAGCGTCTTGCCCACCGACTCCTTGCTTCGAAGCGTCTGGTCGAACTGTACCATATGTGACTCAAGTCTGACCAATTCTTCCGAGATGTCGGAGCGGTCGGCAAACAGCGCCAGTTCCTGTTGGAGACGAGCCGGATCCGACAATTCACCCTGCAACAGAGTCTGGACACGGCCCTTCATCCGTTCGAACGCTTCGTGAGACAACTTCGGTGCCTTCTCCGCCACGGCGGCCTTGGCCGTTCGGATGGCTTCCACGTGGGTCGCCAGGTCCTTGGCGAGCGCCTCCCCTTCCCGTCGTCGCATCCGTTCCAAGTCTGTCAACGCACCGCCCAGCACCCGCAGGATTGTCTTAGACAATTGACCGGAGTCGACCGGCTGATCGGACAGTGAGAGGATGTCGCGGAACCCCGCGAGCATCGAGATATCGACCGTCCCGCGCAGCCCCAGTGTCTTTTGGAGTTTTTTGAGGGCTGCATGGTATTGCTTGGCAAGGGCCTGATCGATCTGGACGGTCTTGAGACCGCCGCCGCTGTTGTGCAGGGAGACCGAGACATCGACCCTGCCGCGGAGGCACCGTTCCTGTACCGCCTTGCGAATCTGTTCCTCCAACTGCGTCAGGGAACGAGGAACCTTCACCGCCACTTCCAGGAATCGATGGTTCACCGAGCGGATCTCCACGGTCACCCCGACTTCCTGCGATGTCCCGTCCTTTTTCCCGTACCCTGTCATGCTCCGGATCATCGTGTAAGTTTCCCCTTCCATCGGCAATCGGCATAGAGAGGACAGTGTCCACATTTCGGAATGCGGGCCAGACAGACGTACCGTCCGTGCAGCAGGAGCCGTTGCGATCCTTCCGTCCACTGGTCTTCCGGCAGTAATTGCCGCAGGTCCGCCTCGATCTTGTCCGGGTCTGTGTGGCTGGTCAGTTCGAGCCGTCCTGCCACCCGTTTGACATGCGTGTCGACCACAACGGCGGGCTTTCCGAACGCATTGCCAAGAATGACGTTGGCGGTCTTTCTCCCGACACCGGGCAGGGCCGTCAGCTCCTCCATCGTATCCGGCACCTGCTCGTGAAACTGCTCTGTGACCACTTTGGCGCAGTTGATGAGGCTCTTGGCCTTGGTTTTGTAAAACCCCGTCGGGCGGATGAGGGCTTCCAACTCAGCCGGGCCTGCCTCCGCGTAGTCGCGAGGGCGGTGGTATCGACGGAAGAGCTGCGGTGTGACCTGGTTGACGCGCTGGTCTGTACATTGCGCCGATAAAATCGTGGCGACCAGCAGTTCCCAGGGATTGCGATGGTCAAGTTCCACCTTGATCGTCGGCATCGACGAGCGTAAGGCGTTCAGGATCCGTGTGACGCGGCGCTTGTCCGGACGACCGGCCGGCTGATGGGTTGCTGTTGCCTTCATGATGTGCTGCTGGTGGCGGCCAATTGTGAAGCGGTCAGGATTGAGATGCAAGTGCCAGGTTCCGGGAAACCGATGCGGAATCCTCGGCCGGATCGCCTGGCATGGGGTTGGCGGGCAACAGAGTTTCGAGATGTGTGATCAAGGGGCGCAGCGAGTCCCGATGCAGGGCCGAGATGCCGATGGCCCGATACCGCTGGCAGAGGACGAGGCATTCGTGGGCGGAGAGCCGGTCGCACTTGTTCAAGACCAGCACCCGGGGAATCGTCTCCAAGTCGAGCGAGCGCAGGACCGTCTCGACCGCAGTGATTTGGAGGTCGATGTCGTGGGCCGTGGCATCGACCACGTGCAACAGCATGTCGGCGTCCCGCAGTTCTTCGAGGGTGGTGCGGAAGGCCCCGACCAGGTCCTTGGGAAGATCCCGGATGAACCCGACCGTATCGGTCACGATGATTTCGCGCTCGTGCGGAAAGCGCAGGCGCCGGCTGGTCGTATCGAGTGTTTCGAAGAGGCGGTCTTGAGCCGCGACCTGGCTGTGGGTCAACGTATTGAGTAATGTCGATTTCCCGGCGTTGGTGTAGCCGACGATGGAGAGAATCGGCAGCGCATGCCGAAGACGGCGAGAGCGGCGTTGATCCTGATGACGGGCGATGTGGCCAAGCTCCCGCTCCAGGTGGGCGATGCGGTCGCGGATGCGGCGGCGATCGGTTTCCAATTTGGTTTCGCCGGGACCCCGCGTGCCGATTCCGCCTCCGAGGCGCGACAACGATGTCCCGTGTCCGGAGAGCCGTGGGAGGAGATAGCGGAGTTGTGCCAGTTCCACCTGGACCTTGCCTTCGCGGGTGTGGGCCCGTCGCGCGAATATATCCAAAATGAGTTGGGTGCGATCGATGACCTTGAGGTCGATCACTTCGGAGATGGCGCGGGCCTGGGCCGGAGCCAGATCCTGGTCGAAGATCAACAGGTCGGCGCCCTGCTGGAGCGCGCGGATCACGACCTCTTTCAATTTCCCCTTGCCGAGCAAGAAGCGCTGGTAGTCCTCGTGGGTGCGCTGCAACACCCGATCCAGGACGAGAATGCCGGCCGATTCCGCCAGCTCGTTCAATTCTTCCAAATGCTCTTCCTGCTCCGCGCGGCTCTTGGATGAGGCGCTCACGAGAATGGCCGATTCCTTGCCGCCGCCGACGACATGACGGATGTCCGACCGAAGCAGGTCGCTGTCGAGCGTGTGGATGAATGTATCGAACTGGAGATCCAGATGGTGGAAGGGGACCGGCTTCAGAATTCGACAGATTTGCCCCTGCTGATTAGGCGGAAGCAGGTGTGCGAGGTGAAGCACGGCCGGTTCGCCCGCGTCATCCACTCCCAACAAACCCATCAGATCCAGACGCAGCAATGCCAGATGCGTCAGGTCCTCCTGGCTCAGCGGTTCATCGTGGAGATGGGTGCGAATCAACCGGAGGCCGCGGAGGGAATGTGGCCCCACGCGAAACTTGGCCAGGGATTCAACCGTAGGGGCGCATCCCGCTCCGACCAGTACCTGCTGGATGATTCCGCGGCGTGTGATGAGGAGCCCGATAGGGCGTCTGATTTCTCTGGTGAGTTGGCAGGCCGTGCGGGCCAACTCTAGGGTGATGACGGCCGAGGAAGGAATGCGTCGTCGATACAAACGCTCCAATGCCGAGAGGTGGCTGGCCTTCAGGCCGCTGATATGTCCATGGACGGTCGGGATGGCCGTGCTCCTTGGTAATCGTTCGTCACTGCCTATGGCGGACTGTGCCGATGTTGGTGGATGAAGGGAGTGCCATATCGGGCATCGCTTCGCAATCAAACGAGGCCACCCTCCCCTGCAGAAAAGCTTGCCGGCCGGCCGCTGCGATCATCGCCGCATTGTCGGTGCAATAGGACAGGGCCGGCAGGCCCAAGGCAATCCCTTCCTCGGCGGCGCGCGCCGCCAACCTGGCCCGCAGCCGGGAGTTTGCCGACACGCCGCCGACCACGGCGAGGGCCGAAACCCCGGTCTGCCGGACCGCCGCGAAAGCCTGGCGCACCAGGATGTCCACGATCGCTTCCTGATAGGCCGCGGCGAGGTCGGCCTGTTGGTCGACGATCATCGTTGGAGTCATAGGTTGGAGATGATAGAGCAAGGCGGTCTTGAGGCCGCTGAAGCTGAAATCCAGTCGTCCGGTCCTCACATGTGAGCGGGGGAACCGCACGGCGGTCGGATGTCCGCCGCGAGCGGCCTTGTCGATCAAGGGTCCTCCCGGATACCCGAGGCCGAGCAGCTGCGCACCCTTGTCGAACGCTTCACCGGCCGCGTCGTCGATGGTTTTTCCCATGAGGTGGAAACCACCCTCCTGGTCGGCGTGGAAGAGATGCGTATGTCCGCCCGAGGCGATCAAGACCACGCAGGCTCTAGGAAAGGAAGGGGCGTCGATCCAGGCGGAGGCGATGTGTCCTTCAAGGTGACTCACGCCCACCAACGGAATGCCCAGGGCATAGGCGAGAGATTTGGCATAGCTGATGCCCACAAGCAGCGCACCGGCCAGGCCGGGACCTTGTGTGACGGCGATGGCGCCGAGGTCCTGCCATCGGAGTCCTGCTGTTTCGAGGGCCTGCCTGGTGACCCAATCCACATTCTGAATATGGGCCCGCGATGCCAGTTCCGGCACCACACCTCCGAATTTCTCATGCACGGCCTGTTGGGACGAGATCACATTGGCCAGCACACGTCCCTCCCCGTCGAGCAATGCCGCGGCGGTTTCATCACAGGATGTTTCGATACCGAGAATCGGGCCGAGGGATGCGGAGTCTGAGGTCTTCTTCATAGGGAGAACGCGTAGGAGGTGGATGGAATCGCGCGGCGGCCGCAAGAACGGAACGCCGGATCGCCTGCTGGTCGGGGCGCAGTGGGTGCGGGATGCGGCGCATTCTGTGTAAAACGAAAACGGGTCAACAAGTTGTCCCGCCATGAAATGCGACAACCCCCGGATCCATAGAAGGACCGCGGGGGTTGCCGGTTGGTCGAAAGGATCTCAAGTCAGGTTCGATCCTAGAAGGACATCGTTCATTCGGGCTATACGCCCGCCATGGCTTCCTGTTCGATGAAGGCCGGTGCGCCGTCCCGCAGGACCACCTTGATCTTCCGGTTGTCCTTGAAGCGGCCCTTGATCAGCTCCTCGGACAGGGGGTCGCCGATCGCGCGTTGGATGATGCGGCGCATCGGGCGTGCGCCGTAGAGCGGTTCGTACCCTTCCTTGATGAGCCACTGTTTGACCTCGTCGTCCACTTCGATGGTGACGCTCTTCTCGATGAGGCGAAGGTTCAGTTCGCGCAGCAGAATGTCCAGGATATTGATCAGATGCTCCTTTTCGAGGGAATGGAAGACGACGATTTCATCGATCCGGTTCAAAAATTCCGGGCTGAAGGACCGCCGCAGTTCTCCCATCACTTCGTCTTTTCGGCGCAACTGTTGCCCGTCCTTTTCGTCGCTTTGGAACCCGAGCGAGACGCCCTTCTGGATCAGCTTGGTGCCGATATTGGACGTCATGATGACGACCGTGTTCTTGAAATCGACTTTTCGCCCGAGACTGTCCGTCAAGACGCCGTCGTCGAGCACCTGCAGCAGGACGTTGAACACGTCCGGATGCGCCTTTTCGATTTCGTCGAACAGCACCACCGAATAGGGGCGGCGACGCACCTTTTCGGTCAGTTGCCCGCCCTCTTCATAGCCCACATACCCGGGAGGGGCTCCGAACAGGCGGGAACTGGTGAACTTTTCCTGATACTCCGACATGTCGATGCGGATGAGCGCGTCTTCGCTGTTGAAGAGGAACTCGGCGAGCGTTCGCGCCAACTCCGTCTTGCCGACACCGGTCGGACCCAGGAAGATAAAGGAGCCGATGGGCTTCTTCGCTTCCTTGAGACCGGCCCTGGATCGGCGGATGGCCCGGGCCACGGCCGAAATGGCCTCGTTTTGTCCGATGACCCGCTTGTGGAGGAAATCCTCCATTCGGAGCAGCTTGTTGGATTCTTCCTCTTCCAACTTGAAGAGAGGAATGCCGGTCATCTTGGAGACGACGTACGCCACTTCTTCCTTCCCGATGGTCGGCTTGTGCTTCTCTTGGTTCTTCTTCCACTCCCGTTTGGACTCGTCGAGCAGTTTCCGCAAACGTTCTTCCTCTTCGCGATGGCGGACGGCCTCCTCGAAGTTTTGCATCGAGATGGCCAACTCTTTGTCGCGGGAGATCTTCTTCAGCTCCTGCTCGAGCGCCTTGAGTTCCGACGGCAACGCATAGGTTTGGAGCTTGGCGCGGGAACCGGTTTCGTCGATCAAGTCGATGGCCTTGTCCGGCAGGAACCGATCGGTGATGTACCGGTCCGACAATTTGACCGCCTCCACGATGGCGTCTTCGGTGATCTCCACGCCGTGGTGTTCCTCGTACCGATCCCGCAGGCCCTGGATGATGCGGACCGTCTCATCGGTGCTGGGCGGCTGCACATAAATCGGCTGGAAACGCCGCTTGAGCGCCCCGTCCTTCTCGATGTGTTTGCGGTATTCGTCCAACGTGGTGGCGCCGATGCATTGAATTTCGCCGCGGGACAGGGCCGGCTTGAGCATGTTGGAGGCATCGATGGACCCTTCGGCCGCGCCGGCGCCGACCAACGTGTGTAATTCGTCGATGAAGATGATGATGTTCCCTGCCTGCACGATTTCCTTCATCACCACCTTCAACCGTTCTTCAAACTGCCCGCGGTATTTTGTCCCTGCCACGAGCGAACCCAAATCAAGGGCAATGACGCGGCGAGACAGCAGGTTGTCCGGCACTTCTGAGGCGACGATCCGTTGGGCAAGCCCCTCGACGATAGCGGTCTTTCCGACGCCGGACTCGCCGATGAGCACGGGGTTGTTCTTCGAGCGACGGCTGAGAATCTGGAGGACACGTTCGATTTCATCCGCTCGTCCGATGACGGGATCCAGCTGTCCTTCCTGGGCCAGCTGGGTCAGGTCGCGGCCGAACTCGTCGAGCGCCGGCGTGTTGCTCTTGCGGTCCCGCTCGCGCGGCGCAGACTTTCTCAGGAAGGTGACGGTGAGTTGTCTGGCAGTGAGGAGGTTGGCACCCAGACTCCGGAGAATCTTTCCGCCGATCCCCTCTTCTTCCCGGAGGAGCCCCAATAATAGATGCTCGCTGCCGATGTGATTGTGGCCGAGCAGGCGGGCTTCTTCGACGCCGTACTCGATGACCTTCTTGACCCGCGGGCTGAAGGGAATTTCCCCGAAGGTCATCGTGGTACCGCCGCCCGGAAGGTTCCGCTCGATCTCGAGGCGGATCTGTTCCGTCGAGAGCCCCATTTTCTTGAGGATCATCAGCGCAATGCCGTCCGTCTCGCGGAGGATGGCCAGCACCAAGTGTTCGGTGCCCAGGTAATCGTTCTGATGACGCTCGGCTTCTTCACGTGCCAGGATGATGATCTTGCGACCCTTGTCCGTGAACCGTTCGAACATCCCGCCTCCTTATGGTGATGGGGTCTGTAAAAGAAGCCTTAGCTGAGTGAATAAATGCAGGTCAAAGGCTCGAAAAATCGGATGTTGTGATTCTAACTAGAGCAATATGGGGTGTCAAGGTATTGAACGATTCGACAGTGATCATCGGCGATCGTTGCATCGATGCTTGAGCGACAGTGAAACCCTGCGCGGCACCGATGTGTTGTTTGACAGTCAAAGAACCATCCCGATACAATCCCGCACCTTTCAACCGACTTCTCGGCGCCGCAGCGACGCGGCGGTACCTATGAAAAGCAAGAGCATCGGGATCCTGACGAAACCGAAATTTCCCGAGGTGAAGTCCACCGTGCAGGCGGTCGTCACCTGGTTGCGCTCTCGGAACATCGATGTGCTGTTGGATACGACGGCGACGGCGCTGCTGGGCGAGCCGGGCGGATTCCAAAAAACCCAATTGGCAAGCAAGGCCGATGTCTTGCTCGTCCTGGGCGGCGACGGAACGATGCTCAATGCCGCGCGATTGGCAGGCGAACGCGGAATTCCCATTCTCGGCGTGAATATGGGCGGGCTGGGGTTCCTGACGGAAGTCCTCCTTGAGAATTTGTATCCGTCGCTTGAACGCGTGTTCGCCAACGACTATGTTCTCGACGAGCGGCTCATGCTGAAGACCCACGTGCACCGACATGGCGAAACCGTCGCCCGCGGTGTCGTTCTCAACGATGTGGTGATCAGCAAGGGGACGCTCGCCCGTATGATCGAACTGAGAATCGCCATCCAGGGCCAATTCGTGACCAACCTGCGCGGAGACGGTCTGATCGTCGGCACGCCGACAGGATCGACGGCCTACTCCCTGTCGGCCGGTGGTCCGATCATCAACCCGGCGGTACAGTCCTTGATTTTGACCCCCGTCTGTCCGCACACCTTGACCCATCGGCCGTTGATCGTTCCCGCCGATGCGGAAATCGCCGTGGTGCTCACCAGCAAAGACGACGGAGCGATGGCGACGCTCGACGGCCAAGTCGGCGTGGCAATGACGCAGGGTGACACGGTCGAGATCAGGGCTTCGGAGCACCGGACCAGGCTGCTCCGTTTTCCCGAGAGCAGTTATTACGAGGTGTTGCGGGAGAAACTGAAATGGGGAGACGGGTGACGCAAGTCGGAGCGCGATCAGCCGCGCCCCCGCTCGATGTGAGCCAGCATGTCGGCGTTCGAGGCAAACTTGAATTCCCCGATGGCATCGGAAGAGGCGGCATGGGCCTTTTCCACCGCATCCAACACCTTGAGGCCTTCGAGATCCACCGGCTGACTCTTTCGTTCCTTGAGTAGTGCCTGCAGTTTGGTGAGCACGCCGTCGATGGCCGTGCGTGACAGCGGAGCCTTGGTCGCCAGGTAGCGCGTGATGACTTCGGCGCACCAGTCTCCGTCCCGTTTGGCGATGCCTACGAGGCCTTCGCTCGCCTTGCGCGCCCAGCCGGCCAGAAACAGGCCCTCGATGACCTGTCCGGACTTTTCATCGTAGGCTTGAAACAGGGCGTCGTCGGGATCGTTGCTCGTTTTGTTGGGATTCGTGACGAACACCCCGTTCTTATAGGGCAAACCGACGGTTTCATCGACCTTGTCGCCCACGGCGAACACCACGCTGTCCACCGGGAATTCGTAATACTGCTTGAGTCCGACCGCGGCGGTGTCGTCGCCTTTCGGCTCCAGCTTGTTTTCTTCCATCTCGAGGGCCCGCACACGGTTGTCGGCATCGACCAGCACCCGTTTCGGCGAAGCCAGGAAGCGGAACCCCATTTTAGAATGGCTGCCTGTCGGCTCACACTTCGTAAACTCGGCGGTCATGCTTGCCAACACTTCGTCCGCGTTCTGTCCCACGGCGGCCAGACGGTCCTTGATGCGGGCGAACTCTTTCGCGATTCCCTCCAGGTCCATGTTCGAACAGACGGCGCGAATTTCTTTCGGATTGTATTTCCGTTCGACGGGGCCCCGGCGGGCGATGGCCGTCACCCGTTCGACCTTCTTGTAACGGATCAACCAATGGGCGATATCGACCATTACGTCGCCGACCCCGATGACCGCCACATGTTTCCCCATGTCGAACGGGCGGTCCCCGAAACCAGGTAGGCGGTTGAAGTGATAGACCACGTCCTTGGCATGGAACACGCCCTTGGCGGAATCCCCCTCCACGCCGATGGCCTTCGTGCCCTGCGCGCCGATGGAAAATGCGATGGCGCTCGCGCCCAATCCACGCAGGTCTTCGACCGTGAGGTCCTTTCCTTGCCCGACCGAGACATTGCCGAAGTAGCGGACGTTCGGTTGTTCGAGCATCTCCCAATATTGTTTTTTCAAGCCGCCGCGCAACTTGAGCTTGCTGGGGAAAATCCCGTATTCGGCCAACCCGCCGAACTTGATGTCGCGATTGAGGATGATGACGTCATGGCCTGCGTCCGCCATCTTTTTGGCCAACGCCATTCCGGCCGGACCGGCCCCCACGACGATGACGACATGCCGACTTGACTCGGAACCGGTAGCACTCATCGTTTACCCTTTATCGAGATAGTGAACGAACGCCGTCGCACGGCGGAAGTTTCAAAATTTTGCGCACGTTAGCATAGGGGTCGCCGGACTGTCAAAAGCGACGGCGTGAGCGGACCGCCTCTCTGCCGGCCCATCCGCCTAGTCACCGGCCCGGTTGTGAACAGGCCCTACCCGCCCGCACTTCCGACCGGCCCCCCTGCCTCGGTCATGCGCCAAGGGTCGAGCAGTTGGGTGAGCCGCTTTTCCGGCAACACGTTTTGTTCGCGGGCGACCTCCCGGACGGTCTTTCCTGATTTGTATGCATCCTTGGCCAATTTTGCAGCGGCTTCGTAGCCGATGACGGGAGCCAGCGCCGTGCACATCGCGAGGCTTTCTTCGATCAAACTCTTGCAGCGTTCTTCATTCGCCTTGATGCCCTCGATGCATTTTACGGCGAAGTTCGTCGAGGCCGTCGCCAGGAGTTCGATGGATTGCAGCAGGTTGTAGGCCATGACCGGCAGCATGACGATCAATTCGAAATTGGCCGCCTGTCCCCCGACCGTGATCGTGACATCGTTGCCGATCACCTGGGCGCAGACCATGGTGACGGATTCGGCAATGACCGGATTGACCTTTCCCGGCATGATGGAGGATCCCGGCTGGGTTTCGGGGAGATTGATCTCGCCGAGGCCGCAACGCGGACCGGAGCCGAGCCAGCGGATGTCATTGGCGATCTTCATCAGGCTGACCGCCACGGTCCTCAAGGCTCCGCTCGCCTCCACGAGGGAGTCCTGGGCCGACTGTCCTTCGAAGTGGTTCACGGCCTCTTCAAAGGGACAGCCGGTTTCTTTCGAGATGATGGCCATGACCTTGGTCGCGAACTTCGGGTGACAGTTGAGCCCGGTGCCGACCGCCGTGCCGCCGAGGGCGACCTCGCTCAAGGCCGCTTGAGCCCTCTTCATCCGCGCGATGCCCAATTCGATTTGTCGCGCATAGCCCCCGAATTCCTGACCCAGCCGAACAGGCGTCGCGTCCTGCAAATGGGTGCGGCCGATCTTCACGACCTTGTCGAACTCGCGGGCTTTCCCGTTCAGCGCCTTGTGGAGCCGCGTGAGGGCCGGGATCAGTTGCCGTTGAATCGTTTCCGAGGCCGCGATGTGAATGGCGGTGGGAATGACGTCGTTGCTCGACTGCCCCAGGTTCACGTGGTCGTTCGGGTGCACCAGCTTGCTGCCCCTGGCGCCGCCGAGCAGTTCCGTCGCGCGGTTCGAAATCACTTCGTTCGTATTCATGTTGGTCGAGGTACCGGAGCCGGTTTGGAAAATATCCACCGGAAACTCGGCATCGAGGGTTCCCTCCACCACTTCGGTGGCGGCGCGCATGATCGCTTCGGCCGGCTTCTTGTCGAGCAGTCTCAAGGAATGGTTGACGGAAGCCGCCGCGCGCTTGATCAATCCCATGGCGCGGATCATGGCGCGGGGCATGCGCAGCGAACTGATGGGGAAGTTTTCGATCGCCCGGGCCGTCTGCACACCGTAGTAGGCATCGGCGGGAACCGGCAGTTCTCCCATCGTATCCCGTTCCATGCGTGTCTGTGTCGTCGGAGTCGTGGCAGCCGTGCCGGTTTCGCGTGGCGCTTTCTTCATCGTCGGGTCTCCTCGAGTAGCTGGCGGTTGTCGTGCCGGAGCCGCGCATCTTAAACGGTCCCGCGGCGGAAGCACAAGCGCCGTCCGCTCAGGACGAGGTTGCGGCTCCCCTCACCGAGGCGACAGGTCGGTCCGAAACGATGAATGACTGGAGCCGGGGAACGGAACGGTTTTTTGGGTTGGAAAAGCAAAGGCCCGCCGAAGCGGGCCTTTCTTCGCATGGTGCTTGATTCGATCAAGCGATCTTCACATCGATCTGCTTCGGTTTCGCCTTTTCCGATTTCGGGAGATGGAGGTGCAGCACACCATCGGCATACTCCGCCCTCACCTTGCCCTCGTCGACCGTATCGGGAAGTGTGAAGCTTCGGACGAATCGGCCGTACGATCGCTCGATGCGGTGATATTTCTTGCCCTTCTCTTCCTTCTCCTGCTTCCGTTCGCCTTGAATCGTTAGGACTCCGTCTTCCACCGTCACCTTGACGTCTTCCTTCTTCACCTCCGGAAGCTCGGCCTTGATGGCGTATTCACCTTCGGTTTCAGTGATGTCCACGGTCGGTGTCCAGTCGGCGACGGTCATGACCTCCTTGGCCTGCCCGACGGCCGGACTGATTGCCGGTCGCGCGATCATCCGATTCAAGCGATCGGACATCTCTTCCAATTCCCGGAACGGATCCCATTTCACGATAGCCATGGTACGACCTCCTGTGTGGGTGTGTTGAGTGTTTCCATCTACGAAACATCCTGCCCGCTAGGAGGTAGGTAATCTCGGCGCCGGTGAAGTCAAGGGTGAGGGGCGAAGAGTTATGGCCGGCTGACGGCCTTGACATTCGAGGCCCCGGCATTATTTAGTAACGTGCATTACGGATGGAGAGGACATCATGTTGGAATTCATCTCATACGCATTGCTCGGCGGTATCATGTTCGCGACGTCTCTCGTCTTGTGGGTATTCATCCGTCGGACCGAATGAGCGGCTATCGGCGGTCGATCGGTACATAGGGCCGGTCGTGTTCTCCTGAATAGATCTGATCGGGGCGGTACAGCTTGTTTTCCCGGAGTTGCTCCAGCCAGTGCGCCAGCCACCCGCTCACCCGCGCCATGGCGAAGAGGGGTGTAAAGAGATCCACCTCGATTCCCATCTTGTCGTAAATGATGCCTGAATAGAAATCGACGTTCGGGTAGATCCCCTTCTCCTGCAGCCGTTCGCCGGCGAGTTGTTCCACCGCCACCGCCACCTCGTAGAGCGGCGAGGTGCCGCAGACATTGAACAGCCGTATTGAGAGATCCTGCAGCACGGTGGCACGGGGATCCTTGACCTTGTAGACGCGATGTCCGAATCCCATGAGCTTTTGTTTGCCGTTCAACTTGGTCTCGACGGCGGCACGGGCTTGAGCCGCGGTGCCGATCTCCTTCAGCATCGTCACGACTTCCTCGTTGGCGCCTCCGTGCAACGGCCCCTTCAGCGCTCCAATCGCCGAGGCCACGACGGTGTAGGGGTCGGCCAGGGTCGAGGCCGTGACCATGCCGGCGAAGGTCGAGGCGTTCATGGTGTGTTCGGCGTGAAGAATCAGGCAGTCGTCGAAGACCTCGCTCCATAACGGGTGCGGCACGGTTTCGGTCAACATATAGAGGAAGTTGTCGGCGAACGGGAGGTCATCGCGCGGCGGAATGTATTCATCTCCGCGCCGCAGCCTGGCCCAGGCCGCTACGATGGTCGGCAGTTTGGCGATCAGCCGCACGGCAGACCAGTAGTTGTTGTCCGCGTCCTTCACGTTACGCCCGGGGTAGAACATCCCGAGGGCGGCCACAGCGGCCTGGAGCGCGTCCATGGGATGGCCGTGCTCCGGCAGACACTTCAGCAGATCCACGATGCGAAACTTGATCCGCCGGTGGTGGGTGATGTCTTGAACCCACCTGGTGAGTTCGGGCGCCGTCGGTAATCTGCCGAAGAGCAGGAGGTAACTGGTTTCAAGGAAGGACGACTGTTTGCACAATTCTTCCACCCTGATGCCACGATATTCGAGTATTCCCCTTGTTCCATCGACATCGCTGATCGCCGATTTTGCGGCGGGAATACCCGCCAGGCCCGGCATGAAATCATGCGGCATATGTGCTGTCTCCTCTTCTCAATGAAATCAATGGCCGGTTATCGAACGGGGCGACGCGGTTCGTTCGGCATCAACGTTCTGTGCCGACCCGTTCGCCTCGTCTCTACGATTCTCTCGGCCCAGCTTACCATGATCGGCGGCCTCGACTCAGCCGTCACCTTGAATTGACCGGACCCGCTTGGCATACTAGCGGCATGCCGCTGCGATGCTCGAATGTGGGGAATCGGTGAGAGGATCAGTGCGAATTTTTGTCGTGCTCGGCTTTGTGGTCCTGGGCCTGGCATTGGTGGTCCTCTGGCAAGATGATCGCACGACTGCTCCACAGGGGCCGGCGGCTCCGCCGGAACCATCACGGTTCGGGCGCAGCACATTGAGCCATGGAGGACCTGCCGCGGGCCCCCTTCCGGACGCGCAACGACGGCCGGCTTTGCCCGGTCGCAACGCGTCCTCCGACCAGTCTCAGGACTCCCCTGGGAGGTAAGAGATGTATCGATTTCGCCTGCTGGCGATCGTCATGGTGATGGGCTGTGTCGTCCCTGGTTGGGCCGAAGATGACGTGACGGCCTTTGCCGTCGTCAGCGATCCGCCGAAAGACAAGGCGCGCGTATCCGCGAAGACGCTCCTGGATGGTACCGTGTCCGATATGAAGCTGGTGCCGGCGGAATCGGTGGTAGGCAATACGGTGTGGCGCAACCTTGAGATCTGTCACGCGCTCAAGCTCGAGGGCACGAAATCAGGAGATGGATTCAGGGTGAACTCGGTGCGGGTGCTCGATGCCAGCATGCTGCCGATGGCGTTGCAGGGGTATGCCGGAGATTGCTTGATCAAGAAAGCGGTGGAGATTGCGCCGATGGCGGACTGAAATTGAGAAGTTCTGGAAGTTCTGAGTGTTGAGTTCTGAATGATAAGTTGGAACTCCGCATGTAAACTTAGAATTCAAAACTCAGAACTTACGAGTTGCACGTGGGGCAGATCGTCGGTTCTTGTTCTGTATCGCATTCGTCCGCCGTCAACGGAAAAAACTGCTCGCACTGCCGGCAGGTGCGGATTTCAAAGTAGGCTACTCCCTGTTCGTCGATGTCGGTCGGGAGCAGCAGTTCGATGGGGTCGTAGCCCAGCCGGACATCATCCTCGAATCGAATGACGGCGAGGCGGTCATTGAACACTTCGAAGGTGGCTTCTTTGCCCCTCCGTTCCACACGATGCCCGACGACGAACACCGGCTGTCCCCTGCGTTTGGTGCGTAGGTCCTTCAACGTGCGCTGACTCGTCGTCGCGCAGGCAAACTTTCCTGTTTGGTCGCTGGTATCGGTTCCAAAAAGCGGCATGAGGTGTCCTGCTTCGTTCGTAGAGGTTGATGTATCACAGGTGAAAAAATTGCGTCAAGGGAACCTTAATATGAAGGGGAAAGGTTGAAGCCATGGCGGAGATCACGATCTACCAGAAACCCACTTGTTCGACCTGTCGGGAAGCGGTCCGGCTGCTGCGTGAAAGCGGACAGCCGTTCAAGGCGATCAACTATTATGAGCAACCGTTCACCAAGAGTCGGCTCAAGGCGCTGTTGAAGAAGGCAGGGCTCGCCCCGCTCGATGTCTTGCGCACGAAAGAGGACCTGTACAAGTCCCTCAAACTTGCCGACAAAACGTTGAGCGACGACGAGGTGCTCGACCTGATGGTCGAACATCCGGACTTGATCCAGCGGCCCCTCGTTGAGAAGGGTGACCAGGCGATGTTGGCGCGACCGGCCGACACGATCAGGAAACTGTTGTAACGGAGTCCGGCACCGGGCACTCCTGCGCGCGGCGGCGGGAGTGGCGGTGCGACAGGCAGGATGGAGGGCGGGGACCATGGATGCGTTCGGTTCTGTTGATCGAGCGTCGCTTCTCGGGCGGATTCTGCAACGACTCAATCTGCGATTTCCTTCGTTGTTCGTCCTGTTCGCCGCGCTCACCTTGGCCGACCTCGTCATCCCGGACGTGATTCCGCTGGCCGATGAAATCGGCCTGGCCCTGTTGACGCTGTTGCTGGGGTTGTGGAAAGACCGTCGAATCAGCAGCCGACGGGGCTTTTCCCGCAGCACAACGAAGTGAGGTTCAGAGACATCCGATTGCTCGCTGGGTGGGGTCCGCAGGGAGGTCTGTCCTGAAGGGGATTTTCTATGGTTGGTCGAGGTGGCCGAATCGGAGTTTGCCGGCATCCGGATCGATCCAGACCTTGAGACGGCCTGCCAACATGCTGAGCAGGGTTTCACCGACCAGTTGACGGCGCCACCCGCGTAGGACCGGGACATCGACTTCTTCCTCCGGCGAGGTCCGTTCGATCAGGGCCTGCAGATCGCCCGTGGTGGCGATCAAGGTGGGTGCGATGTTTTCAATGGAGGCGCGGGACTTGAGGACCGCTTGGAGGAGTTCCAACATTCCGGTGGACTCGGGGTCTGGTTTGCGGTCTCGCGGCACCTCGGGCCATTCGGATTCCGGTCTGGCCAGCGCCTGCTGCATCGTAGCGAGGAGGGCCTGGCCGTTGCGTTCCACCTCGGAAGAGTACATGCCGCGCATGCTGCGGAGCTGATCGAGGGTGCGCGGTGTTTGACGGGCCAACTGCACCAGGACCTCATCACGCAAGACGCGGCCCCTCGGCACATTCCGACGCCGGGCTTCCCCTTCCCGCCAGGCAGCGAGATCGCGCAGGACGCCGGCAGCGCGAGGTTTGAGGCTGTCCCATCCGCGAATGCGTTGGTATCGCTCTTGCGGGTCCCGGGCCTGCGCGCCAAGGGACACTTCCAGGCGGGAGAATTCTTCATCGACCCATTGCAACCGCCCCATGACGGTCAGTTTTTGTCGCAGGTGCCGGTGCACGGGCAGGAGAAACGTCACGTCGTCCAGCGCATAGACCAGTTGATCGTGGCTCAACGGTCGCTGGCTCCAATTCGTGAAGGTGTGGGCCTTGTCGAGTTTGACGCCTTGGACCCGCTGCACCAGATTGGCATAGGCGGTTTGTGCGCCATATCCGACCAGGGCGGCGGCAATCTGCGTATCGAAAAACGGTTTCGGCAGGCGGCCGGCATGGTGCGAAAACAATTCGAGGTCCTGTCGCCCTGCATGCAGGACTTTCTCGATGTGGCTATCGCAGAGAATGTTCCAGAAGCGGGTGATCGGCGCGGTCTCCTGTACGGCGGGAAAATCGATGACCGCGGCCACTCCGTCCGCCGCCACCTGGATCAACTCCAGGCGCGGGACGAAGTGTTCTTCTCCCATGAATTCGGTATCGATGGCGATGATGGAGCAGCCCACGAGTCGATCGCAAAGGGCGTCGAGCGTCTCGTCGGAGGTGACGAAGATCTGGTCTGGTTGCGGTGTGGGCATCGGTCACTCGGTGGGACGGTACTCCGCCCCGCGTGAAATCGGCGGTTCGGTATTGCTGAGGCTCAAGTATTCCTTCAGGAATTGATAGGCTTCGAGAATGCGCCGAAGCTCGGGTTCCGAACTCCGATCACCGTTGCGTGCATCCGGGTGCAATTCCTTGGCACGTTGCCGGAAGGCCGTCGTCACATCGGCCAGCGGCGTGCCGAATTCAAGGCCCAGAATCTGATAGGCATCGCAGGCGTTGGTGACTTCACTGCCGGAGCCGGTGGGACTTCCCTCCCCTCCCGCCGCCTTCAAAAAATCAGCGAGGTTGATCTTACGACGGCGACGCCGCGGGCGCTCGCGCACTTCACTGTCGAGTTCGTCCCAGCGGTCTTCCACGAACTCCAATCGGGATTCCAAGCGAATGGCGCCGGACACATCCTTCACCAGGTCCAACTCGTCCTCGATTTGCTGCAGCGATCGCTCGACTTCTTCCAATCCCGGTTCGATGCGGAAATAACTGTCCACCCGTTCCTGCATCATGAAGTCGACCGCGAATTCCATGCTGTCCGCGTTCTTGGCACGCAGCATCCCGATCCGCCGTCTCATTCCCCGTTGATACTTGAAGAGTCGGTTGCTTGAAAAGGCCACGGGTCCTCGCTGGGCGCGACCTCGCCATGGTGATGGTGCGAGGTCGGTCGCATCTTAGCACAACGTTTGAGGCTGCGATAAGGGCCGTGCGTCCCGGTCATCGATGCGCAGATGATGGATCACAAGTATCTGAACGCCAAGACCGCCATGATCGTCGGCGGCAAGGCGGCCAGGAACAGTCCGACCGGATGGACGGTCTCATCTTCGAAGTGAGTGCGGAGGATGGCGTGGCCTGCCGGATTCGGGGCGTTCGCAATGATGGTCAAGCCGCCGCCCGTGACCGCCCCGGCGACCAGCGCATACTTGAATCCCTCGGACAGCCCCTCGACGAGCGAGCCGAGGTACGTCAGTGCCGCATTGTCCGTGAAGGCGGTCAGGATGGCGGCGCCGAAGAAGACCGCGTCGCTGCCCATGCCCATCAACAGCGGCTGTAACCACCACTGTTGTTGCCCGCCCAACACGACCAGGCCCGCCAGAAAGAAGGCGACAAGCAGCCCTTCCCGCAGGATCAACCGGTCCTGGTGGCGTTCATAGGCCTGGGCGACGCCGAGAAAGAACAGGAACAGCCCCATGAAAATCGCAGGGTGGTGGGCGAACAGTACGACCATGGTCAGGAACGCCAGATGAATCAGAATCAAGGCCGGGGGAACCGCCTCGTTCCCCGTTTCCGGAGCGGCGGAGGGAAGGGCGCACAGGTCTTTGCGGAACAACAGCGTGGCCACCGCCGCATTGACCACGACGGTCAAGGCCGCCTTCCACCCGAACGTGACCATCATAAAGCCGATGTTCCATTGCCATGTGGCGGCCACCATCAACACCGGCGGGGCGGCGAAGGGGGTGAGGGTCCCGCCGATGGAGATATTCACGAACAGCACGCCCAACGTCGCGTACTTCAGGCGCGTCGACAGCCCCTTTCGAAAGAAGCGGTCGCGCAGAATCAGGGCCGCCAGTGTCATGGCCGCCGGCTCCGTGATGAAGGAACCCAGCAACGGGACCAGCGCCAGGACCGTGAAATAGAATCCCATCTGTGCCGGCAAGGGGATGGCCCTGCTCACGAGGCGTACCCCCAGCAAGGCGGTGTGAAGAATCGGGCGGGTTCCCGCGATCACCATGATGGCGAAGACGAACATCGGCTCGGTGAAATTGCGCGAGTCAAGGTACGTCGTGGCCGCCGCCGTACCGTCCGTCATGAACATCGCGACCATGAGCACGGAGGCCCAGAAACCGAACACCACCTCGACTTCCCCCAGCAAATGCCAGAGCCCCGCATGCGCCGGGCGGGTATGGGCCAAGTGCTCGAAAAAGGAGGTGGCGAAGGTATGGAAAATCGCGACGGCAAACAAGGCGGTGCCGATCAATTGGATGGCGGTCGGAATCACAACGTTGTCCTCAATATGAACATGGCCGGCCTGCCGGGGCTTCCGGCCGAAGAAACTCCCGCAGGAGCCTCTCCTCGCACTCTACATGGATCGTACGTACCACGCCAAGCAGGAAGCGAAACGGCGGGGACGTTCTTGTCGGGAGTGTGATCAGCGGAGGTCGTCGTCCATCCTGGTCCGGCGTCTGGCGACGCCGGTGGCGCGCGCGGCGGCTGCCACGGCCTTCGCCACGCGGGGAACCACGTCACGGTCGAACAGGCTGGGAATGATGTAGTCCTCCGAGAGCGCCGCGGCCGGCACACATTCGGCGATCGCCTGGGCCGCCGCGAGTTTCATGGCCTCGTTGATCTCGACGGCTTGTACGTCGAGCGCTCCGCGAAAAATTCCCGGAAACGACAGGGCGTTGTTGATCTGGTTCGGGAAATCCGAGCGGCCCGTGGCGAAAATCCGGGAGACCTCGTCGCCGACCTTCGGATCGACCTCCGGATCGGGATTGGCCATCGCGAAAACGATGCGGTCCCGGTTCATCTGCTCCAGGTCGTCCCTAGTCAGCACATTGCCCACAGAGAGACCGATAAAGACATCGGCCCCCTTCACGGCCTCGTGCAGGGTTCCGCGTGGTTGGTCGCGCCGGATGCAGGACTGCAGGTCGGTGCGGCAGGCGCGCAACTCTTCCGCCTCTCCCATCAGCACAACCCCTTCCTTGTCGCATCCCACGAGATGGCAGGTGCCCGCCGCGAGCAGGATACGGCAGCAGGCGGTGCCGGCCGCCCCCAGGCCGTTCACCACGATCCGGACTTCGTCCATCCGTTTGCCCACCACCTTGAGCGCATTGGTCAGCGCTGCCAGCAACACGACCGCCGTGCCGTGCTGGTCGTCGTGCATGACGGGAATGTCCAGCGAGGTCTTGAGCGCGCGCTCGATCTCGAAGCAGCGTGGGGCGCTGATGTCTTCCAGGTTGATGCCACCGAAGCCGGGCGCGATGGCGCGGACGATGCGGACGATTTCCTCCGAGTCCTGGGTCGCCAGGCAGATCGGCCAGGCGTCGATGCCGGCCAATTCCTTCAAGAGCATGACCTTCCCTTCCATCACCGGCAGCGCCGCCGCCGGGCCGAGGTTGCCAAGCCCCAGCACGGCTGACCCGTCCGTGACGACGGCCACGCTGTTGCTCTTGATGGTGAAGGCATAGGCTTTCGCCGGGTCCTTGGCGATGGCTTGGGAGACGCGGCCCACGCCGGGTGTGTAGATCATCGAGAGGACGTTGCGCGTGTTGACCGGCACCTTGCTCTGGACCCGGATTTTCCCTCCCAGGTGGAGGAGGAAAATCCGGTCGGATGCGGAGAGCACATTGACCTCCGGCAGACCTTCCAGGCGCTCGAGCACGCGATCGCCGTGGGTTTCATTCTGCACGTCGAAGGTAATGTCCCGGATCATGCGCTCCGCATTGGCCGTCACGATATCGACCGCACCGAGGTTCGCCCCCTCCTCCGCCAGCAGGGCGGCGACCTTGGCGAAGATGCCCGGTTTGTTGAGGAGCGCGAGGCGGACGGTCAGGCGGTAGTTCGAATAGGGGCCGATGTCGTCGGTGGTCATGGTCTGTGATTTCGGAAGAGATGATCCACTCTTAAAAGTTTATCACAGTGTCCCCCGTAACACGGCCTTTCATAGTCGGTCAATTCGATTCGCTACTCCGGATGCCGGGGCGAGCCGATTATTTTCGCCGACATTCCCCTTCGCACTCACCCCCCTCTTCGTTGACCCATTCGTTCGGCGCGTGATACGGTGCGCGCATGACGAACACATCCGCCGATCGCGCCCCTAATCGCCTCATTCACCAGACGAGTCCCTATCTCCTCCAGCATGCCTACAATCCGGTGGACTGGTATCCCTGGGGACCGGAGGCACTCGCGCAGGCGGCGCAATCGAACCGTCCGATTCTCCTCTCGATCGGCTACTCCTCCTGCCATTGGTGCCACGTCATGGAGCGGGAATCGTTCGAGAACGACTCGATCGCGCGGCTGATGAACCAGCATTTCGTCTGCATCAAGGTGGATCGGGAAGAGCGGCCGGACCTCGATGAAATCTATATGCAAGCGACCCTGGCGTTGAACCGCAATCAGGGCGGCTGGCCGATGACGGTCTTTCTGACACCCGATCAGAAACCGTTCTTCGCCGGCACCTATTTTCCGCCGGAGGGCCGTTGGGGCCGTCCAGGCTTTCCGACTCTGTTGAAGAAAATCGCGGAGTATTGGGAGAAGGATCGAGCCGGGTTGCTGGACCAGGCGGCCACGCTCACGGCGCGCCTCCAGGAAGGCAGCCACGCCCCCTCTCCTATGACGGTCGGCGAGGCGGAACTCGATCTGGCCGTCACCCAGTTTGCGGAAGACTTCGATGCCAGGCATGGAGGCTTCGGCGGCGCGCCGAAATTCCCTCCGGCCACCGGCCTGTCTCTGCTGCTCCATTGTCACCACCGCACGAACGACACCCATACGCTCACCATGGTGCGGACCACGTTGGACGCGATGGCGGCGGGCGGCATCTACGACCATGTCGGCGGCGGCTTCGCCCGCTACTCCACGGACGAACGTTGGCTGGTGCCGCATTTCGAGAAGATGCTGTACGACAACTCCCTGCTGGCCCGCGTCTATGTCGAAGCCTATCAAGTGACCGGTGCCGAGAACTATCGACGGGTCGCCTGCGAGACGCTCGATTACATCCTGCGTGAAATGACGTCCCCGGAAGGAGGGTTTTACTCCGCGACCGATGCGGATTCCGAAGGGGTCGAGGGCAAGTTTTTCGTCTGGACGCAGGAGGAAATCCGCGCGGCCGTTCAAAGCGACGAGGATGCGCGGCGGTTCTGCGCCTATTACGATGTCACGCAAGCCGGCAATTGGGAACACAAGAATGTGCTGCATACACCCAAGACCCTCGAGGCTGTCGCCAAGGACTTGGGGCTGACCGCCGATGAATTACAAGAGACCATCACGCGGGTGAAACCGATGGTCTATGCCGCGCGGGCGAAGCGTGTTCCTCCCGGTCTCGACGACAAGGTCATCACGGCCTGGAACGGGATGATGATCAGCGTCATGGCGGAGGCCGGGCGCGTGTTCGGTGTGCCGCGCTACCGTGAAGCAGCCGAACGTGCTTCCGATTTTCTGCTCACCGGACTTTCGAAGCAGGACGGCGGCCTCTTGCGGACCTATCGCGCGGGCAAGGCCCATTTGGATGCCTATCTTGAAGACTACGCCTATTTCGCCGAGGGCTTGATCGAGACCTATGAAGCGGGCGGCGATGAGCGGTACTTGTCGGCGGCGGTGCGCCTGGCGGAACGTATGTTGGAAGATTTTTCGGACGCCAAGCAGGGCGGATTTTTCACCACTGCCAAGGGCCATGAAGCCTTGATCATGCGGAGCCGCGAAGGGCCGGACGGGGCCACCCCGAGCGGCAATGCGGTGGCGGCGTCGGTGCTGGCCCGGTTGTCCTATCATTTCGCGCGGGACGAGTTTCGTCAGGCGGCGGCCGCGGCCGTTCGCGCCTATGGTCGGCAGATCGCCCGCTACCCAAGGGCCTTTGCCAAGAGCCTGCTGGTCGTCGATTTGCTGACGAGCGGACCGGTCGAGATCGCGCTGGTCGGCTCCCCTGATGATCCAGGCACTGAAGCCTTGCGCGCTGCCGTGAGTCGCGCCTATCTTCCCAATCGCATCTTGGCCCATCGTGATCCACGGCAGACTGAAACCACCCATCCCTTGCTGCAGGGGAAGACGTTGATCGACGGCAAGGCGACGCTCTACGTCTGTCGCAACTTTGCCTGCCGCAGGCCGATCACCGATCCGGCGGACCTGCCCGCCCTACTCGACCCTCAGCGACAGACAGATTCTCCATCAGCTGCGCCGGAACAGAAGGTCCTGGGCGGCACATTGCTCTCGGGATCTGCGACCGTCCAAGGCACGGCAGCCTATGCAGCGCGAACGATTCACCAGGCGACCGATAAGGGCCGGCCGGCGAAGGGATTCGGGCCGTTCGGGGCGACCGGTTTGACGGTCAGCCGTCTCGGGTTCGGGACCTATCGGGTGGGTCAGCGAGAAGCCGAACATCGCGAAGCCTTGATCAAGGCGCTGCGCATGGGCTGCAACCTCATCGACAGCTCCACCAATTATATGGACGGTGAAAGCGAGCAGCTGGTGGGCTCCGTGCTGCGGGAGTTGATCGACGCCGGTGAGCTGGCCCGCGAAGAAATCATCGTGGTGTCGAAGATCGGTTACGTCCAGGGCCAGAATCTGGCGCAGGCTCAAGCACGGGAAAAAATCGGCAGGCCCTATCCGGACATGGTGAAGTATGGCGAGGACATCTGGCACTGCATCCATCCGGAGTTTCTAGCCGGCCAGTTGACGCAGTCGCTGGACCGGCTGGGGCTGGCCACGCTGGATGTCTGCCTGCTCCACAATCCGGAATATTTTCTATCCCACGCAACTCGCCTCGGCAGTACAGCGGGACAAGACCTGCCGGTGCTCCGTGATCAGTTCTATCAACGACTCCGGTCGGCCTTCGAGTATTTCGAATCCCAGGTGCAGGCAGGACGCCTGCGTGCCTACGGGGTTTCGTCGAATACTTCCATCGCGACTCCCGACGATCCCGGTGCCACATCCCTGTCCCGCATGCTCGAGGCGGCTAAGGCGGCGGCCAAGAAAGCCGGCCTCTCGTCCCATCACTTTGCCGTCCTGCAGTGCCCGATGAATTTGTATGAGTCCGGCGCTGCCCTGGTGAGGAATACCGGTCCGGACGACAGCCGCACCCTGTTGGAGGAGGCGATGCGAGAAGGCATGGCGGTCCTGGTCAACCGGCCGTTGAATGCCATGCCCTCGCAGCGTGGCGGGGTCCTGCGTCTGGCGGACGTACCGGTGCAGCAGCCGCACGCGTCGTTTGAATCCCAACAACAGAAGGTCGCGCGTTTGGAGGAGGAGTATCGAAAGGACCTCGCACCTGCCGTGCAACATAGCGGGCAAGGCATGTTGCCAGGCGATTTCTTTCGATGGGCTGACGAACTGGGCCGCATCCGCGCCCAGGTGCAAGGCCTCGAACATTGGGAACAGATCGAACAACAGATGGTCGCGCCCCACGTCAACCAGGTGCTGAGGGCGCTCTCGGAAGCCTTTACCGGCAGCGTGGCAGAACAGTGGGAAGCCTGGCGTGATCGTTACGTGCCGGAACTGCTGGCCCTGTTGAGGACCCTCCACTATGAAGCAGCCGAACGGAGCCGATTGCGTGCCGATGGGCTGCACAGAACCATCGACCCATTGTTGCCGGAAGACAAACGAAAGGCGTCGCTCTCACAAAAGGCCCTCTGGGTGCTGGCAAGCACGCCTGGTGTGACGGCGGTCCTGGTCGGAATGCGGTCGCCGGCCTATGTGGACGATGCGATGGAAATCCTGCATTGGGACCTCCTGTCGGACCCGCGACGGTTCTATGACCTCTGCGCGGCAAAGAAGTAACTTGCCTCATGTGCACGATTTGATTATTCTGTGCCCGTTGTCGTTCACGAATTCAACCGGTGTCAGGAGGTGTCCATGATCCGTCTGCGTCCATTTGTCCTGCTGGGACTTCTCACCATGGTCGCTCCCGTCGTTCTCGACGGCTGCGCAGGCAAATCGGGGACCAGCGGAGGCAATACCGTGACGCCAGCCAAACCTCGCACGGAGGAGCGCATTGCCGCCGCTCCGGTGCAGGAAGTCGCTCCGCCTCCCGAGCCGGCACCGGTTCCCCTGCGGTCGGTGGAAATGGCCGCGCGCAATGCGACCGGAGAACAAAACATCCCCTTTCCCGATGTCCTGTTCGACTTCGACCAATATGTCTTGCGGGATGACGCCCTCACGGCCGTCGAGGACAATGCCAAACGGCTACGAGACCACGGCGTGACCAGGGTGCTGTTGGAAGGGCGTTGCGATGAAATCGGCACCGCCGAATACAATATGGTGCTGGGCGAACGGCGCGCCCTCAGCGTGAAGCGCTATCTCGAATCCTTGGGGATGAGCCAGGTGCAGGTGGATGTCACCAGTTTCGGCAAGGATCGTCCCCTCTGCCTCCAACATAATCCCGTCTGCTGGCAGAAGAACCGCAGCGTGCATTTCGTGGTGAAACAGTAGACGCCGGCATCCTTCTCTGATTCTTGCGCGTGGGCGTTTATTGCCTGTGTGCCGTCCGCTCTATCCTTTGTTCCAACCAAAACGATTCCGACTCGATTCGTAACGCACAATTTACCCTCCCCTAACCTCCTTGGAACGAAGGGGCCGTACCTTCCATGCCACAGAATCGGCTTGGTGTTTCACCGGGCCGATCTCCCACATCTCATCAAGGAGGTCAGATGGTTACGATCGGTCAGCTCATGACGAAGCAACTCGTCACGGTTCCAGCCGGGATGTCGGTGGCGGATGCGGCGCGCGTCATGAACGAGCGCAATGTGGGCAGCCTGTTCGTCCGACAGAACGACCATGTGGTCGGCATCGTGACGGAGCCGGATATCGTCAGAAAGGTCGTCGGAGAAAGCAAACCGGCCTACTTCGTGCCGGTCGAGTCGATCATGAGCACTCCCGTTATCAGCATCGACGAGCAGCGCTCGATCACGGAAGCCGCCGACCTGATGCAGCAACACCACACGCGGCACTTGGGCGTCTTGAAGAGCGGTGCGATCGTCGGGGTCTTGTCGGTCCGGGACCTGTTGCAGCCTGTGTCGATGGACGAGTTTTGAGAAAATTAACGATTCTGTAACAATCCGGTCACTTCGAGGCAACAGTACTCCCATACCCTGTGGCATGCGGTTCTCGAACCACGACAAACGGGAGACCTTTCGCATGCCACAGTCTTCTCCTTCTCGAACAGCTCGGACGCGCAGCCATTTCCCAAGGATGTTCGGCAAGATGGCGATCCTCCTGGTCATGGCGGTGGGCCTTGCTCACCAGGCCCATGGCGAACAAGCGGGGCCCCGTTCTGCGGTCCTGTCGGATGACCGGCTTGCCGGCTATAGTCCCGTCGAACAGGTGACCGGGTCTCTTAAAATACAAGGTTCCGACACAATGTATCCCCTGCTCACGCGCCTTTCCGCGGAGTTTCGCCGTCGCCAGCCCCTGGTGACGATCGACGTGAAGGGCGGAGGATCGGCCAAGGCGCTTGCGGATTTCCTTCAGATTTCACCGCCGGATGGTCTCAAGGCGGGCCATGCCGCTCAAGTGTTCCTGGTCAGCAGCTCGCGCGAACTCATGCCCTCGGAGATCAAGCAGTTCACGACCCGTCACGGATACGAACCGGTCGCCATCCCGGTGGCGGTCGATGCGGTGGGGATCTACGTGCATCGAGACAATCCGATCGTGGGCCTGACGCTCGACCAGGTCGATGCCATGTTCTCGACCACAAGGTACCGGGAGTATCCGCAGGAGATACGAACCTGGGGACAGGTGGGATTGACCGGCGGGTGGCAGAACGCCCTGATTCAACCGTACGGTCGTGATCGGAAATCAGGGACGCGAACATTCTTTCAAGAGCATGTGCTGGCAGGCGGCGAATTCCGGACGACGATGCAGGAAGAGCCGGGAGCCGCCTCGGTCATCCTGGCCTTGAGCCAGGCGCCGTTGGGGATCGCATTCACCGGGTTGGGTCTCCACTCGACGATGGTGCGTATCGTGCCGCTGGCGGAAAAGAAGGACATGCCGTTCGTAGCTCCTTCGGATGCGACGATCGCCGATCAGACCTATCCGCTCCGGCGGGTCCTCTACCTCTACATGGACAAATCTTCATCGGCCTCGATGGCTCCCGCGACAAAGGAATTCCTGACCTTCATCAACAGCCGCGAAGGCCAGGAAACAGTGATCCGAGCGGGGTTTTTTCCGCTCCCCATGACCCAGATCGAACACACCATCGCGGCCCTCGCTCAATCCCCCTCCCCCACCAATTAATGCGGCGGATTTGAAGGACGGGGCTCAGGCTGTCCGGATCCTGAGGCCGGATCAGCCGGTTCTTGCCGCTTCGGCGCGCAAAAGGTATTTTCCTCCAGCGGCTCATATCCGGCTCCGGCGTTATACGGGAACTCGGCGATTTCTTTGCCGCCGGTATTCCAGATGTGCAGGCATTGGGCGGTGAGGGTGGGAAGACTGCGTTGCACCTCATCCACCGTGACGATTTTCGGTTGTTCCGTCACGCCGATGACCATGAGACGATTCCCGTACCGCAACGATTTGGGATTGATGGTGCCGGGATAAAACACCGCAAACTCGCCGGCACGTTTCCCCGTATCCCTTGGTCCGAAGGCCGGTCGCTCGACGATCGGTAGTTGCGCGGCGATGATCACCAGCGCTTCCTGTTCTTCGTTCACTTGAACGATCCGTCCGCCGAGTTGCACCTTCCGCCCCACTGTGGCTTTCGGCAGGACCCGCCAGGCATGGAAGTCGAAATTCTTGTCGGCTCCGTTGGAGACCTCCGGCGGGAATGTGCTCAGAGGGGCACAGCTGTTCAAGACCATCAAGGCGAGGAGCCCGAGCGATCCGTACCATGGCTTCATCGGTCTGTTCCTTCCTGTACCTGGTTCGTTGCGCTGCCGTCCAAGAGAGTCCGCTCCGACAGGCTCTGCCTGTTACATGAACCGGACCTGGAATTGTATCAGGAATGCATTCTGCGCAAAGGCGTCGAAGGTCGCATCGTACGGAACGCCCGGCCCGTTCCCCTGGTGATGCCGAAACTCATAGTTGAACTGGATCTTCGATTGGACTTTCGGCGGAAAATTCTCGAAGTAGTAGGTCAGGCCCAGGATGGTTCTGGTGTACAGATCGTTCGATGTCGCCGTACTCGGATCGAATTGTTCGTACATCACGGTCGGCTCCCAGTTTTGGAAGAAGCCCTCCGAGATCAGGTACTTGCCCAATACGTACCAGGTCCGCCTCTGTACGCCGGGCGCCCCTGATCCGCCGCAGACGCTCTGGTCGAGGCAGGCACCGTTGGCCGGGCGCCCCACCGTCGTGGCGTTGGAGCCATCGTGGCCCTGCCACCACTCGCCTTGCACCATCAAGCCCGGAATAAACTTGGACGTATAGCGGAAGTCCAGGCCATATCGATCGAAGGCGCCTTTGCCGCGGCCGTTGATGTTGGTGTTGGCGTTGTTGGATTCTCCCTGGATCGTCGTGAAACTGATCCAGGAGATGTCCGTCCCGAACAGCCGGACCCTTGCATAGAAACTCTTGGGAGCGTTCGCGCCGGTTGCATTGGCGTGGAAATTGTTGTTGTTCATGATGCCGGCCACATACTCCAATCGATTGAAGAGGCGGCCCCGCACATCGGCAAAAAAGTCGCGCTCCTGCAGGAAGTCGATGGTCCCTGCCGTGCCGGTGCTGTTGCCGAGGCCGCTGCCGACGGAGGTCAGGTAGGGGGAGCTGATGACGTCCCGCAGACCTCCGGAGGTTTCCGTGAAGATCCCGAAGGGCATGCGGAAGATGCCGAAACGGAAGAAACCGACATAGGGAGCCCATGATTGAAAGGGGCGAAAATCGATGTAGGATTCCCGGAAAAAGGTGGCGGCGATGGGTTGACCGGTCGCGGCCCCGCTGCCTCCCGTGGGAGTTTCCCGGCCGAAGTTGATGCTTTGAAACTCGAAGAGGGCATGCCAACGCGGCAGGGTATCGCTGAGTCTTCCCCAAAACAGGATCTCCGAACGCCGGATCGAAAAGTTGTCCTGACTCTTGCCTTCCGGCACATGGGCATCTTGGTGCGTATACAGCCATTGCATCGCATTGAGTCCGAAGTTCACCTTGTCCCTCAAGATCGGCAGCAATTCAGTTCTGTTTTTCCAATCTTCGATGGCATCGATACGCCGCTCCCTCTCATCCTGCCGGTATTCCTGTTCCGCACGGATTTGAATCCATTCGTCCATGGTGATCGTGCCCTTTTGCAGGAGGAGATCTTCAATGGAAATTCCCCCCGGCCGAAACTCCGTCCCCGGCGTGACAGGCGGCTGCTCTGTCTGCGGCGCCTCACTGCCCTGACCAGTAGCCTTCGGGGCGGGCTGGGGTCCCTGCGGCTTGGGCGGATCTTGTGCGAATGAAAAGATTGGAAGCAGCAGCGCAAGGGTGATCCCCGACGCACAAACCCACCTATGCCTCCGAGGCATGCTGATCATCCCGATTCTCCTTTTGCTGAGACAGAGGCGACGTCGTCCGAGCCGTCGAGGAGAGTGCGAATATATTACAGATTCACAAAGAATATAAGTCCGCCGTCACGAACCGGCATTGCCTGGACAGGCTGCATCGTGAACCGGGAACGCGAGGGAACGGGCGCAGTCGATGAGCATGGGGAAATGGTCGAGGGCAAGAAAGCGGCAGGCTGGTGTTCGGTCCAGCGAAGAAATTGGCAGAGGAGTCAACGGAGGAGTTCGTCGGCAGACAGAATGAGGCAACGGAATCTGCCGCTACCCGGCTTGCACCTTATAGCCTACCCCGCGAACCGTGAGGATGAGGCGAGGTTTCGACGGGTCCGGCTCTATTTTCCGCCTCAAGGAGTGGATGTGGACGTCGAGCGCATGTTCTTCCAACGCATAGTCTTCTCCCCATACGCGATCGAGGAGTTCTTGCCGCGACAGGACGTGGCCTGCCGACAGCACCAACTGGCGCAGGATTTCAAATTCCTTGTTCGTGACGGCCTTCACCGCCTCGCCGACGGTGATTTCGTACCGGGCCAGATCCATCGCAATGGGACCGGCCCTGAGTACGGAAGCGGATTGATGTTCCGATCGATGGCGTCGAAACATGGCGCGGATGTGAGCGATCAATTCTCTGTAACGGTCCGAGCAGAAGACGAAGTCATAGCCCCTTTCAAGATCGCGAATGGAGTCTTCTTCTGAGCAGTGGTGTTCGGCCGGAACGATGGCGATGGACGGCACCCTCCGGAGCTGTGCTTGGCTGCGGAATTGGTCGATGAGGTCGAGACGACGATCGATAAGGGCCAGCTCCGGCATATGGCCGTCGAAAGGGTTCAGTCCGGAGACCGACCCTGCAACGGAGACCCGGTACCCGTTCCGGACCAACAGCCGCTCGATGGTTCCGGCGAAATTCCTGTCCGTCGTAAACAACACAATGGGAGCAGGGCCGCGAGGTCCGTCTCCCTGGGAGGGAGATGGGGCTTCTCCTGCGCTCGGTGAGGGATGCTGAACCCATGCGGTTCGTCTGAGCATGGTCCGGCTCTCCTCAGTGCTTTTTCGGTACACAGGACGTGACCTCGGGAAGCGGTGAATTCCCAGCCCCTACACTTTCCTTAAACTCAGCGATTTCCGTCCTTCCGGTCTGCCAGACATGGATACAGTCCGCCACCAAATAGGGTTCGCTCTTCGGCGCTCCATTGACGACGATGGGTCTCCGTCCGTTCGTCGTTCCGACCATGATGAACCGGTTTCCGTTCCGCAGCGTCTCCGTGGCGAGGTCGGCCGGATACAAAAACGCAAACTCATACTCGCCTTTTCGATTGCCGCTGTCCATCGGCCCGTACACGGGATGGTTCACGATGGGAAGTTGTTCCGCCACGATCAGGACCCCCTTGCTGTCCCTGCTGACCTGGACGATCCGGCCCCCGAGTTCTACCTTCATGCCGGAATCGGACTTGCCGCCGGGGTTACTGGGTGAGGCTTCCCGCCAAGCTTGAAAATCGAACGTCGGGGCGACCTTCTCGCGAATGTCCGAAGGAAATGGAGAGTTGGTCGTGCAGGCCGGCAAGAGGGCGGGAAGCGCGAACAATAGACCGATCATGTGATGCGTCGTTCTCATGAGAACTCCTTGGTAAAGGTTTGGAATGTTCCGGCGGAAATCGTCATGGAAACGATCTCCGGTTCAGCCGATGGGCCTCATAAAATCTTCACATCTGTGAATCTTGTTGCACCGTAGTCCCTGTGTTACATTCGTGTTAACGAATTCTTGAGACGGTGTAACATCGACCTGTATGGTCAGGAGGTTCATGATGAAATCACTCTCTCTCGGCATGGTGGTGGCCGCCGGGCTCGTTGCTGCCGGTTGCTCGACCCCGGCGTTGTTTCCTCCGGAGGCGACGACCAATGTCGCTTCCGCTGAATTCGGGGTCGTCCAGGCTCAACCGGACGTGTTCAAGGGGCGAGTGGTTCAGCTCGCCGGACGAATCGTCGGGGTTGAAGAATCGGCCGACGGGTTCCTCATCCGAGCGCAAGAGCTGCCGTTGCAGAAACATCCGGTGTACGGACCGAAGGAAATCGGGAAGCCTACCCCTGAATTTGCGATCTCCTATCGCGGCAAGCTGGACCCCGCCGCGAGGTGGTATGGGAACAAATTGGTGGTGGTCGCCGTTGCGCAAGGGACTCAAGACATCACCGTGGACGGAAATCATCGAACCGAACCGCTCGTCGTCGCGAAGTGTATGCATGTGTGGAAAACCGGTGAGTATGGTTCCTACGGTGTCGCTGATTTTCCCCACACCACCGACGGTTACTATCCGCTTGAACATCAGACCTATTGTGTCAATTAGATTCACAGGGGACAGGGGTCGACTTCCGAAGGCGGCCGCTGTCCCCTCTGAGTGCTCCCCATCGACAGAGGTTCTTCGCTCTACCAAACCGAACCCCCGCTTCCCTACATGTTCGTCTTCTCGATGTGAGACAGCAGCCTGCTGAATTTGCAGGCAGGAACATAGCCCGCATGGCATGAGCTGTCGTAATCCTGCAACGCGCCGGCCTCATCTCCCAGCATCGACCTCGCCACACCTCGATTGTAGTAGAGCACGTGATCGCCCACGCCCATGGCGATGGCTTGCGTGAAATCGTGTTCCGCTCGATCGTACTGCCCGATCAACATGGCCACGAGTCCGCGGCTCTGATAGACGGCGGGGAGACTCCTGTCGAGCCGGGCCGCATGGTCGAGATCTCGTCGAGCGTGATCGAAGTCCTGCCGCAAGGCATGGACCACCGCACGGTTCGCATAGATGGTGGCATCCAGGCCGTTCATCTCGGCCGCCCTATTGAAGTCTTGCAAGGCTTCGTCGAATCGGCCGAGGTGACGATAGGTTTTCCCGCGATGATTCAGGACAAGGGCCGACGGAGGTCCCAGACGAAGGGCCTCATTGAATGAGTCCAGCGCCTTTCCATACTGCTCCGACTCCAAATAGACGACTCCCAGGTTGCTGTGGTACAGCGGCTGATGCTGGTTGAGACGGATCGCCTCGACGAAGTCCCGACTCGCGTACTCCTTCCGGCCTTGCGAGTTGTAGACGAACCCTCGCGCGTTCCAGGCCTCGGCATCAGCCGGTGACAACGCGATCGCCTGAGAGGCCGTTTCGATCGCCTGATCGAAGCGGCCTTGATGGAACTGTGACCGGCATTGGGCTAAAAGATCGGCGGCCGGATTCTGATTGACCGTCGTCACCGGGGTGATGGAACAGCCCCACAGCATGGCGATGTGCAACGAGACTCCGAGACCGACCCAATAACGTCCTGGCGTGACGCGCATATGCTCCTCCCGTCAGATGCAAACAGACCTGTGAAAATACCTGACGGGAGAGTAACGCCCGCCTGTTACCAGGCGCCCAAGACGGTGTTACATGCGCGTTAACTATTCGGTGGTTTGTTTGCGGGGAGGCTTTTTATCGAGCGGGGGTTTCGAGCTTTTCCTGGTGGACTTCAAATCATCGCGGAGGCGCCGCAGGTCTTCCTTCAGTTTGTCGAGCTCCGTCGTTTGCTGTTCGACCTGCATGCGCAATCGCCGGTTGGCGTCGCCGAGGTCCTGCACCTGTTGCTGCAGATCGGTGTTTGGGCTCGGTGCCGGCGCCGTCACCTCCTTGACTGGTGCCGGCGGCTGCACCGTTGCCGGCTGTGCTGCCGCAGGTTGTTGCTTGGCTGGGCCTCTATTGCCTCCGAATGCGGCCAGCACGTCACGGACGTTCAACGAGAGATGAACCTTGTCGAAGGGGCTCCAGCGCGGCTCCTTGTCCTCCGGTACGGATGCCGGTTGCGCCGGGCGCATGGCCCAGAGTTTCATCCCTTTCATATCCCGGGGATCCCGCTGTTCCCCTCCTCCCGGGTCGGCTTTCTGAAAACCATAGTGGTCACGAAGGATCACATGGAGATAGCCGTCCCGAATGAACAGGCTGCCCGCGGTGCGGTCCGTCTCGTAACCGGCATTCGGATTCTGCAATGAAAAAAACACCCGCTCGCGCGGGCCGGCTTCGTGAAAGGCCTTCGCAAACGGTTCCGCCAGGCCCATCAATTCCGTGCCGGTAAAGACCGGTTTGGGATGCGGCGTTTCAAAAATACCGACGATGATCCCGCTCCAGCCGGACACTTCCAACGAACCGAGGAGCGTTCGCATTTGATCGGCCGTCATCTCGGCCGGATGGCTGTTCAACGCCGGCGGGACTGCATGCTCATCGATGGTGTGATCGGATTCGACGCCGATCTGCATGCCCTTGGCTTCATACAGGGTCCGTTGGTTCAACGGACCGACACAGCCCGACAACCCTACGAAGCAGAACCAGGCGAGACAGGCGATCACTGCCGAATTCTTGAACGAGCCATTCCAGCCGCCGGCCCAACAGAGCAGGCGGTGAATCACAGTCGCAGGAGCATCACCGAACAGACAGGCCGACAGACGAACGATGTTCAAAGGGTCCTCGATATCAGAAGGGTTGTGGAGATACAGCTCAGTTCGCGCCGTTGGATGACTTGCAGGTGAATTGTATGGCCCATTGTTTTTCGCGGGAGACTTGCCCGTCGCTGGAGATTTGTCCTTTCCACACCTGATCTACGACCCGGTTGATCCGGGGGATCTCTCCTTCCCGAGTCACCAGATAGCCGCCGGGGCACTTCGCCTCGAGGAGGCGAAGGGCATCCCGGCGGCTCTGAGACGACAAAATATCTTGGTCGTTGAAATAGGCGTATGAGACCATGCCGCCCCGTTCCGATTCAGCGACCAGTTTCGCCGAGGAGGTGCATCCGGATGCCGGGATGATCACGCTCAGAACGGCGACGAATATTCTTCTCCCGAGAAGACACATGATGATTGATTCTATCGATGGGAAACGACGGTATTACATCCTTTCGATGAACAGAGCCGCTATTGGTAACGGACTTGGAATTGTACCAGAAATGCGTTCTGTGCGAACGCATCAGAATTCGGCACCGTCGTTCCGGGACCGGTTCCCTGGTGGTGGCGGAATTCATAATCGATCGACAACTTACTCTGAATCTTCGGGGGCAAATTTTCGAAATAGTAATTGAGGCCCACAATCGTTCGAGTGAACATATCGTTCGACAGGCTGGTATTGGGATCAAACTGCTCGTACATGACGACCGGCTCCCAGTTCCGCAAGGGCCCGTCCGATATCAGATACTTCGCGAGCACATACCACGTGCGTCGTTGGACGCCTGGTGCTCCGTCTCCTCCGCAAATCGATCGGTCGAGACAGGCTCCTTGAGCCGGGGTACCGACGACTGTTTGATTGGCTCCGTCATGCCCCTGCCATATCTCTCCTTGGATCATGAACCCAGGAAGAAGTCGGGACGTATACCGGAAATCCAGTCCATAGCGATCGAACGCTCCTTTGCCGCGTCCGTTGATGGCCGTTCCTGTATTATTGCTCTCACCCGAGAGCATCGTAAAGCTGACGAAAGACAAATCCGTCACCATGTATCGAAGGCGGCCATAGCCCACCTTGGGTCCGTTGGCGCCGAAGGTATTGGCTTGAAAATTGTTATTGTTCATGATCCCGCCTACATATTCCAGCCGGTTGAACAACGTCCCCCTCGCGTCGATGAAGAAATCTCGTTCATGAATGAAGTCGATCGCTCCTCCCGTTCCGTTGGCATTGATGCCCCCGCTGCCGACCGAGGTCAGATAGGGCGAACTGATGATGTCGCGAAGACCGCCCGAGGTTTCCGTAAAAATTCCCCAGGGCATACGAAAAATACCCATCCGGATAAAATTGAGGTAGGGAGCGATACCGGGGAGCGGTCTGAAGTCGATGTACGACTCTCTGAAAAACGTGGCCGAACCAGCGCCTCCGGCCGGTTTATTGGCGCAGTTGCCGCCGGGAGAATTGGAGCAGTCCGGTGTGCTGGAAGTGAGACCGGTGCTCTGGAACTCATACAGGACGTGCCATTTCGGTATGTATTCGTTGATTTTTCCATATGCGAGCAACTCGGATCGTCGGATCGAAAAATTGTCCTGACTTTTTCCTTCGCCGACATGTGCGTCTTGATGGGTATACAAGAATTGTAATGCATTCAAACCAAAGTTCACTTTATTGCTGAGTGACGGCAGTCTTTCGATTTTTGTTTTCCATTCTTCGACGACGCTCAACCGTTTTTCAACGTTGGCCAGCGGGTCTTCTATGGCGGTGGTCGAGGACGGAGCCTGTGGCCCCTGCGCGATCTGTGCCTGTGGTTCCGTGCTGGGTTGGGTTTGCGCCGGCGCCTGGGTCGCCATGAAGATGGCAGTGACGATGACCGCGATGCCTGCAACAAACCGACTCTGCTTCTGATGCATGAAATTCCTCCTCCTTGAATGTGGCCCGACAAGCCGTACGTATAGGGCGCTATCCATCTGTGCGACTTTGATACGGCAGGCCGGTAACGGGCCATTCAGTGCTGTGTTAGGATTCGGTAAATTCGAGGATCGAGGTTGCGGCGATCGGATGGGTTGAAACGTGCGAGAGGGTGATTGATAGAGAGGGGCCTGCTCAGTCGGATCGCGCCGACCGCGACGATCCGATCCGCAAACGGTAGCCGACGCCCCAGATGGTTTCTGCGATGTCCGACCGGCTGGCCTTGTCGCGAAGCTTGTGCCGCAGCTTTGCCATGTGCACGTCCACTGTCCTGACCGCGACGAAGATCTCCTCGCCCCACACCAATTTGAGCAGTTCTTCCCGGCGGTAGACCTTTCCCGGTCGTTGGGCCAAGGTCCACAGCAACTGAAACTCCCGCGGCGTGAGATGAATCGATCGATTGTGCAATGTCACAGCCTGTCGAAGGCGATCGATGCACAGCTGTCCGACAGTCAGGCGGGAAGGACTGTGCCGGCTGAGAGGCTGTGACCGTCCTCGATGCATTCCGTCTCCAGGCGAATCGGCGCTACTCTCTAGCGTGATGGAGTGCCTGTTTCATCATGGGAAGATTAAGTGTCTGTTAATTGCGTCGAGCGGACCGAGCGGAGAGTTAACCGGTCCGTAACGGAGCGGTGAGCCGGACGGAACAGGCTGCGAGTACATTGTGAATGGAGGATGGAAGAGGCAGGGATTGAGCAACGCCGCGTCACTCCCATGAATCGTATTATCCATAACGACAAGGAGTCTCTACGCATGACCTTTACGAATTTTCAGCCTCGCGTGCATCGCCTGTCAGACCTTGCGGGACGTGTCATCGACATGGACCTCACCGAGCTCTGGATGAAGGGCATCAAGAGCGTGCTCAGCCTGTTGATTCTGACGATTCTGATCGCACTCACCGGCGGCGTGATCAAGACCTTTTTGGATATCAGGATGCTCTTCGGTTCCGCGGTCGAAGTCGGCCTCCGGCAGATCATCGTCGATACCTTGATTCTGCTCGCGGTCGTCGAAGTCTTCAAAACGACGGTGACCTATTTTTCCGATGGCCGCGTGAAGGTGACCTTCATCGTCGATACGATCCTGGTCGTCATGCTGACGGAAATCATTTCGCTGTGGTTCAAGGAAGCCGATCAGGGGCGGTTGCTGTTGCTCGGGGCGATCCTGCTGGCATTGGGAGCCATTCGAGTGGTGGCGGTGCGTTGTTCACCGGCTTCAGGGGATGGAACGGGAAAAGAGGCCGGCTGCGGCGAAGAGTTCTACAGAATGCAGAATGCTGAAAAAGTCCGCCAGCGGCGTTCTCGCATCACTCAGACGCTCAACGTACGGCCATGGGCACAGAGCCTGTCCCGGCAGGCTCAGGGTGGGCGGGTAAGACTGTGACGATTCGCCTCCAAGACACTGCCGGCTCACCGTCGCGCCGGCGTCCACACACGTGACGCTCATTAAGCTTCGCGTCGCGGACCTCGCTGCGGCCTTGCTGGACGGTCTTTTTGCGCATCCTGAAGGTATTCTGGCGTGAGCACCGAACGGACAATTCCAGCCATATTGTCGACATCAACCGAGTTTTTCCGCAGCCTGCTAGGGCGGCTGCTCCCTCCGGCGAGTTAACCGGGATTTGAGGGGTTCGTGAGGTCGGAGACACAAGCACGGAGCAGGGTGGAACGTACAGAAAGCCTCTGCTGCAAGGCCATTCGAGTCGAACCGACGGATGAATACAAAATTTTCAACCGGAAGGAGCGCCATGGTCCACCGATCATTCTCCCTCAGCAGCGAGTCGCTGATTCTCGATCTGTTGCACATGAACAAGTCGTTGTCCCTGGAGCAGGTCGTCGGCCTCCTTCCCGAACTGAGTTGGAATCAGATATTCACCGCCGTCGGAGAGGGTTCGAGTATGACGTCGAGTTGGTCCCGTCCAGGCAGCCGGCATTGTCCTGCGTCGATTGAGCCTGCCGCCCAAAACAGAGGGCCTTTCATCCGCGTCATCCGCGCGGCATGAATCGGTAGCGGAACCTCGGCAACAGTTCAATCGACCCGGCACAGCTGTTCTCAAGTTTTCGGCGCAGGAAGCGAATACTCTGCTCCACTTCCTCCGATGGAATCCTCCGCAGTTCTGTTCCCGACAACGCGATCAACTCTTCAGCCGTCACGAGTTCACCTGCGCGGGTGAGCAGAAATCGGAGGAACGTCAATTCCCGGCGCGAGACCATGAGTTGCCTTCCTTGCAGAGAGACCAGGAAAAAGGTGCCCTGCACCGTGACCGAGACATCGGAGTGTGAGTCCATCTCAGGAAGATCGTCCTTGGTTCGACGCAACACCGCCTGCACGCGCGACACCATTTCGCGCGGACTGAAGGGCTTGACGACATAGTCGTCCGCACCCATCTCCAACCCGGCAATGCGATCTTCCTCCGTTCCGACCGCCGTCAACATGATGATCGGGATCTGTTTAGTTGCCGGCGCTCGTCGCACCAATCGACAGATCTCCTGTCCGCTCATTCCCGGCAACATGAGGTCGAGTAGGATCAGCGACGGCTGCAGGCGTTGCACGTCATTCCAGCCGCTGTGACCGTCGGCAGCCAGGACGGTCGAGAAACCGGCGTGACGCATTGCACGGTCGAGGAGCTGGGCATGGAGCGGTTCGTCTTCGATGATCTGAATGACCTGGCCGGACATATGAAACGAGGGTACAGAGGAGTCGTTTCAATTCCCTCACGGACCTGTTACGGCGCCGTTAACTGGCTGGTGTGTAAGACTGGCCCTTCCGACACAGGAGAAAAAGCAAGTGTTAACACGTTGTTAACACGGCGGTGAGGTCGGTGCAATGCGGTGATCGTACCTTGCTTTATCACATAGTGGAGTGTGATGCCGTTCATCATATCTTGGAGGAAACTTATTTATGGGCCTCTCGCACGGTCAAATTTGCATGGGTGTCACCCTCACGGTGCTGGGTCCGTTCATGACGACTAATCTCTGGAGTGCCAATGCTGCTGAACCGGCCGCTGTCGTGGAAAACGAGAAGATCGACGCAGCGATCAAACCGTATGCGAAGGTCAGCGGCGTTTCCGGCACGATTAACAGCATCGGCTCAGACACCCTCAACAATTTGATCACCCTGTGGGCCGAAGGATTCCGGAAGCAATATCCGAACGTCAAGATTCAAGTCGAAGGCAAGGGATCCAGCACCGCTCCGCCGGCGCTCATCGAAGGCACGGCCCAACTCGGTCCCATGTCGCGGACGATGAAGTCGAGCGAGATCGATGCGTTCGAGGCGAAGTTCGGCTACCCGCCGACCTCCTACCCGGTGGCGGTGGATGCCTTGGCCCTGTTCGTCAACAAGGACAACCCCATCAAGGGGCTTACGATCCCCGAGGTGGACGCGTTGTTTTCCAAGTCTCGACGGCAGGGCCACTCCGTCGATCCGACCAGTTGGGGCCAGATCGGACTGGATGGAGACTGGGCTGCCGCGCCTATCAGCCTCTACGGCCGGAACTCAGCCTCCGGCACCTACGGGTTCTTCAAAGAACATGCGCTCAAGAACGGAGACTTCAAGGATAGGGTCAAGGAGCAGCCCGGCTCTGCGTCGGTCGTGCAAGGGATCAGCGAAGACCGATACGGCATCGGGTACAGTGGGATCGGTTACAGCACGTCCGGCGTCAAAATGGTGCCGCTGGCGGCGAAGGCCGGGCAGCCGTTCGTCGAGCCGACCCACGCCAACACCAAAAACGGGACCTACCCGCTCTGGCGCTACCTGTACATCTACGTGAATCAAGCCCCCGGCAAACCCTTGTCGCCGATCGTCAAGGAGTTCCTCGCCTACGTCTACAGTCGCGAGGGGCAGTCCGATGTGCTGAGAGACGGGTATTTTCCGGTCGACGGAGGCGTTGCCGAGAAGCAACTGAGCAAGATCCGTTGACGATCGCAGAACGATTCCAACGCATGCTCACACCTCTCCGCATGCGACCATTGATCGACCGCCTTGCCGGGGCCGTGATCACGGTCGGGGGCCTGGCGACGATCATCAGCATTCTCGGCATCTTCTTTTTCCTCTTCCGGGAAGTCACGCCCCTGTTCACCGCCCCGACCGCCAAACTGACCCAGCGCATGACGCTGCCCTCCTTTCTCACGGCGGAAGGTCCGGTACAGATCGCCGTGGATGAGCATCGCGAGATCGCGCAGGTGCTCGCATCAGGCGGCATCCAGTTCATCGAGCTGGCGTCCGGTCAACCGATTCCCGTGGAGCTGCCGGCGGACCTCAAGACAAGGCGGATCACGGCGATCGCCCATGGCGGAGGCAATAGTCCGCGTTATGCCGTGGGGACGGCCGACGGCGACGTCATGTTGCTCAAGATAGGCACGACGACAGAGTTTTCCGAACAGGGTGAACGGCGGAAACGGCCGATGGTCCGGGCCGGTCGTCCGATTCCTCTTGTGAGCGGTTCCATCATCCGGCTGGCCTATCGATTCAACGACCGCGAGCAGGTCCTGGCTCTTCAGTCCGAGGCCGGGCAACTGCTGGTTGTTCGGTTACCGACGGATGATGGGGCCGACGCCGATCCCGTCATCCAAGGGCTTCCGCAGCCGACCGGTCCGGTCACTGCGTTGGCGATGGACGCGGCGCTCGAACACCTCTATCTCGGCACGACGGATGGACAGGTATTGCATGTCGGCCTGCCCGAGACAGGAGTGCCGGAAGTCAAAGGGTCCTATGGGGTCACCGCTCCTTCGAATAGGGTGACTGCGCTCGGGTTCCTGAGCGGCGATCGCAGCCTCCTCGTCATGACCTCGGACGGGTCGGTCTCCACCTGGGGGCTCATACGACGTGAGCATGATCCCACAAGCTGGCAGCTCACCAAGACCCATACCCTGCGATCACACAACGCACCAGTCACCGCGTTCGCCCCTTCCCAGCGGGTGAAGGGGTTTGTGACGGCGGATGAGCATGGCCATATTTTTCTCCACCACGCGACCTCTGAACAGACCTGGCTCAAACTCTCCAACGGCGACTCCCCGATCTGCGCGTTGGCCTTTGCGCCGAAGGGCGACGGGTTGATCGCCTTTGATGGGCTCGGCCGCCTGGCCTTCTATCAGGTACGGAATACCTATCCTGAAGTGACCTTCGACACCCTGTTCGGCAAGGTCTGGTACGAAGGGTACGATCGCCCGGCCCATGTCTGGCAATCGTCCTCGGGGTCCGACGATTTTGAGCCCAAGCTCGGCCTGGTACCGCTGGCCTTCGGGACCCTCAAGGGCACGATGTACGCGTTGTTTCTTGCCGTGCCGATTGCGATCTTTGCAGCGATCTGCACCTCGCAGTTCATGCATCCGGACCTTCGCGCCAAGATCAAGCCGGTCATCGAAGTCATGGCGGCCTTGCCGACGGTGGTGTTGGGCTTCCTCGCCGGGCTGTGGCTGGCCCCGCTCCTCGAGCAATTGTTGCCGGCCGTCGCCGGCATGGCGCTCGTCCTGCCGGTCCTCGTGATCGTGAGTTCGCTCGCCTGGTATCTCTGCCCCCCTGCGATCACACGTCATCTCCGTCCCGGCAATGAAGCGCTCCTGTTGATCCCCATCCTGGCGATCGGGATCGGCGGCTGTCTCTGGGCGAATTCCTCCATCGAAGCCTGGTGGTTCGACGGCGACGTCAAGGCCTGGCTCCTGAGCCGGCTCGGGATTCAGTACGATCAACGCAACGCATTGGTGGTGGGCCTCGTCATGGGATTCGCCATCGTCCCGGTCATCTACAGCATCGCCGAGGAGGCGCTCTCCAATGTACCGAAGAGCCAGATCGCCGGGTCGCTGGCGCTGGGCGCAACCCGCTGGCAAACGGTGTTGCGCCTGGTGCTGCTCTCCGCCAGCCCCGGCATCTTTTCCGCCGTGATGATCGGGTTCGGGCGGGCGATCGGCGAAACCATGATCGTGCTGATGGCGACCGGCAACACGCCGATCCTGGATTGGAACTGGGCGAACGGCTTCCGAACCCTGTCGGCGAATATCGCGGTCGAGATTCCGGAAGCCCCGCACGGCGGGAGCCTCTATCGAGTCTTGTTCCTGGCCGCCTTGCTGTTGTTCGTCGTCACGTTCGTGATCAACTCGCTGGCCGAACTCGTCCGGCAGCGGCTGCGCGATAAGTACAGCCATGGGTAACAGGGGCAAAGGATCGACGCGATGAAGCATTTCTGGCGAGGCGGCGAACTGTTCGTCTGGATGACCGCGTCCGGCGTGGCCATCAGCCTGCTCATGGTGGGCGGGATGCTGGCCTTGATCATGGTCAACGGACTGGGGCAGTTCTGGCCTGCCACCCTGCAGCAGGTCACGCTGAAACAGCAGGAAACCGTCATCGGCCAGGTGGTGGGGCAAGAAGTCATTCCCAATTCCGCCACGCCGGACAGGCCCGATGGACAACTCCGGTATCGCTATCGAGTGGGCAATCGCGATGTGTTCGGAGCCGAATATCGCTGGGTCAATGCGGCGGACATCGTCGCGACCAGTATTCCGGAAGACCTGGTGTTCGTCGAACGGCGCGAGTGGGGTCCGGCCTATGGCCGCATCACTGCCCTGGCTGCAGATGGAACGATGCCGAACAAGGACGGCAGCAACTGGTCGGAGATCGTGACCCTCGTGGAGCAGGCGAACCAGCTGCGCCGGCGGATCGAACATCTGGAGCGGGATGAGATCGGCGAGATCAACTATCGCATCGAAAAGGTCAGACTCCAACGCCAGGCCTTCATGCTGGACGGGCAACTCAGCCGGCGTGAAGCGGACGAAGATCGCCTGCTCCTCGATCGGATCGCCGCGCTCGAACAGGAGTATCACGCCAAGACCCTGGCGCTCGAACGACTGCACAACGAAGCAGGGCAGAGGGCGCTCCTGTTGACCCTTTCCAACGGACGGTCGATGCGCCTCTCGCTCGATCAGGTCATTGCCGTCAGCCGGCCGAACGGGATGAATCGGATCGAGAAGTCGCTCGCCTATCTGCGCAACCTGTGGCTGTTTCTGTCCGGCGAGCCGCGCGAAGCCAATACCGAAGGCGGCATCTTTCCGGCGATTTTCGGCACGGTCTTGATGGTGTTCCTGATGACGATCGTGGTGATGCCCTTCGGTGTGATGGCGGCGGTCTATCTGCGGGAATATGCGAAACAGGGCCTGTTGGTCCGGCTGGTCCGGATCGCGGTGAATAATCTCGCCGGCGTACCTTCCATCGTGTTCGGCGTGTTCGGCCTGGCGTTTTTCGTCTATGCGCTGGGTGGAACCATCGACCAATGGCTGTTTCCCGAAGCCTTGCCGAATCCGACCTTCGGCACCGGCGGCATCCTGTGGGCGTCGCTGACCCTGGCCCTGCTGACCGTTCCGGTGGTGATCGTCGCGACTGAGGAGGGGCTTTCCGCCGTCCCGCGAGATTTCCGGGAAGGGTCGGTCGGGTTGGGCGCCACCAAGTTCGAAACGATTCGACATGTGATTCTCCCCTGCGCGCTTCCCGGCATTCTGACCGGCCTGATCCTGGCCATGGCCAGGGCCGCCGGCGAAGTGGCGCCCTTGATGCTCACCGGGGTGGTGAAGTTGGCGCCCGCCCTACCGTTGGACGAGTACCTCCCCTTCCTGCATCTCGATCGGAAGTTCATGCATTTGGGGTTTCACATCTATGACGTGGGATTCCAGTCGCCGAACGTCGAGGCGGCGAAGCCGATGGTGTACATGACTACGCTGATCTTGATCCTGGTGGTCGTCTTGTTGAATTGGGCGGCGGTGATGCTGCGCAACCGGTTGCGTAAACGTTTCGCCGCGTCTGCTGTGTGATCACAGAGAGGAGCGTCTATGGAAGTGCAGTCCACCAACCTGACGGCGGCGCCGCTCGTCACGATCCGTCCGACCGCTCCGCAGGCGCGTCTCGCCCGTGGTCAGCAGGCGATGGCCTCCCTCGTGGATGCCAAGATCCTGGTCCGGAACCTGGATTTTTATTACGGTCAACGGCAAGCCCTGTTCCACGTGGCGCTCACGGTGCGGACCAATTCGGTCACCTCGTTCATCGGCCCTTCCGGCTGTGGAAAGTCCACGCTGCTGCGTTGCTTGAATCGCATGAACGACCTGGTGGAAGGTGCGCGCGCCGTGGGGCGGGTGGAACTCGACGGCGCCGATATTTACGACCCCGACATCGATGTGACCGACCTCAGGAAGCGCGTGGGCATGGTCTTTCAGAAATCGAACCCCTTTCCCAAATCGATCTACGACAACGTGGCCTATGGTCCGCGTTTACACGGCACCAAGGACAAGCGGACGCTGGATGAGCTGGTTCACCATAGTTTGCAGGGGGCGGGACTCTGGGACGAGGTCAAGGACCGGCTCGCGCAAAGCGCCCTGGGCCTGTCCGGAGGTCAACAACAACGACTGTGCATCGCGCGCGCATTGGCCGTGCAGCCGGAGGTCATCCTCATGGACGAACCCTGCTCCGCACTCGACCCGATCGCGACCGGCAAGATCGAGGAATTGATTTTTACATTGAAGAACACCTACACCGTGGTCATCGTCACGCACAATATGCAGCAGGCTGCGCGGGTGTCCGACCTATGCGGATTTTTTCTGATGGGAGAGCTGGTGGAATTCGGGGATACTAAAACCATCTTCACCACACCGCGGGACAAGCGGACGGAAGATTATATCACCGGCCGATTTGGATAAACCGGTGAAGGAGCCGGACGATGCAACGACATTTCGACCAAGACCTGGCGCATCTCAAGCGACAGTTGCTCCGGATGGGCGGACTTGTGGAGTCACAGATTCAGCAGGCCCTGCAGGCCCTGGTGGATCGGGACTCCGACCTGGCCGCGACCGTCATCGAACAGGACCATGACGTCAATGCGCTCGACGTGGAGATCGACGACCTCTGCATCCAATTGCTGGCCCTCCAGCAACCTACGGCCCGCGACCTTCGTTTCGTCACGACGGGCATGAAGATCTCATCCGAGCTCGAGCGGATGGGTGATCTGGCGGACAACATCGCCCAGCGGGCGTTGGAATTGAACGGCGAACCGCAACTGAAGCCCTACATCGACATCCCGCGCATGGCCAATTGGACGATGCGCATGGTCAAGGATTGTCTGGATGCCTTTGTGAACTCCGACCCGGCGCTGGCGCGGAAGGTCTGCACGGACGACGATTTCGTGGATGATCTGAACGAACAGTTGTTTCGAGAACTCCTCTCCTTTATGCTGGAGGACACGCGGACGATTACCCGCGCGATCCGGCTGACCTTCGTCGCGAAATCGCTCGAACGGATCGCCGATCACGCGACCAACATCGCGGAACTTGTCGTCTATATGGTCGAAGGCAAGAACATCCGACACGTCGCTCCTTCCGCGAGCTGCTAGATGCCCAAGCTTGCCGTTCTCGACATCGGCACCAATTCCATCCATATGGTGTTGGCGGAGGTCCAGCCGGACTATTCCTATAAGATCCTCGACCGTTTCAAAGACATGACCCGCCTAGGCGACGGGGTCTTTACCTCCCGCCGCCTGTCCGACCAGGCCATGATGCGCGGCCTGGAGGTGATCCGGAACCTCGTCACGCTCGCCAGGAACAAAGGCTATGAGCGGATCGAGGGCGTGGCGACCAGCGCGGTGCGCGAGGCGCGCAACGGCGGCGAGTTCCTCGACCATGTCGCGCAGCAAACCGGCCTGACCGTGCGGGTCATCACCGGCGCGGAAGAAGCACGCCTGATCTTTCTCGGCGTCCAGAACAGCGTCGCCTTGCCGGAACTGCCGACGCTCGTGATCGACATCGGGGGCGGTTCGGTCGAGCTGATCGTCGGCAATCGGGAGACGGTCTTCCATGCCCGCAGCCTCAAGCTGGGGGCGATTCGGCTGAAGGATCTCTATCTGACGAAAACGCCCCCCTCCAAAGCGATGCAGCAGGCATTGGAAGAGGCCGTCACCAGCCAGCTCAAGACGGCGCTCGGTCCCTATAAGACCAGGAAGGTGGAGCAGATCATCGCCACGTCCGGGATGGCCGGCAACCTGGCGGAAGTGATCCATCTGCAACGCACGGGACGTCCGTTGCCGCAGCTGAACCTGGCGAAGATTTCCGCGAAGGAAATCGCCGCGGTCGAAAAACGTCTGGCCGACGCCCCGCTCAAAACACGCCTGGCCATTCCCGGCCTCGATCCCAAACGGGTGGACACCTTGCTTCCCGCCGCCGTGGTGCTTCGAATCCTGCTGGATCTGTTGCAGAAGGATGAGGTCACGATTTGCGACAAGGCCATCAGGGAAGGCATCATCTACGACTTTATCCAGCGGCACCATGAGGGGATTCAGGCGGAACGGGACATTCCCGACGTCCGCAAACGCAACATCCTCGCCCTGGCCCGCCGTTGCCACGTTTCCGAGACCCATGCACTCCACGTCGCCGGGCTTGCGTTGCGCCTCTTCGACCAAACCAAACTCCTGCATGGATTCGGGCAGCGGGAGCGGCAATGGTTGGAGTTCGCGGCGATCCTGCACGACATCGGCTACCTGATCAATTCGCGGCAACATCACAAACATGCCTACTACCTGATCAAGCACAGTGATCTATCGGGATTCACCGCCGACGAAATCGACCTGGTGGCGAATATCGCACGTTATCACCGCCGGGCCGTGCCCAATCGTAAACACGACGAGTTTGCGCTGTTGCCCGAGGGGACGCAGCGAGTCGTCAAGGTGTTGTCCGCCCTGCTCCGCATCGCCGACGGCCTGGACCGCAGCCAGTTCTCGGTGGTGCAGAACGTCGATGTCACGATCGACAAGACCGTGGTCATGACCCTGCACCTGTCCGGTGATGCCGAACTGGAAATTTGGGCCGCCAGGGGACGCAGCGATCTGTTCGAGAAGGTCTTCAAGCGGCCGGTCCGGTTCGTGGCGGCATCCCAAGAGGACGAGGCCCCATGACCGACCAATCTCCTGTCCCGTCCGGCGCCCATCCCTATCCCGGAAAACTCATCATCGTCGAAGGCATCGACGGGTCCGGTAAGAGCACGCAACTCCTGCTCTTGCAAAAGTGGCTCGAATCCCAGGGGCACAAGGTCTTTTTCACCGAATGGAACTCCTCGAACCTCGTCCGTGACACGACGAAGCGGGGCAAGAAGAGCAAGAGCCTGACGCCGACCACCTTCAGCCTCCTGCATGCGACCGACTTTGCCAGCCGCCTGTACCATGAGATTCTCCCGCCGCTGAAAGCCGGCATGCTCGTCCTGGCCGATCGCTACATGTACACGGCCTTTGCGCGTGACGTGGTGCGGGGGGTCTCGCCCTCCTGGGTGCGCAAGCTTTACAGTTTTGCGATCAGGCCGGACCTGGCGTTTTATTTCAACGTACCCATCGATGTCGCCATGGCCCGCCTGCTCGGCGGCACCCGCGCGCAATTGAAGTATTACGAAGCAGGCATGGATTTGGGGTTGAGCCAGGACATCAATGAAAGTTTTCTGCTGTTCCAGTCGCGCATTTTGACCGAGTACGACAAGATCGTGCATGAATTCGGGCTGACCGTCATGGATGCGACGAAGGACATCACGGCGCAACAGACGGACATGCGGGCGATGGTGAGCGCCGCCCTTGCGCAGTACAAACTACGAAGAGGAACCCATGGCCGGCGGACGTTATTTTGGCGACGGTTTGACGTACCTAAATCCGAGTGACCTGAAGGGCAAACTGATCGCGATCGAGGGGGCCGACGGGGTCGGGCGCTCGACCCATATCGAATCTCTGCAGGAGTGGCTGGAGGTGCAGGGGTACGGAGTCGTCACCACCGGATGGACGAGATCGAACCTCATGTCGAAGGCCATTGAAATGGCCAAACAGGGCAACATTCTCGACCGCTGGTCGTTCAGTTTGCTGTATGCCACGGACTTCGCCGACCGGTTGGAACACCAGATCATTCCGGCGCTGCGCTCGGGCTTCATCGTGCTGGCAGACCGGTACATCTACACCGCGTTCGCCCGGGATCTCGTGCGCAGCGGGGACCGGCAATGGATCAGGGATGTGTTCGGCTTTGCGCTGATTCCCGACCTGGTCTGTTACCTGCGCATCGATGTCGAGACGTTGGCGTTGCGGGTGATCGAGAGCAAGGGCATGAATTATTGGGAATCGGGGATGGACCTGCGGCTCGGCGGGGATCTGTACGACAGCTTCAAGAAGTACCAGGGCCTGTTGATCGAAGAGTTCGACAAGATGGCCGAAGAGTTCAGTTTCCGGGTGATCGACGCGCGGAAGCCTCCCGAAGAGATCCAGGACGAACTGCGAGCCACCATTCAGCCGCTGCTGTCCGACGCCCCCGCCCCTCTCTCGTCGAGGATCGGAACCACCGAAACTCCCGCCGTCTGACCCTGCTCACGCGAGGGCGCGCAATTGCGCCGCCGTGAGCCACCATTCGAGGAGGCCCTTCGCCGGTCGCGCGGCCTCTTCGAGACGGATAAGGCAGGCTCCGGCCTTCTTCAACGAGAGCCAGGCGCCCGGTTTTCCCGTGAGCAGGATGGCCGCGGCTATGCTCAGGTGGGGTTCATGGCCGATGCAGATCACGACGGAGTCCGGCGGCAGGGTGTCGAGCAACGAAAAGAGTTTCTCTGGTGCAGTCCCAGGGGACAGTTCGTCGCTGATGTGAACGGCAGGCCTTGGGCGGAGGAGGCCGTGAAGGATGTCGGCCGTTTGGCGCGCGCGCAGCAGGGGGCTGGTCAAGAGATGGGTCGGGGCGATGGAAAGCTTGCGTAATCCCCTGCCGGATTGGCCGGTACGTTTGATGCCCTTGTCCGTCAGCGGGCGGTCCTGCTCCTGCCCGTCCCATTCCCCCCGTTCGACCGCGATGCCATGTCGAAAAAAGATGCAGTCCACCGATCAACCTCTCTCGGTAAGATGTGAGGAACCATGCTGAGCCACCCTGCTGATGTGCAGCGAGACGATCGAGATTTATGACCAGCCCGCGACGGACTATACATACAGAACCACGTCGGGATTCACAAGGGTTGGCGCAGACCGCCGCCGGCTATCACGCGACGGTGCTCCGATTGCTGCGACGCCTGACGGCCGGCGACTGCCAGGCCGCTGACGTCCATGCGATCCGCACCCATTGCCGGCGCCTCCAGGCCCTGTCGGAACTCTGCGGTGACGATGAGCAAGCCGCCGTCATGGCGGAGAGCGTGAGCCGGTTGAGCAAACTGCGCGCGCTGCAGGTCTTTCAACGATATCTGGCGAAGATCGACGCGCCTCAAGCAGACAGGGCCGTGCTCCAGGTCCGGACCATGAAAAAAATACAGGCGCTGCAGCAAAAGCAGGTCTACGGTCAGATCGAACAGGCGGTCAAGAACCATGCGTTGCCGACGTTGACCAGTCCAGGCCGGTCGCTGAAGGACCGGCTTGACATCCTGCGCCGTGAGCATGTGCAGAACCTCGAACGGCTGATCGAGGCGGCCAAGGAGAAGCCGCGCCGCAAACGACTCCATGCGTTGCGTCTCAGGCTGAAAACCGTTCGGTACCAGACGGAGTGGCTGCCCGGTCGTTCGGCATCGAAACAGCAGTTTGTGAAGCGGATCAAGAAGGTCCAGACGTTATTGGGCCATTATGAAGAACTGGCTGATTTCAGGCGATGGGGCAAGGAATTGGACGTGACGATACAGGCGCGTATTCAGAAGGATTGGAAACGGGCCCGCAAACGGGCCAGGGCGGTGCCGGCGGATCTGGCGTGGTTGGTAGAGACGTTGGCATCCGGCCGTCTCTGGAGTGAGACGGGTCGGACGTGAGCCCCTTGACCTATGGGGTTTCGACCCCGTCGGATGGACCGGTGGTCAATCGATAGCCTCCGCCCAGGACCGAGGAAACCTGCCCGACCATCGCCCCCTCCCCTCCCAGCTTTCGGTTGATCTCTTGGAGGCAATGGTCGAGTTCGACGTCATGCAGGAGTTCGTCATCGCCCCATAACAGCGCCTTGAGTTCTTCGCGAGGGACGACGTTTCCGACCGTGCTCGCCAATCGGCGCAAGGCCTTCCATTCGCGGGTGGTGAGCGTCATCTGTTTCCCACGATAGACCGCGACATAGAGATTGTCCGCCAAGACGAGGTCCTCGGCCAGCTCTTCATCCTGCCCCTGCCCCTGTCTGGAGCGACGCAACAACGCCCGGACCCGCGCCACGAGTTCGGCCGCTCCGTACGGTTTGACGATGAAATCATCGGCGCCGCTGTCGAGGGCTTCCGCGCGGCGTTCTTCAGACGAATATCCCGACAAGACGACGATGGGAATGTGTTTGGTGGAGGGGTCTTGCCGCAGGCGCCGGCAGATTTCCCGCCCCGTGATGCCGGGAAGGCTGTCGTCGGTCACGATCAAGGCCGGCTTGATGCGCCAGACATCCTGCATGCCGGACGGTCCATCGAAGGCGACATTGGTGCGGAAGGAAGCCTGCCGCAGGATTTGATCCAACAACCGGGCCTGGCTTTGGTCGTCTTCGACGATCTGGATGATTTCCAATCCCATACAGACACTCCCGCTGAACCATGATCGGTCGCAGGTGGCTGAAACTTGAGCACCCTTGACAGGCCTTCGAGACCAACTTGCTGGAGATCTTAGGCGAAGCCGGACTGAAGGCTTCGAACTCCAAGTGGCGGGCGCTGGTCACCGCTTCGATGGGCTCGAATGGAATGGCCGGCGGTCGGCCCTGAGCAATAGGAGAAAACGTGCGGGGTTCTATACATAGCATCTTAAATAATGCAGCATAACTGTCGCAGCACTGGATTGGATCTTGTCCATCGGTCGAAGCACGCGTCGACGGTGGTAAGCAGTTCGTTCAGTGTGGCGAAATAGCGGTTGTGAGTGGCCAGACGTCTTGCGAGTTTTCACACCCACTCGATCGGGGCCAGTTGCGGTGAGTACGGCGGCAGGAACAGCAGCGTCAGGACTCGTCGGTACTTGCGCCGCAGCGGCGCCAACAAGGCGGCATGGTGATACCGGGCGTTGTCCAGCACGACCACCATGCGCGTGCCGCATCGTCCACATAGAGAAACTCTCGTGATGGTGACCCGTCGCCCCACAAGACCACCTGTCGTTCGCCTTGAGCCTGTGCCTCGACGCATTTTCTGATCAATGCCGGAATCACATGGGAGGTCTGTGTATCGAAGTTGTCGCCAGGCCCATAGAGATTCACAGGGATAGGACCACGGCATTAAACTCGACGGTTTCAAGTTCCAAGTGCAACGGGTGAATAAGGGCGCAGGTGCGCAGAGACCTCCAGAGGCGTGGCGAAGTGGAGACATTTTCTTGGACGCGTGTTCAGGCGATGGGCGATGGCGTTCAACTCGCGCTGCCTGTAGCCCGACAAGTCCGTGCCCTTGGGCAAGTACTGGCGCAGCAGGCCATTCGTGTTCTCGTTGGTGCCGCGTCGCCAGGGGCAATGCGGATCGGCAAAGAAGATTTGGATCGCGAGACGCTGAGCCAACTGCTTATGCTCGGCCATCTCTTTCCCCCGATCGTAGGTCAAGGTCTTGCGCAGCGGGGCGGGCACGTATCGGAGTTTCTTCGTGAAGCCCTCTCGGGCACGCCTCGCATCCGTCCCCTCCAGCCGTGCCAGGATGACCAGGCGCGTCGTCCGTTCCACCAGGGTGCCGACGGCCGAGCCATTGCGAGCGCCCTTGATGAGGTTGCCCTCCCAATGGCCGGCTACGGTGCGGGTGGCCACCTCGGTGGGCCGCTCGGCTATCGGCGTCATATGGGGGATCTGGCCCCGTTGATCGAGAGATGTTTCTGCATGTCGTCAGGATACGCGCGTCGAAGGCGTCCGGCAATCTGTTCGGGCGAGCAGCCCCGGACCAGGTGTGTCCTGACGTACTGCCACAGCCAGGGGGCCAGGAGTTTGCGCGGCCGCCGGGGGTGACGCGCCCGGGCTGCCGCCAGTGTCTGTGCCGTGCAGGCACGAAAGGGTCGGCCCCGCGCTGCGTTGCGGGCAGACTCGCGGCTCACGGTTCTGGGGGCCCGCCCCAACACCGCCGCCATCGTCCTCAGCGAATGGCCGTGGGCCAAGCCCAGGCTCAAAGTCTCACGTTCTGCGTCACTCAAATGCGTGTAGCATCGCTTTGTCATGGCAACACCGTCGCCGATCAAGGCTTGCAGTGGTGCACTTGGAGTTAGAACTCAGGGTGTATGAAAGGGATTCCTTATCACATCTCATCAAGTCAGCGTGAGGGCCAAATATACCTGTAGGGTAATTCATTCGCTTGTTGTTTCAACTTTACACAGCCCTGGTGATTCCCCTAGCGGCAGTACGTAATCGACCGACTCGCCATACGTGATATTTCGGCATTGACCTCGGGCGCCGACGAATGTACTGTGCCCTTCGTAGTGCCTGTCGTATGCAAGGCCGAACGGACAGGGCCTTGTTTGGTAGTGCCGACGGACATATTCTTGCTCAGGGCGTTCCATTGCGTCTGACACTGTCATTCAATCCCGATATCTTGCCGCGGCGGCTTGCCGCCTCGGTCAAAACCTTCGCGGCCACCGGCCCGCTGGACTGGTGGCGCCATGTGAGGGAACGTAGTCTGTTTTCGCTCCTGCGTCTGCAGCAGCGACTGAGACCCGGTTCATCGGCCCGCTCGTATTCGGCGGAGGACCTGTCGGCCTATTCGTTTTGCACAAGCCCCTACCCCCTCTTGCCCGCCTTACCATGGCAGGGTGCACCGGACGACGCCCAGACCGATGCCTTGCTCAACGGAACCGTGAGCGTCTTCGGTTATCCCTGGCAGTGGAGTCCCGATGGATCCTGCTGGCACCTGGCACCGGATACGGGACGCACATGGCCGCGCCGGTTCTTCGCCGATATTCCGATTCATGCCGGCAACCCCTGCGGGGATGTCCGCATGGCCTGGGAGCCGTCGCGCCTTCAGCATCTGGTCTTCCTGGCCCTGCTCGCACAGAAGGCCGAACCGGCGATCCGCACTCGCGCCGTGGAAACCTGTGAAGCGCAGCTGTTGTCCTGGGTCGAGTCCAATCCGATGTTGATCGGCATCCATTATATTTCTCCGATGGAATGCGCCCTTCGTCTCTTGGCCGTCTGTTATACCGTGGATTTGATCCGCCCCTGGCTGCGGGCCCCGGAGCGAGTCTGGACGGCGGTCCTCACCCTCGTGTCCGGTCATGCGGAATTGATCCGCAGGCGCCTGTCGCTGCATTCCCCTACGCCCCATGACACCCTGGCTGCCGCCGCCGCATTGATTTACGCCGGCAGCCTGTTTCCGGAAATGGAGCACGCGGAGCGGTGGCTGGCCTTCGGCCGCTACCTGCTGGAAGAGGAGACCCCCCGGCACATCAGCCACGACGGCGGCGGTCTAGAACAGGGATTCGGGTACCTTCAGTTCAGTACCGACCTCTATGGACTGGTGCTCGCTCTGCTCGATCATCGGCAGCAGCCGGTTCCGGACAAGGTTCGTCTGATGTTCGACCGCAGCCGCTCGTTCCTGGGCGAGTTTCGCCATCCCGCGGACGGCACGCTCCCGCGAATCGGGGAAGGCGAACAGGAGACGGCGTTGTCGCCGTACCTGCGTTTTCCAGCTCCCGGGAAAAAACGTGCGCCGGGCCTCACGACCTTTCACCTGTCGGGCTATTCGATTCTCCGTGGAAGGGATCTCCAACGGGCTATTTTCGATCATGGATCGTTGGGCATGCCGCCTCGTTACAGGCACGGCCATGCGGATGCACTCTCGCTTTTGCTCCATGTCGGGCCGCGCGATGTTTTTATCGACCCCGGCACCTATACCTATAGGGGTGACGAGCGGTGGCGGGCCTATTTTCGAAGCACGCGGGCCCACAACACGGTCATGGTCGATGGTCTCGATCAGGCCCTGCAGGAAGGGCCTTTCGGCTGGTCGCAGCCGTTCGAGACGCACCTCGTCTATCGGGATGAAACCCCGGAAGGAAAAATCACCGTCATCGCCCGGCATTACGGCTACAAGGATCGGCTAGGGGTGACACATTTGCGCGGGGTGTCGTATGAACCGCCCGGCTCCTGGATGATCTGGGACTGGCTCACGGGAACCGGTGTCCACCATCTGGAATTGAACTGGCATCTGGGTTGCCGGCCCCTCGCCGTCGAGGGCGGCTACCGTCTGGAAGGATTCGACCCGCCGCTTTTACTGACCGTCGAAGGCGGAACGACCAGGCTCTATGAGGGCTGTGTGCAGCCGGTCGGCGGCTGGCAGTCGAAGAGTTACGGATCGAAGGAACCGATTACGACGGTGCGGGTGGAACACACCGGTCCGCTCCCGCATGAATTCATGACCCGCGTGCGGATCGTTTGATATTCAGCCCCTGCCCTACTCTTTCTCCACCAACCGCCACCCTTGTTTCTGGACGCAGCGTTCGGTCGCTTCGATGATGAGCAAACGAATGCCCTGCTGAAGTTTCGGATCGCGCAAGGCGTCGGCGTTGCACTTGTCGTAGTCCTGCTCGAACAGCTCCCTCGGCTTGTTGGGATGGACCCACTCGGCGCTGCTGCAGCCGGCCGAGAGGGAGAACAGCGTGAAGGACAGCACCAGGCGCATGCCTTGGATCATGGGGTACCTCATCGGTAAAGATGTCGTAGGAGACGAGAATCGGCGGTCGAAGATAAACCGTCGGCGAGAGGCTCGTCAAGCGGTGATGTGTCGCCGCCAGACAGGATTTACGGCAGCGGCACGGAAAAGGTGACTTCGTTGCCCCGCTCGTTGTAGGTCAGGTCGGGAAAGAAGGCCTTGGCGAGAAACACGCCGCGCCCGTTGGCGTCGCGGCTGTCGCAGGGTTCGTCGGCACGGGTGAGGAAACTTTTCCATCTGAACCCCTTGCCCTCATCTGTGATCGCGTAGCGGACGCAGCGGGCGGTCTTGTCATAACAGGCCCGGACGGTGACGCGGCGTTTGGCAAACCGGGCATCGCGGCGTCGTTGAGCGATGAGGCCGTCGTACTGGTCTTTGGCCAGCGCCTCGTGTTTTTCCTGATAGAAGATTTCGAGACTGCCGTGTTCGACGGCGTTGACCATCAGCTCGATCAAGGTGGCACGAAGGTGCAGGCGCTGGGTCTCCGGGAGCCCCATCGCGGTGCCCTGGATCAGCCAGGCGACCGAGGTTTCGACGTAGGCCGGATCGGCGCCGATTACCAGGCGATACTCCGCCTGCTCGATGCCGGCCACATCTGCGACCGTCTGTGGAACGGCCTGAAGCGCCCGATCGAAGGCCATCCCGAGTTCCGCATCGATGACCGGCTTCTGCAGATAATCGACCGCGCCGGCTCGAAGCGATTCCAGGATGGTGACTTCATTCCCCTCTTCCGCCATCATGATCATGGCGGTCTGCGGGTAGCGTCTGCGGATATCACGCATCATGGACAATCCGGCCATTTCCGGCATGAAGAGGTCGCACAACAGGACATCGGGCACGGTCATGTCCAGCATGGCCTGAGCGACCTGCGGGTCCGGCGCCGTGATGACCGAGAGGCCTCGTGTCTTGGCCTGTTCAAGCGCCAGTGCCTGTGTCTCGGGGCAAGGATCGACCATCAACAGAGTTTTCGACGGACCCGACTGATTCATAAGGCAATCCTTTCTCGATGATCATTTCCAACGCAGCGGTCAATCGTTGCATTTCGACCTTGAGCCGTTCACACAGCGGTGCCAGCTCTTGAATGGTGGCCCGGCCGGCCGATCCTTCGAGCTGTTTGGCGGCAGCCACCGCCGGGTGGGCACAAAACTCCAGCGCAGACCCTTTCAATTTGTGTGCGATCCCGGCTAGCAGGGACACATCCTGCGCCGCCAGGGCCGTTCGGACCGCGGCGAGGTCCTGCGCCGACCGCTCGACGAACATACCGGCCAGGGAGAGGAACAGGTCCTGATCGCCGTCCATGCGATCCAACGCGGCAGACAGGTCCATGATCGGTCGGCTGTCCATTACGATCGGCTCCTTGCCGATCCCGACTCGTCCAGCACTTCGAGCCCGACGAGCGCCACGTCGTCTGGGAAGGTGTCGCCGCCCAGCCATTGCCTGGCCGTGGCGATCGTGTGGTCGATGCTGTCTTCCAACGCGCGGCGGCGATTGGCTTCCAAGGCCTCTTGCAGACGGGGACGACCCCACAGCTCTCCGGTGGCCGACGGGGCCTCATAAATGCCGTCGCTCAATAAATACAATCGATCCTGCGCGTGTAACTGCGTACAGGTGCTGTCGAACGTGGTTTCAGGGTCGAACCCCAGGGGGAGACTGGCGGAAGACAGCCAGTAAGAGGCGGCCTTGGTCGACTGCACGATCGCCCCCCCATGTCCGGCCGCCGCGTAAGACAGCGTGCGTGACGGCAGGTGCAGGCATCCCACCCAGAGGGTGAAATATTCGCCGTCCTGCGTCAACGGAAAGCGGCGGTTGGCTTCGGTGATGATGGTCCCTGGATCGTAACTGCCGACGGCCCTGGCCAGATTGTCCTCGCGGAGAAAACTCATCAACGCAATGGCGCGCAAGGCGGCGGCAACCCCGTGGCCCGAGGCGTCGAGAATGTACAGACCGAGCGTATCCGGTCCCCATCGGCGAACTTGAAACAGGTCTCCACCCAAGGCCAGCGACGGTTGATAGGCCCACTGCATGGCGAGTCCCGGAGCAGGCCTGCCAGGAGGGGGAAGTTGCGACCTGACGAATTCGGCGGCCGACTGCAGCTCATTCTCGAGTTCCGCCTGCTTGGCGGAGAGCAGCCGGTGGGATCGGTCGAGGTCGTCGCGTGTATGTTCGATCTCGCGAACGAGGGCACTGGCCCGGAGGCTGGCCTGCACCCGCGCCAGCACTTCTTGCTTGCTGGCCGCCTTGCTCAGGAAATCATCGGCTCCGCGTGACAATCCTTCGACGATTTGATCCGGCCGGTCATGCGCGGTCATCAGCACGACGTGGCTGGATTTGAGCTCGGCATCCGCCCGGATGGCTTCGCAGACGCTCGGACCGTCCAATCCCGGCATCATCCAATCCAGAATGATCAGGTCGGGACGATGCCGGCGGGTGGCCGTCAGCCCGGCGTTTCCATCGCCGGCTTCGATCACACGATACCCCAACCGTTTCAGTCGCCCGGCCATGCTGATGCGGGTGATCTCGTCGTCGTCCACGAGGAGGATGACAGGGGCTGGCTTGGCGGTTTCACCAGCGGCGGAGTTGCAAGCCGTATGGTGCGCGGGACCCGTCACGTCTCCTGCTCCTGCTGTCGGTCTCATCCGGCCGCCGACAGACTGCACCCTGCGAGCGCATCCTGTTCCGTGTTGTAGATCGGCAGCATACGATGGAGATTCGCCAGACTGATGATTTCTCTGACATAACTTTGAGGGTTCAGCAGGCCGACCATCCCCTGGCCGGCCTTGAGGCTCTGTGAGAGCAATGCCAGCATGCCCAACGCGGAACTGTCGAGAAACCGCACGCCCTCCATGTTCACGATCACATAACGGCAACCGGCTTGCTTGACCCGTTCCGTCGCTCCCTTGAACGCGGCGCGATTGGCATAGGTGAGTTCTCCGACCACATCGAGGATGACGGCATGGCCTACCCGGCGTTCAGTGATCTGCATGGACGGCTCCTTTCGTGGCCGAGGCGACGCAACCTCAGGCCGTTTTTCTGATCCGGGGCGATGCGTCCGACTCGATGAGCGGAATGGTTTTCTGCAGGTTGGCCAATTCAATGATTTGCCTGACCGTCGGGCCGGGATACGCCAGCGAAAGTGTGCGCTTGTCGGCCAGCAATTGTCGATTCGTAACCATCAAAAGTCCCAGCGCCGCGCTGTCGAGAAACGCCACCTGCGAGAGGTCGATGATGACATGTCCTCCGTTCTGCGCATCGATGTTCTTGATGGCCTCCTGGAAGGGCTTGCGCTGGGTATAGGTAAAGTTGCCCTCCAGTTTCAAGGTGACGGTCTGATCGCGACTCTCTTGAGTGATTTTCATGACGGCTCCTTTATACTGCCGAATTGAGACATCCATGGGGCATAAACACCCTCGCGCGTATTGCAGATCGGCTGCGAATCGGCTCAGGCTCCGATCGGTGACCGAGCCTTCCACGGCTTATCCTCTGAACCCAACAAAGAGCATCCAATAGACCGCATAGGCCGTGACCATGGTGCCGGTGAATGTCCAGATGAGAAGGAGCCCCAACCGGCGATGCGTGGTCATACCGGCCGCCATTGCCCCCACGCTTCCGTACCGAAGGCGATGCAGTCCCATGCATAAATTGTAGGCGCCCAGGCAGATGGTGGAGACAGCGAACAGCATGTGTGCGACGAACACCGGCACGTACAGCGACCAATATTGGCTCTCGCTGCCTTGGAACGATTCACGACCGAACAGGAGCTGTTTGAGGACATAGGCGACCAGCCACATCCCGACGATGGTGCAGCCGGCGATCATCCGATGCGAATGGTGGGGAACATCGTGGGATCTTGCGGCATGAATCCCCGCCAACATGATCACATAGGCGACCGTCAAGCTGGAGAGGACGAGGTACCAAAGGATTGTCTTGAGGTCCATGTTCTGCTCAGTCCGGTGCAAGTACGCACCCACCCGGCGCTGTATCGGTCTGTATGGAGTGATTCTTAAGCACGAAGGAGACGGGGACGAAGCCTCGCAGGAACCCAGATGCTGCGACGGGGGTGGGCAATTTCTGCCCACCACTTGCGGAAGAACCGAAACTCCCGAGGTATCTGTCGGAATCCTTACAGGACTTCGGCCGATGGAAGCGATCACGCCGGAGGGCTTGCCGACGGGAATGACGCATCCGCCGGGACATCGCTGTCAGCCCTTTCAAGGACGACGATTTCCACGCGACGGTTCTTCATCCGTCCTTCAGGGGTATCGTTGCTGGCCACTGGTTTGGCATCCGCAAAGCCGGTCGCAGAAAGATGCGCGATCGGGACCCCATAGAGTTCGGAAAAGATTCTGGCGACCATGACCGCTCGCCCTGCGGAAAGCTCCCAATTGGACGGAAACTGCGCCGTCCTGATCGGCACGTTGTCGGTGTGGCCGAGGATGCGGATATGGCGGTCCATTTCGATCAGGATCTCAGACAGGGCTTTCAGGAACGGCAAGGCTTCCTGCCGCACGCGCGCTTCTCCGCTGTTGAAAAGAATGGACTCCGGTAGGGAAATCACGATGGTGCCGTTCCCGGTTTCCACCACTTTGATGTCGGGCATCTCCAGCTTGAGGCTCGGATGAATCCGTTTCATGATTTCCCGCATGCGGCGGATGACCGGCTCGTTAGCACTGATGATGTCGGGGCTCATCAGCTTCGGTTTCGCGTCGCCGATGTTGAAGGGGAGACGGCTGGAGGGCGTGCTGTTCACCGGATTCAAGGCGGCCTTGATGGAATCGCTCACGGTTCGGTACTTGCCTTCGTTCACGGAAGACACCGAGTACATCACGACGAAGAAGGCGAACAACAGGGTGATGAAGTCGGCATAGGACACCAGCCAGCGTTCGTGATTCTCGTGTTCTTCGTGTTTTTTCTTCGCCATCTGGTAACCGTCGATCGTCCCTCGTGAAATGTGAAGCGTCTGCATCCGAAAACGGGATACGCTTCACGAACGACGGGTTATTTTTTTTCGTCTTTGGTCCGTTCGTTCGGAGGCAGGTAACTTTCCAGTTTCTCCTGCAGCAGCCTGGGATTCTCCCCTTGTGCCAAACCGATAAGACCCAGGACCACCATGGTTCGCAGGCCGGCCTCTTCCTTCAATTTGAACTTGATCTTGTTGGCGATCGGCAGGAAAAAGAGGTTGGCGGCCCCGACGCCGTAGACGGTGGCCACGAACGCGACGGCAATACCGCCTCCCAGCTTGGAGGGGTCGGCCAGGTTTTCCATCACATGGATCAAACCGAGTACCGCACCGAGAATGCCCACGGTCGGCGCATACCCGCCGGCTGCTTCCCACACCTTGGCGGCTTGGACTCCTTCCTCTTCGTGGTGCTCGACTTCGATTTCCAGGATCTCCTGTAAGAGTTTCGGGTCGGTTCCGTCGACGATCAACTGCACGCCCTTCCGAAAAAAGGGGTCGTGCAGGTCTTTCAATTTCCCTTCCAGCGCGAGCAGACCCTGTTTGCGCGAAATATTGGCCAGGTCCAGAATCTGGGTGATGGTCCCTTTGACATCATGATGGGGATTGGAGATCGCCAAGGAGAGCGAGCCGACTGCTTTAATGACGACGGGAAGGGGGTTTTGTACACAGCAGGCCCCGATCGTTCCACCCATGACGATGATGAACGCCGTCAATTGGAGAATCGACCCGATGTGCCCGCCTTCGAGGGCTTGACCGCCCAGGATCGATCCGATCGCAATCACGACGCCCAGTATGGTGGCTATGTCCACGGTCCATTCACCTCACATCCACAAACGGCCTGGTTCCCTCAAAAGTAACGTCGGAAGCCGAAATGGTGGGCTTGCGCCGGCCGGACTCCCTTTGATACCGTGCACCTGAGTCACGACTGTCTTGCATGGAGGTGCTGTTGTGGGTCCTGCCGATAGCTTGATGCTCGATGCCAAACAAGCCATTCTCGACGAGCAACACCGGAAGTTTCAGACTCTGCAGCTGGAAGGTCGCTGGTCGGAAGCCATGCAACAGTTTCATGTGACTCTGAATTGTGCGTCGGATGTGTTGACGGAATCGCTACAGCTGCTTCAACGGGTCCTGGATGCTCAACAGCACCGCGGGACCTCCCTGCCCCGCCCTTCCGATTCTTCCGACTCATAAACGGCTATGCGGCTTCCCGAGTGAGAAGCAGCCGATTCAAATCTACGAGGATGAGGAGTCGATCCTCGATGCGCCCTACCCCTTGCGTGAATTCCGCTCCGGCCATGGTGCCGACGGAAGGCGGAGGCTCGATGGCGCTTTTCGGCACGCGCAGGACCTCTTCCACCGAATCCACCACCAGCCCGACCAGTCTGGCTTGCACGGACACCACGACGATCCTGGTTTGCGTCGTCTGTTTGGCACCCGTGAGGCCGAACAGTTTCCGGAGGTCCAGCACCGGAATGATCCGCCCCCGCAGATTGATCACACCCTCGACGTAGTGCGGCGTCTTCGGGACTCGTGTCACTTCCACGATCCGATTGATTTCCTGCACGCTCAGAACATCCACTGCGAACTCTTCATTGCCGATTCGGCAGATGACGAACTGGCAGAGATCGTCCCCCGCCCTCTCGACCAGGCGGTCCGCAGACTGTTCTGCGTCCGCCTGGTGGTGAGGTTTCACCTGTTGTTCCGTGGCACTCATGCTGGGCTCCTTCTCGTGGTGGATGTGCTCAGATCTTGAATCCACCCACGATTCCCTGCAGTTCGACGGCCAGTTGACTCAGGTCCTGGCTGGCTTTGGCCGACTCATGGGCCCCCGACGAGGACTCTTTCGTGACCTTCGCCACCTGCTCGATGTCGCTCGCAATCTGCTGGGTGGCGACCGATTGCTCTTCCGACGCCACGGCGATCTGCCGGATCATGTCCGCGCTTTCCGAAACCATGCGCACGATCTGCGACAAGGCTTCGCCGGTCTTGTTGACCAGATCGACGCCCGCCGTGACTTTCTGCGTGCCCTGCTGCATCGAATCGACGGCTCCCCGCGTATCATGTTGGATCTGGCGGATCATGTCGCCGATCTCCTTCGTGGCTTTGGTCGTCCGCTCGGCGAGCTTCCGCACCTCATCGGCCACGACCGCGAAGCCTCGTCCCTGCTCACCGGCTCTGGCCGCTTCGATCGCCGCGTTCAAGGCCAGCAAGTTGGTCTGGTCGGCAATGTCTTCGATCGTCCGTACGATCTCCCCGATCTGATCGGACGACTTGCCGAGTTCGGAGATGATCGTCGCGGAGTTGGTGACGGCGTCGGACAATTGCTGCATTCCGGAAATGGTGCTGGACACCACGGTGCCGCCGTCTTGCGCCGTCTTGACCGTATCCTGTGCCAGGCTCGCGGCTTTGCCGGAGTTCTGCGCCACTTGACCGACGGTGGCGTTCATTTCTTCCACTGCGGCCGCGGTTTGTGACGCACGCGACGTCAGGGTGTCGGTTCCCTTTGAAATCTCTTCGGCGGTCGCAGACAGTTCGACCGACGCCGACGCCACTTTGTCCGTGACATGCGCCACCTTCTTGATCATCTGCTGCAGCTTTTCGATGAATTCATTGAAGTAGCCGCCCATGTGCGCGATTTCATCGTTGCCTTCGCAAGGGACGCGCTTGGTCAAGTCGCCCTCGCCCTTGGCGATGTCTTTCGAGATCTCGCTCATCCTGGCCAACGGTTTCAGCACGATGTTGCGCAGCAAGAAATAGGTGACCAGCATGATGATGACGACGATCCCTGCCATCAATCCGCCGGTCTGCCACATCGACCGGTTCGAAAGGGCGACGGCTTCCGCCATCGGAAGCGAGAGGCTCAACATACCCAGCGTATCGCCGACTTGATTGTTGGTATGGCAGCTCAGGCAGGCTGCGGACGAGGCCTTATCCACGACCGCTCGGCGAAAGGTCTGCACCCCATTGACGTCGTCGCGCCGGGCGTAACTCTCCGCCCCGGCCATGATGGCGCGCAGCGCTTCATTCTCGAAATTGTCCTTGGGGGTATTCGCCGGATTCATCGGGTTTTGGCTGACCAGGCGGGCGCTGTACAGCCCCGTGCGCGTGGCCTCCTCACCCATTTCCCTGACCGCCGTCGCGGGGAAGGGAATGGCGTCTGGCACACCCGTGTGGTCCTTGAGCACCTGGATCTCCCCGCCGGCTTTCGATTTCTTGACCTTGGCCACATAGTTCTGCGTGATATAGGCCCGGCCGATCATGATCTGCGTGCTGATGATGTTGCTGCGTCCTGCCAGCATCGTGTCCATCTTGGCTTCTTCCTGCTGGTACAACACAAAAAGACCGAGCATGATCACCAGAATGGACACAGCAGAAATCGACAGGACAAACTTCGGCCCGATGGTCATATTCTTCATGATGGTCCCCATAATGCCTCCTACCCTCTCCTTTGTGAACGATTGAGATGACGATCCCTGTCACACCATATTCATGATTTCGCCGATTACGTTGGAGAGCGAAACCACCTTTTCCGCACATCCTGCTTCCACGACGGCTTTCGGCATGCCGTAGACGACGCAGGATGCCTCATCCTGCGCGATCGTCCGTCCTTTTGCCGCCTTGATCGCTTTCATGCCTTCCAACCCGTCGTGTCCCATCCCGGTCAAGATCACACCGATGCTGCGCTCGCCGTACAACGCCGCCACCGACTTGAGCATAATGTCGGCGGAAGGCGCATGCGGATGGTGCTCCACGTTCGGTGCCAGTGAAACGACCGTGCTGGTGATGGTTTTCCTGACGACGCGTAACTGAACGCCTCCCGGCGCCACGAGCACGCGGCCCGGCCGCACCTCGTCGCCCTCGACCGCTTCGCGGACCTCAAGTGCGCAGAGGTTATTGAGCCGCTCGGCAAACGTTTTGGTGAACGATTTGGGCATGTGTTGCACGATGACGATTCCGGCCGGACAATCCACTGGGATCATCGGCATGATTTCGAATAGGGCCTGCGGGCCGCCCGTGGAACAGCCTATGGCGATCAGTTTCGTGCCGCGGGTCACACTGACCGCGAAGCTGCTCAGAGCCTTGACCGGCGGGGCGCCGATCTTTGCAAGCCCGGCCATCGGAACTTTTTTCAACTTCCCGCCGGTGTGTCTGGCGGCCAGCACTTTGGAGACCAGTTGTGCTTGGATGTCGGCGATTTTCGAGGCGACGCCGTCCAGTTGTTTGGGAACAAAATCCACCGCTCCCCATTCCAGCGCTTGCAGGGTTTCTTGAGCGCCTTCGGTCGTAATGGAACTCACCATGATGACCGGCACGGGATGTTTCGCCATGATGTGCTGCAAGGCCTGCAGGCCCGTCATACCGGGCATCTCCACATCCATGGTGACGACGTCGGGCTTTAATTGTTGCACCTGCTGGATCGCCTCTTCTCCGTTTCGTGCGACTCCCACGACTTGAATCTGTTTGTCCCCTTCCAGCATGCTGGTCAGGCTCTTCCGCATAAAGGCGGAATCGTCCACGACCAAAACACGAACCGGACAGGTTCCAGTTGTCGTCTGTGAGAATGGAATAGCCATGGTTTCCTGCCCGTTACATCGGCCGTCCGCCGCGAAAGCTTGAATGCCCCTCCATGCGATCGACCGTACACCCGTCGCTTCAGGCTGCTTTACTTGTCGGCGGTTTTTCCTGACTGAGATGAAACGACAGTTTTTCTCCCAGGATTTTCGCGTCAAACTTCGTGATGTAGTCGGTCGCACCGACGGCTTTGCCCTTTTCCATGTTGCAGGCGCCCGTCAAGGAGGAATGGAGCATCACGGGTAGGTGCGCCAGCCTCGGGTCCGCGCGGATGTGTTTCGTCAAGGTGAACCCGTCCATTTCCGGCATTTCGATATCGCTCAAAATGCAGTGGATCTGATCGACACGTGGTTTGCCTTCCGCCGTGGCCTGCTCCGCAAGCGCCTGCAGTTTCGTCCAGGCTTCCCCGCCGGTAGTGGCCATGATGTACGACATCTCGAGACGCTCCAGCGCCTTGCGGATTTGCGTCCTCGCCACCGAGGAATCATCGGCAAACAACATGCACTTGGATTTCAAGGCCGGAGACGCCACCATCCCCGCGAACACTTCGTCGTCCGAGCGAGGACAGATATCGTGCAGTACTTTCTCCACGTCGAGAATCAGCACCATCCGGCCATTATCTAACATCGTCACGGCCGTGACCGCGCCTTTATTGTTTTCCCTGACGATCGCCGGAGGAGTCTTGATCGCAGCCCATGAGAAGCGAATGATGCGATCGACGCCGGACACGAGAAACCCTTGCAGGCTCCCGTTATATTCGGACACGATCAAATAGGGGTGCGGTCCCGTCGTGTTTCCCATGTGCCCCTCCGACTCCGTCCCCAACCCCAAGCTGCGTTTGAGGCCCACCACGGGCACCATGATCCCACGGATGTTGGCCATGCCCACGATACGGCTGTCCGCTTCAGGAATCTGGGTGAGCGCCGGCAGTTTCATCACCTCGCGGACCTTGAAGACGTTGATACCGTAGATTTCGTTCGTTCCCAGCTTGAACAACAACAGTTCCATCTGATTGGCGCCGGCCAACCTGGTCCGCGCATCGATTTCATTGATGAGATTCGACATGGCTCCTCCGATCTCGCGCGTCGTCGTTCTTCCCTCGTGCCGCTCAGGAGGGGCACGAAGCTCGCTCCGCTCCACTGCAGGTCCGCCGCGTTTCTGTACCCTTATTGATGGTTACGTGGCCATCCCGGCGGTATGCCAGGCCTGCGCATTCTGAACCAATTCCGCGGTGTCGAGAATGAGCACCACCTTGCCTTCACCGGTGATCGTGGCACCCGACACGCCCTTGACGGTTTCCAAATAATCCCAGATGGACTTGATGACGACCTCCTCTTGGGAGCGCAATTCGTCGACCACCACACCCACCCGCCGGTCGCCCAACGCGGCCACGACGACATAAAACCGGTCGCGTTCGGCATCCGTCGGGATCTCGAACTCCTGGGCCAGGCGGATCAGCGGCAACACCCGATCCCGCAGGTGCAGCACTTCGCGCCCGTTGATGGTCTTGATGTCGGAACGGGAAATCCGGACCGCCTCGATCACGGTGCTCAGCGGAATGGCGAAGATCGACCGCTCCACTTCCACCATCAGGGCTTGAATGATCGCAATCGTCAGCGGCAGCTTGATGATGATCTGGCTGCCTTTGCCCGGCTCGGACTCCAGATCCACACTGCCGTTGATCTTCCGAATGTTGGTCCGCACGACATCCATGCCGACGCCGCGGCCGGACACATCGGTGACGTGCTCGGCGGTGCTGAACCCGGGCAAAAAAATGAGGTTCAACACTTCGCGATGTTCCATGGCCGCCAATTCGGCTTCCCCGATCAACCCCTTGGCCAAGGCCTTGGCTTTGATCTTCTCGACGGGGATTCCGCGCCCGTCGTCGTTGATGCGGATGACGATGCTGTTGCCTTCCTGGCTGGCGGCAATGGTCAGCTGTCCTTCGCCGGCCTTGCCTCTGGCCTGCCGTTCCGCCGGCGTTTCGATGCCGTGATCGATGGCATTGCGCACCAGGTGCACCAATGGATCGCCGATTTCATCGGCGACGGACTTGTCGAGCTCGGTCTCTTCTCCGCGCATTTCCAGCCGCACCTGCTTGCCGAGTTTCTGCGAGAGGTCGCGCACCATGCGCGGCAATTTCGCGAAGACCTTCTTGATCGGCAGCATGCGGGTTTTCATGACCGCCAATTGCAGATCGGTCGTCACCAGGTTGAGTTGGGCGAGGGTTTCGCTCAATGCCCGTACCTGGGGGTCGGATTCGTGGTTCTGCTCCAGCTGGGTACCGATTTTGATCAACCGATTGCGGCCCAGGACCAATTCGCCGACCAGGTTCATCACACTGTCGAGCCGTTTGGTTTCCACTCGGATGGTCGCGTCTTCTTCCGCCGGCTTCGGCTGTTTCTCCTGCTTTTGCAGCGCCTGATCCAGTGCGCGCTCGGTAATGGCTTTGGCCTGGAGGAGAATCTCGCCCAAGGGAGTTTTTGGATCGGGCTGATGTTGCTGGGCATTGAGGGCGTCCAGCACCTGATCTTTCGAGGCCAATCCTTCGTTCACCAGGATTTCACCCAAGGTTGGCGGCGCCGAGACCGGCGGATCGCGGGACAGGTCGGATGATGCGACGCCGACGGACGGTGTCGGTGCTGCGGGGGCCTGGCCCCTGCTCGTCTCGGCCGGCGTCGGATGCCCCGTCTTTCCGTTGATGATGTCGTCTAATTTGGCGGCGATGCCTTCCGTCGCGACATGGGTGTCGGTGCCCGACTCTCGAATATCGGCCATCAACGCTTTAATCACATCGATGGCTTCCAGGATGACGCTGATCACGGCAGGGACGACTGCCATGTCACCCTGCCGGAGTTTGTTGAGGATGTTTTCTCCGCGATGCGCGACATCCACCAAATGGTTGAATCCCAGAAAACCGGCGGAACCCTTCATGCTGTGCATCGCGCGGAAAATTTCGTTGAGCAGGTCTTTGTTGGTGGGGTCGGACTCCAACGTCACGAACCGCTGATCCAACACCTCCAGCATCTCGTTGGATTCGGTGAGAAAGTCGTTGAGGATTTCCTGCATTTCATCGCTCATAACCCACCTCAGTTAAACCCGAATTGCTTTAGAATCTCGTCGGCGAGGTCCTGATTCATCGAGGTATTCTTGGTCGCTTCCAGCTGCTTCAACATCTCACTGGCCTTGCCCTGATCTTTTTTGGCGACCTGTTTCTGATAGGGACCGAACACCACGACCAGTTGGAGCAGCTTGTGCTCGACTTCGTCGAGGATCGTCACCAGTTTGTTGACGCTTTGGGCCACCAGATCCTGAAAAGAAAGCGCCGTCATGATGTCGAGCAGTCGTTTGTCGTCTTCTCCCAGGTTCTGTTCGACGTTCTGAACCTGACGCAATAGAGCCGGAGATGCTTGCCCCTGTTGCAGGGCATGAGTCAGTTCCTTGAGCCTGGTGCCGATCCTGGCGTGGTTGTCCTGGATGGCTTCCACCTGACGCATGACTTCGTGGGTCCCCTGTTCCGTCAGCGTCTTGAGATTGGTGAGGTGACTCACCGCTTGGGGCAATTGTTCGGTGGAGCTGTTCACCGGCGCGCTGAATTCGGACAGGGTCCGCATCGTAGTATCGATAAATCGAGCCAGCTCGCCGAGTTCTTCATAGAGTTTGGTATTGGGTTCCTTGCCGTCATGCTCTGGTTCGTTCGCCGTCCTGCTCGACTGTGCCGTCGCATGTGATTGTGCCATTGCCACCCTCACCGGTTAGGAACCGGCTATTTGAAAATCTTGTTGATCTTTTCCTGCATCGTTTCGGCTGTGAACGGTTTGACGACATAATTGCTGACGCCCGCCTGGACGGCTTCCAAGAGGTTCTCCTTCTGGGCTTCGGCCGTGACCATCAAGACCGGAATCTTTTTCAGCTTCTCGTCGGCTCGGATCGCGCGCAGCATGTCGATGCCCATCATGACCGGCATATTCCAGTCGGATACGACGAAGCCGTAGGTATCCGCGTGCAACTTGGTGAGCGCGTCCTGCCCGTTTTCGGCTTCTTCCAAATTGTTGAACCCCAGTTGTTTGAGGATGTTTTTGACGATGCGCCGCATGGTGGACATGTCGTCGACGACGAGAATTTTCATATTGGGATCAGCTGGCATGAAAGGTCCTCCTTACTGTTTCTCGTGAATGACGGAACGGCCCGCATGAATGGTCCGGAACAGTCCGGCTGTGACATGTAATGTTTCCGAAAACCCGATCATCAAATACCCTTTGGGACGCAAGGTATCGCGTAAGTCCGAGACGATCTGGGCTTTGGCCTTGTCGTCGAAGTAGATGAGGCAGTTGCGGCAAAAGACGATGTCCATCCCGCGTATCAATTTGAGGCGAGGACGGTCGTACAGGTTCACCGTCATGAACCGCACCATGTCCTTCACCTGGGGAACGAGCGTGTGCTGTTCTTTCGTGCCGGTGAAATATTTCGCCAGCATGGCCGGAGGAACCTTGCGAAGCGAATGCGAGCTGTAACTGGCTGTTCTCGCGACCGACAGGACGTTTTCACTGATATCCGTAGCCAAAATATCGATGGTCCAGCCGGACAGCGGAGGGTACTCGCGCAGCAGCAACGCCAAGGTATAGGGTTCGTCTCCGGTGGAGCAGGCGGCGCTCCAAATACGGATTTGCTTGGTCGCCGCGTTGGTTTTCATGACTTCCGGAATCATAACCTTCATGAACGTATCGAGCTGCGCCTCATCGCGGAAGAAATAGGTCTCATTGGTGGTAATGACCGTGTACAGTTCGGTGAATTCACGGTCACGGTACGCGTCGAAGCGCAAGTAGTTGAGATAACTTTCGAACGTCTGGCAGCGGCAGGCCTTCAATCGAGGCTGTAGCCGATTTTCCAGCAGGTAGATCTTGTTTTCCTGGAAATGAATGCCGGTCTGTTCATAGATCAGGTCCCGCAGGTGCTTGAAGGTGTCGGGTCTCAGCTTGGGCGCCGGCACATCCGTCTTCTTCACCGTATTCGTGTCGGCCATCGAATGCCTCTTATGAACCGTTGCAGGTGACGGGGTGGACTCGCTGGCGCCGGAATCTCCGAGCCATACGTATTCCTGCTGGCGCTGCACTCTTTCCTTTTCGAAGGAGAGGTCAGTTCTGCTTGGCCCGACTGTGCATCCATTCGTGAATGTCGCGCCGGAGAAAACGCCAATGCTTCCCGATTTTTGAAGCCGGCAGCTGTCCCAGACGGGCAAGCTTGTACACCGTGGATTTAGGGACGCGCAGAAATCGCGCCACTTCCATCACGGTCAAAATCTCGCTCTCCGAAAGAAGTGCACCGTCGACGTTGCCTGTGGTTGTTGCTGCGAATGCATCGTTCATGACGGATGAGGTATCGGTGGGCGTGGTCTCAAACTTTAATTGCCGGTTGTTGGATGATCGGGCCCGATAGGCGAGGTCGGCTCGGAAAGGAGTGGAACGAGGGTTCTCCGGACGTTCGCTCTGTTGCCGCTAATGTTTTGTCCTTCGGAAGCCGAAAGAAGGAACGGTAAACAGACACAACGGAGAAAGACCGATTCGGATGGCTCTCATCGTTTCGATTGGATCGGGAAAGGGCGGCGTGGGGAAGAGCGTCATGGCCGCCAATTTGGCCATGTTGCTTGCGCGGGAAGGGAAGCAGGTGGTGTTGGCCGATCTCGACGTGGGCGGTGCCGACGCCCACATCTTGTTCGGCATGTTGCACCCTCCCCTCACCTTGACCGACTTCATCGAGCGCCGGGTCGAGCGTCTCGATGACGTGCTGCAGCCGGTCTCGGCGCATCCCTTTCTCCAGTTGATTCCCGGCACGGGAGAGACATTGGCGACCGCCAATCTTCCGTATGCCAAGAAAAAGCGGCTCATCCGCCACTTCAGACAACTTCAGGCCGACGTGATCATCGTCGATATCGGCGCCGGGACGAGTTATCACGCGCTCGACTTTTTTCTCATGGCCGACCACTACTTGACGGTGGCCACACCGGATCCGACTTCGGTTCTCGATCTATACCGATTCATCAAGCTCGCTGCGATCCGTCGCGTCCTGTCGGCATTTTTATCGCGGGATGCCGTCAGCGAGACACTCTCCGACCGCGACTTCGGCAGCATCGAGGAAGTCATTCAGACCGTAGGAGACACAAACCCCGATGCCAGGGAGACTGCGACAAGGACGCTGCAGGGGTTCCAACCGCACCTCATCGTCAACCGAGTGTCCGGCAAATCGCGGATCAACGTGCTGCAGTTAAAGAAACTGTTGAAGGAATATGTCGGCGGGGACCTGACCATGCTGGGCGAGATTCCGGATGACCCGGCTATGACGCGTGCCGTCCGCAGCTATCTTCCGGTGGTAGAGTTCGAGCCGACTGCACCGGCTTCACTGGCCTTGGAAAAGACGGCTCAGACCTTGCTCAGCATCTTGATCCGCCCGATGCCCTCGCCTGCTGAGCATCCTCCGTCACGCGAACAGGCCGCCTGATACGTGGCGGCGCTCAATGCGCTGTCTTTCTCGCCCGCAAGCGTTCCGCTTGAACCTGGAGAATGTGACGAATAATCTGTTCCTGATCGTCACCCGCGAGCTCGATAAACTGGGTGGCGACATGAAATTCGGCGCCTCCCTTTCCCGCCGCGCTTATTCGAATGATACGCGCCGACGCCTCGATCATGGTGAAGGGCGGAAGAATGACCTTCAGAACCAGCACATCATCCACTTCAAACCGTCGCGGCGTACTGAACCACAACCCCCCGGCGCTGATATTCACATCCGTCAGGCGCGCAATGGCCACGCTTCCCGGATGACTCTTCGCCAATGATTTGAGAACGGTCTCGAGCATCCAATCGATCTTCGACACCCAGGGCAAGAGGGGCGAGCCTGCGAAGGCTTCGCCGGCACGGGCCAGCAGATCAAGCGTCGGTTTCGAAACAGCGGTGGCAATGGCATCCTCCGTCGCCGGCGGCAGGTGAAGATTCATGGCATCTGCCGGCTCATTGAACAGCCGGTACTCCAGCAACAGCCGGTCATCGATGCGCAACCATTCACGTCGCTCGTCGTTCCTGGTATCAGGACGGATTGCGTGGAAGGATGAATTATTTAAGGGAGCCATGAAAAGCCTCTTCAATCGATGCCGACGGTCGATAGGCTGCGGATCTCCGAGCGGTGACGGCCAGAGCACGCATGACCGAGGTTCCGACGCCGGAATATCTACTCGGGTGGAGGCGACGAGTGGAGAACTGAATGCGGCTCTGATGCTTACAGAAAATTTATGCCTGACGATGTAAGTCGCCGTTTGAAGCAGACCTCGGCCCGCTGATATCCCTCAGCCGCCGTAGTCGTCGTTTCACCTGTGCGGTCTCCACAAGCAACCCGGCAATACCGGCTTTCGCCACGATCAGCGCCGCACGGACTTGCTCGTCCATCGCAATCAACCGTTCGGCGTCGACTGGATCGACCACGCATGTTTTCAATGTTGTCTCGCGCTCGCTGTAACAGGCTTCAACCCTATCCCAATCACCTGCCTGCGACGCTTCAAGAGCTTGCTTGGTCAGAAGTTCGAGCGATTCGCCGTCAGGCGATCGATTCGCCGAAGGCCTATTTACCGGCATGAGTCACCGTTTCCTGTCGGGCGACGACCTGCCAGGCCTCGCGCAGGGTGGTCAGGCAACGGATCGGTCCATCCAGATGTTTTCCATTGTGCCGAAGATTGGCTTGGATACACTGTTGAACTATATAGTCATACAGGCGGTGCAGCGACCGGGCGATTTCTCCACCGCGCTCAAAATCCAGGACGCTGTCCAGCTCTCCCACGATCGCCATGCTGCGATCGAGAAAGCGGGCCTTGTCTTTATAGTTGTTGGTGAGGATGGCCTCCCGCGCCAACTCCAACGACTGAATGGCGGAGTCGTAGAGCAGCACGATCAACTGCACTTGATTGGCGGTCATCACTTGCGTTTGTTGATAGGCATGGGCTGCATGGGCGAGCATGATGAACCTATTGGTTATTTCAGCGCCTGGAGCGCGCCGGTTTGTGCTTGCATTTGTTGTAAGAGACTGTCCAGAGCAGCGTATTGAATGCGAAGGCGTTCTTCGTATTGGGTGGAGATATCTTCCATGCGTGCGATATCGGCGGTCATTTTATTGATTTGGTCGGTGATGGCGTTTTTTCGAATGGTAAAGGCCCCCGTATCGACGCTGTCGAGAGTATCGACCGTCTGCGTGATCTGTTGGGCGATGCCCGTCGAAGTCGGCTGGGTGACGAACAGTGCTTTCGTGGCCGCATAGTTGCTCGTCAGCGCCGAATCCAGTTTGGCGTCGTCGACCGTCACGGTGCCGTCGCGTTCCGTCTTGAACCCGATTTGCCCCAATGTTTGATATACCGACGCCCCGCTCACCTGGCTCGACAGGGCGTTGCGCAATTGACTGAGCACGCTCTTCGCGGTGGTTTCGTTGAAGAAATCTCCGCCGGTCTTGCTGGTGATGTCATAGGTCGTCCGTTCGTTGACGAACTTGACGATATCGTTATAGGCTGTCGCCAAAGCCTTGATGTTGGTTTTGACGGTCCCGGGATCGGAATTGATATTGACGGTGACAGGGTTCGTCGTGGTCTTGGATTTTAGCGTCAGCGTCACATCCGGAATGGCATCGGTCACCACATTACTTTCCCGTTGAATGGTAATGGTGGTCTGGCCAGGGTCACCGATCACCAGAATGGCATTCTGCCCGGCTTGCAGCGTATCGGAACCTCCCGTACCGCTTCCGTTCACGAAGTCGAGCGACGTCGTATCCGCCGTAACCGAGATGGTATTGGCCGAGCCGGATGCGGTAGCCGTCAACGTCAATCGATAGGCCGGGCTCGATTCCGTTCCGGTATTGATCACGGATGCGGTGACGCCTGCTCCAAGGTCATTGATTGCGGCACGAAGATCGTCCAATGTGGCGCCGTTACCGAGCGTCACACTTTGGACTGAGCCTGTTCCTATCCGGAAACTAAAGGTCCCGGCCCCGCCTGATACGATCGCACCAGTCGTGCTCGATACGGCTTTCGCCGCCTTATTCGTAATTTGATTCGCCTTGGCAAGCTGGGTGACCTGAACGGTATAACTGCCTGTTCCGGCTCCCGCCGAGGCTTGAGCGTCCAACACAGTGGCATCGCTGACCGTGCTTTTGGACTGGTCGAAGCTGCTGGGCAATCGCAGTTGAGCTGCAGCACTCTGGAGAGCGAGAAGTTTGGTGCCGAGCTGCCCGTAATCAGTGAGTTTGGTCTGCAAAGCTTGCTTGTCAGCCGTCAGTTTATCGATCGGCTGACGCTGGACCTTGACCAACGCGGCGACGACCTGGCCAAAGTCCACGCCGTTGCCTAATCCACCGAAACTAATCGCCATGACATCCCTTTCATGCCGTGAACCAGTTACACCTTATGGTGGAGCAACAGCCCGGTGGGAGCCTCCAGGCTTTTTGCAAGCTCAATGACTTCCCTCTGTGGAATCTGGCGGATCACTTCGCCGGACTCCGCGTTCATGACCTTGACGACCACTCGACCGAGATCCGGATCGATCGAAAACTCCAACCGAGGATCCGCTTGCTGGAACACCTCTCGCACTCGCGAGAGCGCCCGCTCCAGATCTTTATCCTTGACCTCGCGAGTCGATGATTGCGGTTCAGGAACCGCATTTTTACCGTCTCGCTCCGGAGGGCGTTGTAGAGCATTCTGGTTCGCGGCGGCGGCAGCGAGGAGGTTCGTCTGACTCGATACCTCTTGGAGCATGGTAGCCTCCTTCGGATCGGTCTGCGGGTAGCCCTCTCAGAGGAGAGGACTACCCGGCAGATGATGCCTTATCCTCGCAGCAGCGCCAGCGCCTGCTGTGGCAATGCATTGGCCTGAGCCAAGATCGCAATGCCGGATTGCGTGAGGATCTGGTTCTTCGTGAACACAGATGTCTCCTGGGCGATGTCCGCATCGCGGATGCGGGAATCTGCCGCAGTGAAATTCTCCGCCGTGACCGTCAGGTTCTGGATGGCCACATCGAAGCGGCTCTGAATCGCTCCATAATTCGCACGCGCCGTCGCCACCGAGCTGATGGCTCCGTCGATTGTGGCGAGAACTGCCTGCGCGCTCGCCGCAGTCGAAACGCTTGCACCGGTCAACCCGACCGATGCGACATCAAGGTCGTCCAGTGCGACCGTCAACGAGCTATTCGCACCGCTCTTGAAACCGATGAATACCGAAAAGGTATTGCTGGTTCCGCTCAGCAGCGCTTGCCCGTTGAACTCCGTTGAAGACGCAATTCGATCGATTTCAGAACGCAACGCGACGAACTCCTGATCCAGATACGACCGTTCGGTCGTCCCGAGGGTGCCGCTTCCGGATTGTGTCGCCAACTCGCGCATACGAGCCAGCAAACTGCCGATCGATGCGGCGGCGCCGTCGGCGACCTGCGTCAGGCTGATGCCGTCTCCGGCGTTTCGGTTGGCTTGGTTGATGCTGCGGATCTGCGCCCGCAGGGTCTCGGATACGCCCAATCCGGCTGCGTCATCCGACGCGCGGGTGATGCGCAATCCTGACGACAACCGCTCGACAGACTGAGCCAGTTGGTTTTGGTTGATCGAAAGGTTCCTCTGAGCGGAGAGTGATGCAAGGTTGGTATTGACTACTAATGCCATGACGCACTTCCTCCTGAAGGTTCTGCACCGCTATCGAAGATTCGCCAGCGTCCGTGCCGACGAGGTGGTCACCAGGTTCGATGAAGATGTGCGCACATCTTCACTGCTCCCGGTACCGTATCGCTGTGCCCTTATCGGCACCCCCCCAGGAAGACTTAAGTGTTTCAAGTCGCACATGAAATGTCTGCAACGAAAGAGATCGTCGGCCTGTATTCCCTATCGGATAACAACGGACATCAAGCGGTCGCAGCCGCTTCCAGCAGGCGCGGCAACAATTCGTACTCCAGCAAATCGGCGACACGGACTGGGTCTGTGCAGGACCGTGCGTCGAGCAATTCCTGTATCCATGGGAGCAATTTTGATGACGACAGGCCGGCGACTCCTTGCGTCTGGCCCGCTTGCAGCATCTCCGTATAATCCGCGAGACGTCCGAGCCAGGCATCGATCGATCCAACCTGTCCGGTTCCCGAGCGCAATGGTGCGAGAAGTGATTGTCCGTCAACCAGCAACTGGGTGGCGAACCGGTTGATGGCTTCCTTCGCATCCGCGATGATCGAATGGAGAGACTGAGACACGGCTTGCACCGGTCCCAGATTCCTTCCCGATTGACTCAGAAATGCCGGAGCGAGATCGCGATCGCTGATCGCCTTCCCTCCGATGGTCAAGGAAGTCACGATACGATGGTTGGCATGGGCCTTGTCGCTGATGCTGGCCAGGACATCCATCAGCAAGGTGTCATCGGACAACTGCCATTGTTCTTCATCAAGGGTAATGTACATCACGATACTCCTTCGCAAAGGTGTCCGTATCCGGTCACGATCGCAGGCTAGGCGGAACGTGTCATGGGAATGGCCCGTGCCTTCCGGCGGTTCACACGCATGTCGAGTTTCTGGAGCGAACGAAAGTATGCTGCGACCATATGGAGACGGCTTTGCCACCGCCGATAGGTCGCGAGCCGTGATCGCGACATGGCCAGGAGCCCGTCGCCGTCGTCGCTGTGCGTGTCCCGCAACAGCGCCACGGCCAAGGAGGCGGTCGCAGGGCCTTGCATGCTGAGGGCGACGGCCAGTTGACGGTCCGTCCGCTCACACAATTGCACCTGCTGCAAGGCCGCAGCCGGCAAGGGGTGCTGTTGGCTCAGACGGACGAGGTCCTCGGCTCGTGACACGAGCGTTGCGGCAAGCGGCAGGAGGCGATCCAGCAGTTCGCCGGCATCGTCCAAATCAGGGGGAAGGTCTTCACTCTTGGGCATCTGACTGGGAAGGGCGGTGAATTGTTCGAACCAAAACCGTCGCCAGAATCGGCCGTACCAGGCGACCAGCTGGTCTTCTCGTCCGGCGCAGAGATGATAACTTCCCAAGCCGTCTTCATCCACTCGGCTTCGATACATTCTGACGCCGGTCGTCGGCTGGAGAAAGCTGGTTCCCACAAGGAGATGCAGACAGAGTTGGGCGATCTGTTCCGGCACGAGCCGGTCATTGCAGGCATGGTGAAAACAGACCTGATCGAATCCGCAGGGGGCACAGGCCATGTCCGGCTGCACGATCCAATGCCCCGGTCCGTAGGGGCCGGTTTCCCGGAAATCCACATGTCCGACGGAAAGGTCAACGACCGGCGTGCCCACCCCGACCGCCAAGTGCATGGGGCCGGTGTCGTTGGTCAGGAGGAGCCGGCATCGCTTCAGCAAGGCGGCCAGTTGAGGCAATGTCGTACGTCCGATCGCGTCACAGAGGGGCCCGGTGCCACCGGCTTGACGGTAGGTGCGCTGGGCGGTCGCGATCACATTTCGTTCCTCCTCCGTACCGATGAAGACATAGCCGACGGTCGTCTGTCGACTCAGGGCGGCCAAGGTTTGACCGAACAGCTCCGGACGCCAGGCTTTGATCGGATCGCTGGCGCCGACCTGCACCGCTATCCAGGGGACTCGGTCTTCCCCATGGGATGAGAGAAACTCGCCTGCCCATTGCTCGGCGCTCGGCGGAACGTTGAGCGACAGGGGCGCAAAGGGCCCAGGACCGCTCCCGCCCAAGGCATAGATATCCACGAGGTTGAAGTGATTGAACCGGCGCTGGTTATGCACGTCGGTCAAATAGGCCATCCACGGATTGTGAATCACCACATCCCCATCCTTTGGAGCGGCGATCCCGCGGATATCCTTGGCGCCGACGTATGAGGTCAAGAATCCGCTCCGCCGGTTGAAGGTGAGGTTGACGACCCGGTCATAGCGCGCTTCGATCAACGGAGCGGCCCACCCTGCCATCTCGCGGTAGAGGGTCACGACATCCTTGGTCTGCGCCCGGCTCTCGTCCACCAATCCATGAAAGTCATAGGTCACGATCTGCCGAAGATGCGGCAAGAGGCTCGCGACGGCCGCGAACCGTCGATCGACGACCAAATCGACCGCCGCTCCCGGCCACTCTTGCTGCAGGCGTTGCAGCAACGTGCCCATCTGCACCAGGTCACCCATCCTGGTGACGTTGATGAGGAGAACTTGCCGGTTCATAACAAATCGCGTGTCTCGCTGCGGTACTCATCCAACATCAGCACCATCAACTCTTCGCGCTGAAGGGAAGCCGACGGGCCCTTCGCGCGAATCCGCGCCGCGACATCTTTCAACTCGACGCGTTGTCCCGCCGGGCAGCGTTTGATGAGCGATTCCAGCGGAAGATCGTCGGCACAACGGCTGAGCAGGGTTTCCTGCTGTCGGTCTCCTCTCAAAACGGCCCCCACACGATCGGGATGAGACAACCCGATCTGAGCCAGCAGGTCCTTCATTCGATGCTCATAGGTATGGGTGCTCAGCAGGCGCGCCCGTGCCGCAGCGGCCGTCGCTTGCCGGGCGGCGGGATCTTTCAGCCATGTTCGAACCAGCCTGGGAACGTCGTCGAACGAACGGAACGACACGATCTCCTGCTCTGTGAACAGGTCCGGAAGCAACGAGCGGTGATCGGTCAATTGAAAGGCTCCACAGGCCGCCAATTCAAAGGTGCGTGGATTGACGAAATCGGCCTGCGGGTCCAAGCCTGGTCCGGTGCTGGAATGCAGATTCAGATTAACGGCCGTCGCGTTGAAGATCTTCATACAGGTTGCGGTATCGATCCGCTCGCCGTTCAATTGCAGCACGGAACGGAGATCATCGGCGCCCTCCCACTCGTTGCCCCAGAGCTTGAACGACCAGGGCCGGTTGAGTAATGTCGGAAAGAGCCGACGACGATTTGCGTAGCCTGCGCCGACGAATGAGACGTCCGCGCCATAGAGGCGTCGGTCTTCTTCGGACAAGGTCATGGGGCGATGAAAAGCCGGGTCTGCCGCCATCGGCAAATAGCTGACCTGTCGAGCCCCCGCCTGCTTGAACGCGTCCAGACAGGCCCCCTGCTGAAATACAAACCAGAACTCGTAGCCCGGCGCCATCTGTTGCCAGTAGGTCAGGTGGCGATAGTTCTCGACGAACCACATGGCCGTCAGAAATTTCTTTTTTCGCAGGTGGTCGAGGACCGGCAACGTCAGCGGAGCCTGGGCCACCGACAAGACAAGATCGGGAGGAGACTCGGCGAGCGTCGCCAAGGTCCATTGGCTCAACACTTCGGCCAGGCGACCTTGCATCAGTTGGCGGTTGCGCGCATCGTTCAACCGTCCCATCACCTCGTAACTCTGAGCATGGAGACTGTGGTCGATCCACTGCACCTGATGGCCCAGTGACTCGAGCGCCCGTTTGACATAGCCGGCGATCGGAAGCGAGCCGCCGTAAATCGGGCCCACGAGCGCGATGGTCAGCCGGCCTCCCGCCGCACAGGCGATTCCACGGCGCAGCGCCTGCTCGAACGTGCTGTGGAAGGCCTCATCCCATTGGGCCGCCGGGACATAGGAAAGGCAACGCAGGGGCCGCCCTGTTCTTGTCAGGGTCTGGGCGATGTCTTCGGGAGTTCCAGCCAGCCAGCCAACCTGTTCACTCCACGCTCCCAGCGGCCGTGCCGACAGGGCATCATGGAATTCGCCCAGATCGGGAATCAGCACGGCCACCACGATGTCCGGCGCCAGCTTCTTTCGGAGCGCTTCCACATGGTACAGCAATCCAACCCCTGAGACGACGATCGTCTCCCCCGCGTGACAGGCCGGCGCATGAGTCTCGGCCCAGGTCTCGGCTTCACGAATGGGATCGTAGGCGCTGTGAATCCACCGTCCTGATCGCCGCGCCGAAGGCACACCGCTGCGCGCGGGCTCTATGGAGAACACTCCTCCGACGGATGCCTTGAGAGAGGCAGCCAGATCCGGAGCACGTGAGGCCAGCCTGGTGACGTTATCGTTCAAGCAGTTCATGCAGCCACCGATTCGCACAGGGCGGGGGAAAGAGACCGCCAGACAGCCGCTCGCTGAAGATCGGCCGACCGGTCACCGGAACCATCGTCATAACAAACTCCCCATCGATCCATGCGGCTGTTCCACAGGGTCCAACCCGCTGCCGGACGACGGCGCCCCCTGACGATCAAATCAACACTCTCCGTGATCGGCCAGCTGTCCGGTTGAGTCTGCGCGGAATATTGATAGACCCAATGGCCCTCTCCATAGGGCCCTGTTTCATGGACTCGAGCGCGGGAGAAATAGAACCCCAAGGCGCGGCTTCCCATAGCCGTAGCCAAATGCAACGGGCCCGTGTCGCCTCCGATCACCCAGCGGCAGGTTCGCAGCAGCTTCATCAGCTGCGCGACGGTGGTACGGCCTGTGGCATCCCACACCCGCCCCTGCAACAGAGTGGGAACGGTTTCCAGAATGGCCTGTCCGGCTTCACGTTCGTGACCGCTCCCGATCAAGACGACCTGTCCGTCATCCACTTGCATGAGAAACCGTTGTATCCACTGGGCCCATACGGCAGGCGACAGGCATCGTGCCTTGTCCCCTGCCCCGGTCGCCAGCGCGAGCCAGAGTCCGGGACGCTCGCCGATCGCGGCAAGATCCTCGGGCAACGCGACGTCGGTTTCTTGCAAAAAGGGCGCGCGACCCAGCGGCCTCACATCGCACATCCCGCACCAGGCGTCGGCCAGGTGCACACGGTTTTGACCACGGTCTTTGGCCACCTGTTTGAGATACTGAGCCCAAGGGCCGAGTCCTGCGCCGAAGAGACTTCCCTGATCGATCTCCACGGCACGGTTGGTGAAAAGATGTGCCATCAAGAAACTCCGAGCATGTTGATTCAAGTTGTAAACGTGATCGTATTCGCGCTCGCTGATCGCGGCGAGATAGGTTCTGGCCGCGCGCAGGGTCTCGGTCGGATTCTGCATCCATTGATCGGCCCACGTACGCCACAGGGCGCCGTCCCAAGGTATGACACGACGAACGGCACGGTACCCCGCGAGCATCGGAGCCAAGGGGGCTGAACAGAGGACATCCAACTGCCTCTCCGGATATCGCTTCTTCAGGGCCTCGATGGCAGGAAGCGACTGCACGAGGTCGCCCAGCCTCGCCAGCTGAATCAACAGTGCACCGTTTTGAGAGGCAGGCTCATGCGGCATGGTGCTGAACCAATCGACCATCCGGCTCGACGAGTTTCGTTGTCAGTTCGTCCAAGCCGTCGAATGTTGGGTCCAGTGCGCGCAACGTCTCACATTCGCGCTGCGCGTCGGTTCGTCGTCCGGACCGGAGCAACACACCCGCCAGTGCGAACCGCATGGCAAGGTTGCCGGGATTCCGTGCGACAAAGGTGGAGAGACGAGAGGCCACTGCATCCCACCGTTCAAGTGCGGTTCCGCAACGCAAGAGCCAATGGATGCACTCCTCATCATCCGGCCCATTCGCGCAGAGCGGCTGCAACAGAGCCCAGGCCGCCTCGGCCCGGCCGTCCCCCATAGCGGCCATAACCATGCCCAAAGACACCTTTCGCCGATCGGCGCCTGACACCCGTGCTTGATCGAATGCTGCTTCCGCCATCGCATAGGCATGCTGTTGCATGGCGACGATCCCACGCAGCAGCCAGGCCTCTCCGTGCGACGGGTTCTGCGCCAACAAGGCGGACAGATGCGCGTCGGCTCCATCGAAAGTTCCCTGCTCGATCGCGTGTTTTGCGAGGCCGATGCGGGCGTAGGGATCCTCCTCCAAGGCCAGCACCCGTTGCCAAAATGGAACCGCAAGGTGCATCTGTGCCACGCCGCGACAAAGCAGGGCACCCCAACGAAGAATCCACACGTCGGTCGGCCATTCCTCCACTCGCTTCAGGAGGGCGATGACCCTGCCTCGATCCTGTCCATGTGCCGCACGTTGGACATCGGCCAGGAGCGCCCGTTGCGCCTTGGTCGTCGGATCGGCGACCACGGAGAGGCGATACCCGAGAGTTCCGTTAGTGATATGCGTGTCGATGGCATAGCCGTCTTCGAAGTGAAGGAGGTCCTCATCGGCGAGCCACCAGGAGGCTCCCCATCGATCACGGAGGCGCCGGCCGTTATCGTCTTCGTGGATCTTGCGCCCCGGCGTGCGGCTCTCCAAGTGATAGAGCACACTCTGCGGCTGATACACGATCGTTCGCTTCTGTTCGCGAATCTTGAGGCAGAGATCCACATCTTCGAACCCGTTTCGATACCCTTCGTCGAATCCTCCGGCCTGCTGAAACGCGTCTCGCCGCACCAACATGCAGGCCGCCGTCACACATTGAAACTCCCGCCGCCGGGACACGCATGGGGCCTGGGCATTCATCCCCCGGTAGATGTGATAGGGCATGAACCATTCGCGGGAGAATGCTACACCGGCATGTTGGATCGTGCCGTCTTCATACAGCAGCTTGCTTCCCACGACGGCCACATGCGGGTGCATCCGGACTTCCTCGACCAGCGCCGACAGCCAGCCCTTGAGAGGAATCGTGTCGTTGTTCAGAAACACCAGAAACTCCCCTCGCGCCGCCCGCGCGCCCTGATTGCAGGCCTCGGCGAATCCGAGATTCTCCTGATTGCGGATCACCTGCACGTCACCGCCGAGCGTGCGGAGAAAATCCTGCACGCCGTCGGTCGAACCGTTATCGACGACCACGACCTCGTAGGTCACGCCGTCGGTGTTCTCCGCCAAGGCGGTCAGGCATTGCTTCGTCAAATCGAGGTTGTTCCAGACCGGGATGATGATGGAACAGTTGTACGTCGCCTTTTTTACAGCCTGGGCCTGCAGACCGTTCAAAGTGTTCCGCTGCGCGTCACGTATCTTCGGATACGCCGCCGCGTAGGAGAAATATTTCCGGTAGATGATGTCTGCCGTCCGATGGAACGCATCCTGGTCGCGGCTGGTCATCGACGAACCGTCGATTCGCCAGGTAAACTCCGCCGTCGTCCTCGCAAGGTGCGCGAACGGATAGCGAATCGCGAGTCTGATCCAAAGGTCCCAATCTTCGTGCACGAACAGGCTTTCGTCGAACCGGCCCGCCTCATCCAGACAACTCTTGCGATGCATCAGGCAGAGCACCGGAATGTAGTTCGAAACCAAGAGGCGAGAGGCGTCGAAATCGAAGTGGTAGGGCTGGTCCCGCCCGACCTCCGTCATCACTCCTTCCACTTCTCGCTCGGCAATGCGCCACGCGTCCGTATAGGCAACCTGGTGGGTGCCGCCCTCAAGAAACGTCACGAGCGTTGCAAGGTGATCGGGCAGGAACCGATCGTCGTCATCGAGATAGGCGATGTAGGTTCCTCTCGCCAAACGCAGGCCGGTGTTGCGCGATGCGGCCAGACCTCGGTTGCGGTCGTGATTGACGAGGGTGATACGCCCGGCAAGGTTCGCCTCGGCGACGATTGTCTCAACCGGCGTCATCCCGTCGTTCACCACGATCACTTCAAAGTCCTGATACTCCTGCCTGGCCAGACTCCGAAGGGCGACCTGCAACCGTTCCGGTCGATTGTGAGTCGGTACAATGACCGACACCATCGGCTTGCACGCAACGGCCGTCGATTGTGCGGCGGAGACGGTTGCGCGCCGGCAGGCCCATACCTGATAGATCGGCAGGAGATTGAGGGTGCGAAGATCAGCCGGTGCGGCGGCGGGAAAATATCGCAGTGAAGGGACTTCGATGTGGATCCGTTCCACGCCCAGGTGCCGGAACCCTCCATCGTTCAAGAGCCGGCCTAACTGCTCCTCGGTCACCCAATCTTCCACGGGTTGATTCGGCGGGGCGATCCGTTTCCATTCCTCCCACACGTCTCCTCTGGGAGTGGTCAAAATGAGATAGCCCTCGGAGGTGAGGAGCTGTGCGAGGTGAGCCACGAACGCCGGCTTCTGCGGATGCGGCACATGCTCGATGACTTCCGAGCAGAGCACGATATCGAACGGCTGAAAATCAGGCCTGGCCAAGACCGACTCGGGAATGCCCGCTTCGAAACGAATGTGAGGAAACAGGCGCCTTGCATGTTCGACCACGCCGGCGACCGGTTCGATCCCTTCGCAAGTCCCATAGGCCGTCGCCAGATTCGTCAACCACCCGCGCCCGCAACCCACATCGAGAATCCGCAAGGTGCGATTGGGATGTTCCCGTCTGGTTTCTCTCAGGACCTGTTCAAGAAAGGATGCGATCTTACACCAGCGCGCCCCCTCGTCTGGGTTCGGCTCCGGTTTGGACCAGGCCGGTTCATTGACGAACAGGTCCACATAAAATTCATCCTGATTTTTCGCCGCCTCGACGGATCCTGTTTTGCTTGCCGTCGGTTGTACGCCTCTGTCCAACAGGCCATAATCCGGCGCTGCGCCGGTTCGAATCCAGTCAAGCGTGCTCCGTAGGCGTCGTTCGGCCGTATGGTAGCGTTTGACCCTGCCCTGTGCCTGCCTGGCCAGCGAGTCGGCGAACGGACGGTCGCGCAGGATACGATCGATCTGCTGAGCGAGAGCCGCCGGGTCGTCTTGCAGGAACAGCAACATATCTTTCTCCGGTTCGAAGAGTCCCCGATTGCCAGGATGGTCGGGGATGTCCCAGGAAATGACCGGCCTCCCTGCGGCCATCGCCTCGATGACACGGCCGCCGTAAAATTTCGCCAGGCTCGGCAAGTTGACGATGGCCGGCCATTGCGGAAGCTGTGCCATCCATTCTGTGAATTCCGCCAGGCGAATCTGCCGGAGCGCCTGAACATATTCCAGCATGGCCGCCTCGGTCACGACCGGACTTTCGCGCAGGTATTGCGCGGCCGTCTGTTGCAGCTGATCGAACAACTGTTGGTTTCTCGTTTGAGGCTGTGCTGCTTTCGCGCAGTGGAGCAAGTTCTTGAGTGACGGATGGTCCACCCAATTCTGACGTCGTCCATAGGGCGTCCCGTGGAAGACGGCTTGTGAATGCGCTGGACCGGCGGAAGGACGGACGATGAACCGTTCCGGGACCATCGGCGGCCACCAGAGCGCATTGGCCAGCCCGCGCCCCTTCAGGTCGGCGGCATCTTGCTCATCCGGCGCCAGGACATGGGTCAGATAGGGAAGTTGAGCTTCCAGTTGCGCCTGCCGTAGCCTCAATTGCGGCGCCCAGGCATAGTCCTCCTCATCGTAACGGAGCGACTCCATGAGGACCCCGACCCGGACCGGAGCCAGTTCGGCCACCCATTCCAGCGTGGCCGGATCGAACGGAGTATGGACCAACCAGAGCCAGACCTGATCGAACCGCTGCCCCGCCAGGACCTTCTTGGCATGGTAGACCCAAGAGGTCGGGTTGGAGCAGGGGTTCTCGGCAATGGCCGGAATGGTCACGCATTCGATGCCGTTTGCGGTGAGACCTTCCTGAACACCGAAGGCCGCGCTGTATGTCCATGGACGGGCGGTGGCCCAGGTTTGAAAATCCAGTTGAATCAACAATGCACGTTGATTGGTGCGCAGCGCATGGACGACGTGACTGGTCGGCGCGCTCGGGGTCGGCTCACTGACCTCCGGCACCGTTATCGCAACAGGGCTTGCCGGCCGACGGCGTCGCTCACGCCACCGCTGGAAATCTGGATCTGCGGCCGGGTCCCGTCGGGTGAGGTGAGGGGGAATTCGATCCGCCGAACACAAGACCTTCGACATATCGAGCCTTTCCCATCCCGTCCCGCGTTTCCGAACGCCCCAGCATCCCACGACATGGGAGACCTCGCCGAACAGCTCCCCCACCGCCAACGTCACGCCGGGATGGTATTCGTGCCCTGATCGTGGATCCCGGATATAGTCCGCGTCGATCTGTGTTCTCGCATAGTCCTGATCAATTTCGGAGCATTGCCGTTCCAAATCATCACCACACAAGATGCCTCCGTCCTTGATGAGTCCTGCGGCAGCCGTGATGTCAGCCGACACCGCCGCGTAGGAATGGTCACCGTCGACGAATACGAGGTCGAAGTAGTTCCGTGGAAGAGCCGGCAGCATGACCCTGCTGGGTCCCCTGAGGGGCAGTACAATATGTGCATGTCCGGCGGCCGTGATGTTGTGGAGAAACAGGTCGTAAATCGTATCTTTGGCGAGAGCCTCTGACATCTCGCGGTACACGGTCGCGTCCGGCCGTGTGGCCACATCAAAGTAAGGCTTCCACGGATCGACACAGACCACATCGCCATTGGCCTGACAATACCTGGTCAATGCGTCGGCCCAGGTGATCGCCGATCCTCCCGCCCATGATCCCACCTCCAGAATACGAAAGGGGGTTGTCCCTTGTCGGGCCGCCTCCAACCGCACCAGTTCCTGCATCACAACGTGACGGAGGGGAAGCCCCTGCGAGGCCCACATCACACGGCCGAAATAGGGACGCCTCTGTTCGCGGCAGAATTGGTAGTACTCGACATCCGGATGCTGGACCTGTTCACTGGTTCCGTTCGACTGAGCATCAGCGTGTGACACATCGTCTCCTTACGGCTGTGACTGGGCATCCCGGCGAACGACATCCGGATACTCGGGATTCATCCATCCATCGGCCGGCTCGATCACCATGTTGGCCCGGAATTCTTCACGCGGCAGATAGGGATACATGTCTTCGATGGGCGTCTTCCATCCGAAGATCCTCGGTTCGTAGGTGTGGAACTCGTGCATGTCCACATCACAGACCACCGGACCGTCGAATCGCAGCACCTCGTCGATCTTGGCATCCATCTCGGCATGGTTGCGGATGGCCACGGTGTTGATCCCATAGGCCTCAACGATTTTGAGAAAGTCGGGGGGACGGTATCCCTTCGGCCCGCAGGCTTCCGCGCGACCTTGGAAATTGGTCTCTTGATAGGCCTTGGTGATACCGTAGATGTGGTTGTTCAAGATGAACGTTTTGACCTTCACGCCGTAATTCAGAAAGGTCTGCAGCTCCTGCGGGTTCATGTTGAATCCGCCGTCGCCGATCGTGCAGACGACCCGGCGGGAAGGATCGGCGAACCAGGCGCCCATTGCCCCGGCGAAGGAGAAACCCATCGGAGAGTTGCCGTTGTTGGTCAGGTTGCGCTGTCCGTATTTGGTTTCGAAGGCATGGTTGCTGACGACGATGTTGCCGCCGCAGTCGCCGACCAAGATGTCCGTCGCCCCCATCTTTTCCGACAGGCGCCGCATGAAGGCATAGGGATGCACCCGTTCTCGTTGCGCGAAGAACTCCGGCCGGACAGGATCGTACCGTTGTTTCCATTCCATCACCCGTTCCGTCCAGCACGAGTAGTCCGGCAACGGCTTGCTCCAGCGGTCGAGCGCGGCCAGCAGACGGCGGGTGAACACCTTGGCATCGCAGAGAATGTTGACATCGAAGGGCACCTGTTGAAACTTCCGCTGCACCATGGCGGGATCGATTTCGACCAGATATTTCTTCGCCTGTCGCGCGAAGCTCTGCACGTTTCCGCCGGTAATGCGGCCGGAAATGCGGCTGCCGATGGACAGGAGCAGATCACAGTTCTGGATGCCGAAGTTCCGGCCGGCTCCGCCGTAGGTTCCAACCCGACCGCCGTAGTTTTCATAGTCGGATGTGATGACATCCAACGCGTTCCAGGTTGGGAAACAGGGCACGTTCAACCGCCGGCCCAATTCACGTACATCGTCCTGTGCACCGGCCGAACGTACGCCGCCGCCGACGAGCATGACCGGTCGTTCCGATGTCTGCAGTGCTGCGACCAGGCGGGTGATCTGTTCATCCAGCACGGCGAGGTTGAAACTCATAGCGGCAGGCGGGTCGAAGCCGATCAGCTGTTTCATGTCCACCTTGGCCTTCTGCAGATCGAGGGGAAGGTCCAACAGTACCGGCCCAGGCCTTCCCTCTTGGCAAAGCCACAGTGCCTTCTCCAGTTCGTACCGGATGTCTTCCGGTTTCAGCACCATCTTGGCGTATTTGGTGACCGGCGCCGCCATCGCCACGATGTCGGTCTCCTGGAAGCCGATCTGCCGGATCGAAGGGTCCGGCCGCAGGAAGCGGGAATTGATTTGGCCGGTCAGAAACACACAGGGCACGGAGTCGTAAAAGCAATTTCCCATCGCCGTGAGGAGATTCATGCCGCCCGGCCCGCTGGTGGCGATGGCCACGCCAGGTACGCCCTTCACCTTGGCATAGGCTTCAGCCGCGAAGCCGCCTCCCTGCTCGTGCATGACCGCGACATACTCCGTGGCGGCGGTGCGGGTAAAGGCATCGATCAAATCGCCGTTGGCGGCGCCGTATACCACGAACATCTTGTCGATGCCCCGCTCCGCCAGCGTATTGATGATGTAGTCCGCGACCTTGATCATGGAGACTCCTTTCCCTTCGGTTCTAGGCCGCCGGCCTGGCCGCCTGGTCATGATGGCGCCGGCGTACTTGGTGCGAACACATGTCCTTCACATGCCGGGCGACGCGCTCTCCGAATGTCCGTCGGAGCATGGTCTGATAACGGTGGCTTTCGAAATATTCCAGAAAGGCGCGATCCCGGAAAGCCAACACCTGCGTAGCGGTGAGGCAATCGGTCGGCAAGGGGCAGGTATCGTAGGCATGTTGTGAATAACCGATCCAGCCAGGCCCTCCCCTATCGTCCGGCAAGGCCCATTGTTTCTGTTTCGCGAGGCCGTACAGCGGTGAGCCCGGATAGGCCATGGCACAGTAGAAGTTAGCCCACTCCGTGTTGAGCGCAAGGGCGAGGTCCAACGTCGCGCGCATGCTCTCCAGGTTGTCGTCCGGCAACCCGAAAATATAGTTGGCCGCCACATGGATCCCGTACGAGCGGATCTTGTCGACCGTCGCCACGATATCCCGCTCACCGAAGCGGCCCTTTTCGACCCCGTCCCGCACATGTTGGCTGCCGGATTCGATGCCGAGACCCAACCAGGTAAATCCGGCGCGGGCCAGTTTCGCCAACACCTCGTCCTGTACCGTATCGACCCGGGCATAGGCCCAAATATTGAGGCGGTACCCCCGTTCGATGATGCGGTCGCAAATCCCGACCACATGCCGCCGGTTCAGTACGAACATCTCGTCCGGGATCTTGATGTTGGTGACGCCGTAGTCCCTGACCAAGCGGTCGATCTGGCCTATGACGTTGTCCGGACTCCAGGTCCGCAGCATGGGCGTGGCAAAGGGGGCATTGATGCAACAGAACGAACAGGTGAAGGGACAACCCAGACTGGTCTGCAACGAGGCATAGGGGCTGCGCCCATCCAGGTTCCCGAAGCAATGCCAGTTGTGGGCGCGATACTTGGTCATGTCGAGAAGGTCCCAGGCCTGCCCGGGCAATTCACGATCCAGATTCGTCAGCAGCGGCGCGGGGGCATTGCCCACCGGAGTTCCGTCCACCCTGTGCCACAGTCCTGGAACATCGCGAAGGGAATGTTGCGGAGCCCGCAGCGCAATCACCAAACCGAGAATGGTCAGAGGGCCTTCGCCCTGGCAGACGTAGGTATAGGGTTCCTCAAGCAACGTGCGCTGCGGGAGAGCCGAGGCATGGGTTCCCATCACCAGCGTGGGAATGTCGGCGAGCCTGTTGAGGATCTCGCACACTTTCCTCCCCGCCGGCATGCATTGCGTGGAGGCGGAGGGTTGTTGGCCGTAAATGACAAACACCGCGAGCCTGGGACCGATCGCCGCGATCTGCTCCGCGGTCTGCTCGTGATTCAATCCCTGTGCCTCCGCATCGAGGATGGCGACAGAGCAACTGTGCCTGCGTAGAAAGGTGGCGATCAGCCCGGCCCACACAGGCGGTTCGATGGCGGCAAAGTCCCGGCTGAGTTCCTGATACACCTGCACCCGGCTGGGTGGTGTCACGAGCAACACGTCAAGCGGCTTGGACACGGCAACCTCCGAGATCCTGCGCGAAGGCGATGGTCCGCGAGACGCCTTCCAGCACATCTTCTTCCTGGCCGCAGGTGGCCAGACGTATGAACGACGCGTAGGCCTCGCCGAAACTGCGGCCGGGCGTGACGGCGGTCTGATGCTCATCCAACAGCCGCCGGCAAAAGGTCACGTCATCGAGACCGGTTTCGGCGATGTCCACGAACAGATAAAAACCAGATTCCGGGCTGTTGCAGCGCAGGACGCCGGACCGATTGATGCGGTCGTGGCACGATCCGATCAACCGGATACAACGTGCCCGGATGTCGCTCACATAGTCATCGAGTACCGTCAATCCCGCGAGACAACCCAGTTGGGTAAAGGCCGGGAGGCAGGAATAGAGGGTCGAATTGGAAAGCGCCAGTTTTGCAGCCACGGCTTCGTGGGCAACGGCGTAGCCGGTTCGAAAACCTGGAATTGAGAACACCTTGGAAAATGACGAGATGGCCACGACCTGTGCCGCCCGAGATGAGGTGAGGGTGACGAATGACCGGTCGAACGTCAGATCCGCATAGGTCTCGTCGCTCAACAGCCAGATTCCCGCCTGCTCGCAGCGATCGACAAGATCCCGCAGAATGGCCGGTGAATACACCGCGCCCGTGGGATTATTGGCATTGTTGATGATGATCGCCCGAGGTTCGGCGGCCAGAGCAGCATCCACGGCTTTTCGCGTCAAATGAAATCCGTCTCCCTCGGCCAGCGGCTGGGCGATCACCTGAAGACCGAGATGGGAGGCGGCAGCCCAGTAGGATGGAAAGGCCGGCGTAAACAACAGCACCCGGTCGCCCGGATCGCAGGTGATGTCGAGAAATTGGTGAATCAAGAGATTTGCCGGACTGATGACGACATGGGAATCAGTCAGTGCCTGCCCCGTCAACGACGCATATCGAGCCGCCAACGCCTCGCGCAATTCCTTCACGCCCGCCATCGGCGCATACCCGAACTGCTTCGCGTGGAGCGCTTCCATCGTCGCCTCGATGATCTGGGAAGGAGGCGCCATGCGTGGGTTGCCGAGTTCCAAGTGATAGATACGATGGCCTTGCCGCTCCAAAACCTGAGCGCGATCCATCACCTTGAACATTTCTTGCCCGATCAAACAGTCACCCCGCGATGAAAACGTCTGCCTGTGCGGAACCGGTGAGACCGGCGACCTGCGACGTGTCATGACGAGATCGATCTCTGTTCATGATGGATGGGGGCCGCGGGGAGATATGCCGACGCTTCTTTCCAGATGTTCCGGAAGTGCGCCAGACGTTCGGGAGTGCCGATGTCGTACAGGGCGCTGGCTGTCACGAATCCGTAGAAACCTTGCGCCACCAACCGAGGCAGCAGATCCCGCTCCAAGGACCAGGGACTGTTCCGAGGAAACAGCGACTCGACGGCATGATCGAACACATAGATTCCGGCGTTGCGGTATCCGGTCGTCCCAGAGCCGGACTTTTCGACCACGGACAGGATACGATCGTCCTCGGCAAGTTCCACCGAACCTGTGTCCTCACGTTCATCCGGATGAGTCACCGCAATCGTCGCGCGCGCCCGTTTGAGCGCGTGGAAACGCAGGAGCCGTGTCGGGTCGATCTCGCAGAACGAGTCACCGTTCAGCACCAGGACCGGATTGCGCCTTGTCAACGCCATGGCCTGCGCCAGGGCTCCACCGGTTCCGAGAGGGAAAGGGTCGCGGACGAATAACGAGTCGTAGCCCCCCCTGTGCCGTCCGAACCACTCTTCGATCATCTCTCCGCGGTGACCAGTGCAGAAAATGAATCGCCGGGCTCCATGACGGACGAAATGCTCGACGAGCAGGGACACGAAGGGACGGCCGTCGATCAGAGCCATCGGTTTGGGCCGATCGTTCAAGACGGTCCGCAACCTGGTACCGAGGCCTCCACAGAGAATGATGACGTCGCAGTCGCCGACAGAGCCCACGCTCAGGCTGCCTTTCCGATGAGGGTTGCCTTCAACTTCGTGGCCGCCAGTATCGACCGCTGCGTCCACACGTCATCCAACATGAGATGGTCTTCCTGGTAGAACACGATTTGCGTCCCAAGCCCCTCGAACTTGAAGGGAACCTGCAACAAACCCGGCAAGGCCAGGCGGATGCGTTCGTGATCCTCGGGCTTGGCGAAGAACAGCATGAAACCCCCGCCCCCCGCGCCGAGCAACTTTCCGCCCAATGCCCCTGCCTCCCTGGCAGCTGTATAGATGTCGTCGATCGCCGACGTGGTAATGCGTGACGTCAGGCGGCGCTTCACCATCCAGGCTTCATGGAGCAAAGCGCCGAACTCAGCCAGCTCGCGCTCACCGGTGAGGATCGCGATGCCCTCCCGGACCATCTGCAGCATGGTGAAGAGTTCTGGCTTGCACTGTTTCGTACGGTCGATCTGCTCGCGGGCCACTTCGGATGCGATTCTCGAAAACCCCGTGAAGTACAGTTGCAGATGGCTCTGGAACGAGGCGAGCCGCTCCGGCCTCATCACGATCGGGGTGTAGCCGATCTCTCCGTTCTGAAAGAAGGTGACCTTACAGAGCCCGCCATGCGCCGCCAGGGTCTGGTCCTGGCATCCGACTGCTTCCCGGAGAATGTCCTGTTCGACATGGATCGCCGCCTGCGCGAGCTGGGCCTTGCTGGGCATGGTGTGTTGCAAGGCGTACAACGTATGGAGCAGGCCCACGGTAAACGACGAACTGGACCCCAGTCCCGTGCGGGCAGGCAGATCCCCGTCGTGATGGATCTCCAGACCGTCGCTGATATTGAGATACTTGAGCACGCCGCGGACGGCGGGATGTTCGATCTCGTCATGGTTCTTCACATGCTCGATCCGTGAATAGGCGATGCGTGTCCTGTGTTCGAAAAACGGCGGCAAGCGGCGGCAGGTGATGTAGCAATACTTGTCGATGGTCGTGGCCAGGACGGCCCCCCCATGTTCTCGAAACCACACGGGATAGTCGGTGCCTCCGCCGAAGAACGAAATGCGAAAGGGGGTTCGGCTGATGATCATCGCCATGGTCCTCGCAGCTGCTCCACCGCCTCACACATTGGCATACTGGCCCGCCTTGATGATCGTGTAACACTTGATCAACTCGCGGATCCCCCGCTCCAGCGACCACTCCGGCTTGAAGCCGCTCGCCAGCAACCGTTGATTGGACACGATGTAATCGCGTTTGTCCGGATCCTCGCCGATGGGCGCCTCGAACGAGACGAAGTGAGGCATCAATCGCCGGATCTCCCGGCACAGTTCGAGTTTCGACAGGTTCGCGTCGTCCAGTCCCACGTTGTAGGGGCGGTTTTTCATCTCTTCGAAGTGATCGATCGCATGGAGAAAGGTGCGCGCGACATCCTGGACGTGGATGTAGTTGCGCTTGCAATGCCCCTCGAATACGACGATCGCGCGATCGTTCACGGCATGCCAGACAAAATCGTTGACCAGCAGGTCCATCCGCATTCTCGGCGACACGCCGAACACGGTGGCCAGCCGCAAGGTGACGGTATTGCCCCGATCCAAGACGACCCGCTCCGCCTTCACCTTGGTCTCGCCGTAGAGACTGATGGGACGGAGCGGAGATTCCTCCGTACAGGGCACGCCCGGTCGGCCGATTCCATACCCGCTGTTGGTGACCGGGAAAATGATCCGTTGCTGCGGAGAGGACAGTTTGCAGAGCAGTTGCACGGCTTCGAAGTTGACCGTATGGGCCCCGATTCGATCCCGATCGCAGAGGGGCGCCCCGACCAGGGCCGCCAATGGGATGATGATGTCGGCCTGTCGCAACAGATCCGTCAGTAACCGTTCATCCCGGCAGTCGCCGCGGACGACCTGAAAGCCCTCTTCGCTGCAACAGTCCATCAGGCTGTTCTGGCGATAGAGAAAATTGTCCAGGACCGTCACGCGATAGTTCTGTTCGAGGAGCCGTTTGCTGAGCACGGAGCCGATGTAGCCGGCTCCTCCGGTCACGAGCACGTGGGCGGAAGTTGTCGTCATGATCGAACAGGCTCCCTACACATTAAATGCCGACGTTGCCATGGTCGTGGGGATGCACGGCGCGCACCGATCATGCGGCCTCCAGAACGACGCGGGCGATGTGATCCACATCCTGCTCGTTCATGGAGGCGTGATTGGGCAGGAAGAACCCGCAATGATGAATCCGGTCGGCCACAGGAAAACCGGCCTTCCCGTAACGGTTCACCCAGAAGGGGTGAAGCCCCAGATTGCCGGCGGAGAAAATGCGTGTCTCGATGCCTTCCGTCACGAGCGCGTGGACGATGCGTCGCCGCTGTTCCATCGAATCTGCGAGCAGGCCGAAGGAGATGCTGGCCACCTTGCTGCCCTGCGGCGGCTGCTGAGTATAAAAACGTGTTCCGAGATGCTGCAGATACCGATCGTGATTCGCCTGCCGCCGGCCCGTCATCCAGTCGAGCTTGTGGAGTTGTTCGATACCGATGAAGGCATTGAGATCCGTCGAGCGCAGGTTGAAACCCGGTTCGTAAAACACGAAGGGCGAATGAAAATCGTCGACCTGATAGTGAGAGACCAGTTCTTGGTGCGTCGCCGGATCGAGGTCTTTACTCCACCCATGGCTTCTCAACATGAGGAGAAGATCCGCAAACCGTTTGTCGCCGGTCGAAACCATGCCGCCTTCGATGGTGGACATCTGATGACCGAAATAAAAGGAGAAGCTCGCCATGTCGCCGAAAGCTCCCACCTTCTTTCCCCGATATTCCGCCCCGATGGCCGCGCAGGCATCCTCGAGCAGATAGAACCCATATCGATCCTTGAGTGCCTGCAATTCATCCATGCGATGCGGAACCCCGAGCACCTGCACCAGGAGAACGGTATGGGCCTCATGGCGTTTCAACAGGTCTTCGAGATGGTTGAGGTCGAGTCCGAAGGTGTCCGGATCCGCCTCGCACATGATGGGGTTCATGCCGAATTGGATCGCCGGAGCGATGGAGGTGACCCACCCGACGCTGGGTACGATGACGTTCGTGTTGCGCAACCGGCCTGATCGGAGCAAGGCGTAATACATCAGCAGATTGGCCGACGAGCCGGAATTGCAGGTCACCGAATAGGGCCGCCCCAGCCATTTCGACCATTGGCGCTCGAAGTCGAGGGTCACCGCCCCTTTCGTGAGGCGTGGGTAGGTCCGTAGCCACTCGATCAGGTGATCGATATCCTGTCGATCGATGGTGTCTTGTGCGAGACACCATCGAGGATTCAATCCGGCATTCTGGATGTGAGCTGTCATGGCGTCATCCCTCTCGCTCAAAATCGGCCTTCTTGTTCGTCGGACGAGAAAGCGTCGTGCCCTAGCGACAATCAAGATATGTGCCACCCACGTTTCTGAAACAGTCGGCGGAATGTGCGGTTTTGGTAGTGATGTGAGGAGAAATCGTAAGAGACCGGGCAAAAATTTCCCGGTCGTCGGCAACGGCTGCAGCCTAGGCGGACTCGAATGAGTGTTTCTGAAGGACGAAGCATTCGAGCGCTTTCTGCACCGATCCTCCCCAGCCTCGGTATTCAATCGCTTCTTTGCCGTCGAACCGGAATTCCAGACCGAGATGTGTCCCGCCGATCTCCATCGAGATGTTTCGGACCACCGCCGCCAGATTGCTGACATGTCCGACCCCGACGATCTCGAATTCGAGCCGCAACACCATGCCGAGGGAATAATCCTGCACCGGACGCTGCAGCAGGACGGCACAGCCGCATGGGCTCAAGTCCATCAACAACCCGCCGATGCGCGTCACGGCTGCGGGCTGTGTGCCGGGCAAGCCGGCGCTCACGTGACAGAGCACGGCGGGTTCGTTCGCCTGTATACGGGAATGTTTGCGGAGGGACACCTCGTCCAGAGAAACGGGAAACGCCAGCAGGAAGAACGGAAAGGGCTGCAGGTGGGTGCTCAGCACCTCGCTGCGGTAACCGATCAGTTTTCCTTCATAGAGATACCGCAGCAGACAGACCGTCCCGGGACTGCAGGGGACCGGCTGTCCCAAGTGGAACGGCCACTCACAGATGAGCCATCCCTTTTCTTTCCAGCCCAGGAGTGAGGAACCGTACTGCGCCCTTGTCTCGTCGGAGGACAAACTGAGTTGCAACGAGAGTCCGACCGCGAGAAACGACGAGGGAGGGCGGTAACCTGCCTGTTCACTCATGGGTCTCCTCCAGTCGAGCAAGAATCTGCACAAACGTACTCTGACGGACTGTATCGGCGGCGTGAGGCAAAATCTAAAGCGGGCGACTGGTCCGTGCGGACGCCGCCGGTTAAGGACTGCTCGGCATCAACCGATATGACTCCTACGGAACGGACAAGCCATAGATTTTCCACCGCATCAACGATCCGCACGCACGACTAGGCATATCGCGATTATGGCCCCTGGCAAACGTATCCCCGTCGAACGACTGAAACCAGGCATGTTTATCGTGGGCATGGATCAACCTTGGTATCGCACGCCGTTTCTCTTCCATAAGCGGTTGATTTCCAACCCTGACGACATCGCCCAACTCACCCGGCATGGTATCCGTGAAGTCACCATCGATCCGGAACGCGGGCTCGATGTCGATGGTGAGACCGCTCCCGTGGCAGCCCAGGAGAACCTCGAACCGCAACCTCCCGCCGCCGACCCGTCGCCCGGTACCGAGGAAACCGACGCCGCACAGCAGGACATCCGGCGCCGGCATGCGGCGGCGGCCAAAGTTGCCTACCACGAAGCCACAGCGGCCATGGAACGGGTGTTCAGAGAACTGGAAGCCGGACAACCGCCGAAAGTCGTGACCCTCAAGGGCATCGTCTCTGGGCTCTTGAACCGGATTCTGACGCATCCGGAATCGATGATGACCCAGTTCTGCCTGGAGAAGATGAAGCGGTTCGATCGCACCCTGGCTTCTCACGGCATGGACGTATGCGTGTTGGCGCTCATCGTTGCCGTAGAACACGGCTGCGAGGAAGCGGACCGTGAAACCCTCGGTGTGGGCGCGCTGCTCCATGACATCGGGTATGTACGTCTCCCGCGTAACCTGTACAGAAAATCCACTCCCCTGACCGACCACGAGAAGGCACTGATGCAACAACATCCACAGTTGGCCGCGACCGTGCTGTCGCAGGGCGATCCACTGCCGGAGGCGGTCGGCCGTATCATTGCACAACATCACGAATGCCCGGACGGCAGCGGGTTTCCCAACAAGTTGAAGAATGGAACCGTCTCTCAACTCGCGCAACTCGTGGGGCTGGCGGATACCTATGACGGGATGGTCGGGACTCGCAATGGCCGCCCTCCCCTGTTACCTCACGATGCGATTCGCCAACTCTTCGTCCTGGGAGAGAAAGGCCGCTACGATAAGGCGCTGGTCGAAGTCGCCATCAAGGCCTTGGGTGTCTATCCCATCGGAAGTCTCATCAAGCTCAATACGAGTGAATGTGCCGTGGTCATGGGCATCAATCATGAACATCGCTTGAAACCAAAAATCCGGATCATCAGCCGTCCCGAAGGAGACAAACTGAAAGATCCGATCGATATCGATCTCACGATCGCGAATCCCGATGAGCCGTCCCGCACGATTCTCCGCGCCTTGGATCCGCAACAGGAACATGTGGATCTCCAGGCGTATTTTGAAACGGTTTCCAAGCCGTAACCAGCCATGAACCGCACGCCCCATTCACGTTCCATCCAACCCAAAGATCCGAACGGACTTCCCCTGCCCACAGAACTCTCTGCCCTGTTGTGGGACGCCATGCCCCTCGGCATCTGTCTGTTGACAGCCGACCAGAAGATCCTCTTCGCCAACCGTGCAGCCGGCCGCCTCCTAGGTCGGTTGCCGTGCGACTGCACGGGAAAGATACTGTCCGACTTGGTGGGGCATGGTTTCGATCCGAGCGAGTCGCTTCGATCCACCGGCATCTGGAACCTGTCAGGAACGGCGGCCGCGCCTGCCGACGACGTTGCAACGGATGAGCAAGCGGCACAACCGGCGGAGACCTTTCTCGAATGGCAGCAACTCCGCCTGTCCGGAATTGCCGGGGTCGCCACCCTGGTGACGCTTCGCGATGTGTCGCGCGAATTCGAGTTGGAGAAGGACCGCAACCGTCTGGCCGCGGTGGCGGAAGAAAGCCCGTCCCCGATCGTCGAGCTCGACCGTGACGGCAACATCTTGTATGTGAACCCGGCTATGGTGGAAGTCCTGTGCCGCTTCGGCTATGCCGACAGCGGCAAGCCGGACATTCTTCCGGACAACCTCCCCGCACTGGTCTCCACCTGCCTGCAGGAGGCACGGCCGTTGACCTCCCAGGAAGTCATACGGGGCGACGCCTGTTACAGCTGGACCCTGTGCCCGGTCCCCAGCCATGGTCTGGTACGGGCCTACGCCATCGACCTCAGTGAAGTGTACGCGACCCATCGGGCGCTCAACGACACGGCCGATCACCTCCGCGAAAGCAACCGCCAGCTGGATCAAGCCCTCCAGCAGGCGCAGGCGGCGACCCGCGTCAAGTCGAGCTTCCTGGCCACGATCAGTCACGAACTGCGCACACCCATGAACGGTGTCATCGGCATGGCCAGCCTGCTCCTGGATACTCCCCTGGCCGAAGAACAACGCTCCTTCGTGCAAACGATCCAGCAATGCGGAGAAGCCCAACTCTGCCTTATCAACGACGTGCTCGAATGCAGCAAGATCGAAGCCGGCAAACTGGAACTGGAGAGCCTGGACTTTCACCTCCGCACCACGGTGGAAGACGTCTTGTCTCAGTTCGCGGAACGCGCGCAGACAAAGGGGTTGGAGATCACCGGTCTGGTGCATGCCGCCGTGCCGAATGCCCTGCGCGGAGACCCAGGCCGCCTGCGGCAGGTCCTGACGAATTTCGTCGGCAATGCGATCAAGTTCACCGAACGAGGCGAAGTCACCCTCCAGGCGTTTCTGGAGAGCGACTCCCCGTCCGGCGTAACCATCAAGTTCGAAATCACCGATTCAGGGATCGGGATCAGCGAGGACGTGCAGGCGCGCCTGTTTCAGCCCTTCACGCAAGCCGACAGTTCCACGACCAGAAAATACGGCGGCACGGGGCTCGGCCTGGCCATTTCCAAACAGCTGGTCGAACTGATGGGAGGGCAGGTCGGGTTGCGGAGCAAACCGGGTCAAGGCACCACGTTCTGGTGCACGGCGACGTTTCAAAAGCAGCCGGTCTGCTCGCCGGCGATCGTGCCCTCGGCCGAGTTGAGCGGACGGCGGGTCTTGATCGTCGACGACAATGAATCCAACCGCACGATCCTGCACCACTTGGTGTCCGGTTGGGGCATGCAGGACGACCAGGCGCAGAATGCCGACGAGGCCTTGCAGATGCTGGCTCAGGCTGCCGAGAAGGGTCGGCCGTACGATGTGGCCGTGCTCGACATGTTGATGCCGGGCAAAGACGGTCTCCAGTTGGCCCAGGACATCAAGGCGCACCCTCAGGGAACCGCGGTTCGATTGGTCGTCCTCACCTCATTGATTCAGCCAGGCCATGCCGAACGAGCGCGTCGCGCCGGCTTCGACGGGTACCTCACCAAACCGGTTCGCCATGATCAGCTTCAAGGGTGCCTTCGCGTGGTGTTCGGATTGCAGCAAGCGGCTGTGGCCGGCGGCACCGGAACAGGAACGGCTACGGGGGTTGCACCGGCGCTCATCACTCGCCATACCTTGGCCGAACAGCGTGCGCGCCCACGTATTCTGGTGGCAGAAGACAATCTGGTGAATCAGAAGCTCGCGGTCCGGATGCTCGAGCGCTTGGGATATCAACCGGATGTCGTTTCCAACGGCTGCGAAGCGCTGACGGCCTTCGGGCGTGAAACCTATGCGGCGATCGTCATGGATTGCCAGATGCCGGTGATGGACGGGTATGAAGCCACGCGTTGCATTCGTGAGAGAGAACAGCAGCCCGACTCATCCCGGAATGGCGCCCACATTCCCATCATCGCCTTGACGGCCAATGCCATGCAGGGCGACCGTGAACGGTGCAAGGCCGCCGGGATGGACGATTATCTTTCCAAGCCGGTGAAGACGGAGGATCTCGGACGTATTCTTCAGCGATGGGTTCCCTCGTCGATTCCCGAGGGACCTGCCGCCCCCGCGCCGGTGCGGGAGATACGCAAGACCGATGCGGGCATTTTTGATGCGAACAAGATGCTGTCCAATATCGGCGGAGATGTCGAACTCTTCGAACAATTGATCCGCCTGTTTCTGGATCGTCACCACGCGATGCTGCGGGACATCGAGACCGCTGTCGGCCAAGGCGACAGCGTGACGCTCGAACGTGCGGCCCATAGCATGAAAGGCACGGCGGGAAACCTCTGCGCACCGGATGTGGTCTTGCTCGCCGGCCAGTTGGAAGCGATCGGACGCCTGGGAACCTTGGCGGACGCTCCGGGACTGCTCAGCCAGCTTGAGCGCAAAGTCCAACAGTTGGTTGACCTGTTGAAACGCCAGACCAACCAGGCCTGACTCTCCTCCTCGGTGATTCCCAATCCATGCGCAGACCGCAGCCCCCTGACGGGGCTTCGCATGCCGGCTCTGAGCCGATCAACAGGCTGTCGCGTGGAGCGGAAGGTCGGTAGAAGGAGTTCGCGCCGTAGAATCGGCAAAGAGGGGATAGCGGGTCGGGAGTTCCTCGGAAAGGACCAACTGCTTGCAGAGCCTGGTCCGATGATTCATGACCAGCGGACCGCGTAGATTCGCCGTCACGGCACCTGGATCGTGCGACGGAATTGTCAGAATCGTGACGACGGAGAGCTCGTCGTTCGCCTGTTTTTGAATTTCGCTCAAGGCGTCCGCGGGAATCTGGATCTGATAGTCGGGTTTGAAGAAGGCCGGGTCCAGCACGACGAACGCCAGCTGAGGCTCCTCCACACACTGCAGCCATTTGAAGGGGGCGTCCGTATCGTGGTCGAGCAGTACGTATCTGGTCCATTCCGGAAAACCGAGGATGCCGGAAGGAAACACCAGCAGGGTCTCGTCTTTCACCTCGAACGTCCCGAACCTGGTCGTCCGACACTTCATGCCGTCACCTCAGGCTCCGCGCCGGCCGGTCTTGTTCGACAACTGCCGGAAGGCTTCCAGAGGAATGACGCCCGGTCCCGCCGCCATTCGATTCTCTTCTTGAATCCTCGCATGGACTTCATCCCGATGCACCTCCACCTTGGGCGGCGCTTCGATTCCCAGCCTCACCTGCCCGCCTTTGATGCCGAGCACCACGATGCGGACATCGGGACCGATGGTGACGCCTTCTCCCCGGCGTCGCGTTAACACCAACATACCAGCCTTCCTTGGCCTGCGGATACGGGTCCATGGCTTTATCGGCTCGAATGGAGTCGGACTTGAGGCTGGATCAGCGGAGATAGTTGAGCAATGACGTATCGAAAATTCTGGCAAATGCCTGACTGGCGGCCTGCACCGACACTTGCTGCAGACTGAGCTGAGCGATGGCCTTCGCCAGATCCGCATCCTGGTTGTCGGAAATGGCCTTTGAAATGGTCAATGTGGCCGTATCCAAAGCGTCGTGCGTGACTTGCAGCCGATTGGCCAAGGCTCCGACCGTGCCCTGGGCGTCGCTGATCTGGGCCGTGGCCAGATCGAGATTCCCAAGGCCCGCCTGAATGCCGTTGCGGTCATTACTCTCTAGGGCCGTCAGGAGGTCGCGAAGAGAATCGAAAATATTGGTGCTCGACCCGGTAAAGATGCTGCTTCCCGGCACGAGGATCTGGACCGTCTGATTTTCGCCGACCGCGATCGATTGCGATTCATTGTTGCCCTGATAGGCGACGGTATCCCCTGAAGTAATCGTGAACGGGTTGACGTCCGTTTTGGTTCCGGCAAAGATCGCCTGCCCCGCCACTTCGGTATTCCCCAGCTGGACAAGCTGGCGTTGGAGCTGCCTCACTTCCTTGGCGATGGTCCGGCGGCCTTCGGCGGATGTCGTGTCGCTGCTTCCCTGAATGGTCAATTCACGCACCCTCGTAATCAGGTTTTGCACCTGGCTCAATGCCTGGTCTGCCGCATCAACCCTGGCCGTGCCGAAATCCACATTCCGGATCCATTGAGTGGTCTGAGACAGCGCCGACTTATCGAGCACGATCTGTCCGAAGGCGCTCGGATCGTCTGAAGGGGTGGAGACTTTCCGTTGGCTGGAAATCTGGTCCTGCGCGGTCAGGATTTGCGATCGGGAACGTTGGAGATTACCGAGCAAGGTTCCATAGATTTGCTGATCGGCCACTCTCATCGATTCTGCCCCCTGTAAGTCACACGCGGCTATTGTTTGAGGGAAAGGATCGTCTGCAGCATCTCATCACTGGTCGTAATCAATTTCGAGGCCGCTTCAAAGGCGCGTTGATACTTCAACAGATTGATCAGCTCTTCATCCATCGATACGCCGGACACCTGCGCCCGATGGGCCTGCAATTGATCGTGAAGAATCTCCTGCGCGTCCAGATCACGCTGGGCTCCCTGAAGCGTAGCGCCGAAACTGCCGGCCATGGCGCTGTAATAGCCTTGAAAGGTCGTATTGCCGAGTCCGGACAGCGTGCTCGTCTGTAGGCCGGCCAACGCCAAGGCATTGCCGTTGTTTCCCGGCACGCCCGCCGCTGTGGACGAGGCGGCGATCTGCCGTCGATCCGTCAAGGCCACGCTGATCGTGGCGGCCGTGGTTCCGCTCGCCGCAAAGAAGTCCTGCGCCGTGGACCCATCCAGGCCATACCCCGAGCGATGCTGACTGTTCACCTGCATCACGAATTGGGACGCGAGGGTATTGAGGGAGTTCTGCAGAGAAGTGGCGGTCGAGTCGCGCGCGTCGATCAAACCTTTCAGACGGCCGCTGCTGATGACCGATGTGAGGTCCGTATTCGGTCCGCTCCCATTGTCATACCGCACGTCCAGCAGACCGCCGTTGCCGGTGTTGGGCACGCCCGTCAGCCGGAAGGCCGTCTGCTGCGCCACCAGCACCTGCCCGTTTCCGGCGAATACCGTGACCTGTCCGCTGGAATCCTCAAGAGTGGAAATATCGATCAACCCGGCGAGGTCGTTCAGGAACCGACCTCGTTGGTCACGCAGATCATTGGCCTGTTGACCACTGACTTCCGCGAGCTTGATCTTACTGTTGAGGTCGGCAATCTGGGTCGTGAGGGTATTGATATCGGTGATGCCGCGTTGAATTTGACCGTCCAGCGAAGTGCGCTGCGACGACAGCTGGGTAGCGGCCTGATTGAGTTGTTTGGCCACCACATCGGCTTTGGAAAGCAAGACCGTGCGGGCCGTCAGGTCTGCGGGGTTGGTGGCGACATCCTGCCAGGCCTTAAAGAAATCGTTGAGACCGGCGGCGATGCCCTGATCGTTCGAATCCCCGAACAAGGTTTGAATCTGCGAGAGGGCGTTTTGAGAGGCTCCGAACTGGCCCAACCGCTCATTGGAGGTCAACAATTGCTGTTCAACGAAGGTATCTACTGAACGCCGGATCTCAGCCGCTTCGACGCCGGTTCCGACCTGGCCCGGCCGTCCGTTTTCCGGCTCGCTTTCATTGAGGATGATCTCCTGTCGCGAGTAGCCCTCGGTATTGACGTTGGCGATGTTTTGGCCGGTCACGGTCAAGGCGCGCTGAAAGGTCGCCAGGGCATTGGAACCGATTCCGAACAGGCCGTTGAGTCCCGACATAGGTCTACCAGTTAGCCCTTGGCCCTCACCATGCCGGTCGTGCCGGACATGACTGCGCCGGCGGACGAGTAGAGCGCCGCCGCCTCAGGCGAACGTTGCCAGAGCCGCAAAGTGCCTTGCAAGAATACGAGCGACTGTCCGATGAGCGTAGCATTGAACCGATTCAGCCGATCGGTGTTGCCTATGGCCGCGGCGAGTTCTGCCTCCTGCTGTCGGAACGAGGCAGATGATTCCTGATGCCCTGTCGCGGCCGGCAGGCTGCGGCGGCTTTGTTCCAGTTCTCGAATCTCATCCAACAGTTGAGTTTTACGCATCGTGACCGTCGTGAATTGCCCGAAGGACAGGGTTCGAATCGCTTGCTGCTCTTCAATGAGCAAGGCTTGGAAGGCAAGGATCTTGTCGTGCATGCGACGGAGAAGCTTGTGAGATTCTGTGGGTACCGGTTGTTGCACGGTCGAAACCATGGCCCCTCGTCGGCAGGACGGTTCGTGATATGGGCGGATGCAGGAACGAAGAGTCGGTATGCCGGGCAGGTCTACAGAACTGCGTCGGTCAAGACGTTGCGAATGATGGCGTCCGCAACTTTCTGACCGTCCATCCTGTAGGTTCCCCCTTCGACCGACCGGCGAATCTGTTCGACCCTGGCATCCCGCTCCGCATTCGGCTGTTCAGCCGCAGTCCGCAGGCGCTGCAGCTCTTTGGCCCGCTCGGAAATCTGCACCCGATCCTGCGTCCCCGTTTCCTGAGGAACCACCTTCTTCGCTGCTGTCCGATCGGTTTCCTGGACTCCCAGCAGGATTTTCGCGAGATCCGCCGAGCGGCCGTTCTGTGAGATCTCCATGGTTGCTGCTCCTCCCAGATTGCCAAGGGGCCCTCAAGGGACCTTTCCCCTGGTCGAATCCTCTATCGGCGCGGTCGGCTTGGAACTTTAGGAGATCGCAAGGTTTATCGGAATTTTTCCGTATAGGCATCGACAAAGGCCGTGATCCCGATCCCCCCTGCCTGGGCCGCCAGGCGAGAGATTTCCTGATCATAAATGGAATACCAGACCTGCTCCCCCTTTCTGTCGAGGAGGCCCTTCGGTACGGTTTCCCTCATATTCTTGAGGAGATAGGAAATAAAGTAGGACTCGAACTCTTGAGCGGCCCTGTGCAATTCCGCGCTGGTTTCCTTCCCTCCCTGCCCTGCCTGGTTATACAGGCCGGAGGGCTGGGACACAGCCATCTGTGCCAGGTCAAGTTGACCGGCAAGAGCATTCGTGATGTCCATGAACCGATCCCTCCCCTTCCTATACGATCTCAAGATTCGCTTGAAGTGCGCCTGCCGCCCGCAACGCGGACAAAATGGCCACCAGATCGCGGGGAGTCACTCCCACCGCATTCAGTGCCCGCACGACATCGCCGAGGGTCACCGTTTGATCCACGACCACCAGGCGCGACTCCTGTTCCTTCACTTCGGTCTGCACATCTGGGGTGACGGTGGTCTGCCCTTGAGTCGACCCGATGATCGGCGCGGGAGGTTGCGACACATTGAGGGTATTCTTGACCGAAATCGTGAGGTTGCCGTGCGAGATGGCACAGGTGGAGAGACGGACATGTTCACCCAATACGACAGTGCCGGTGCGTTCGTTGACCACGACCTTGGCCGCGACATCGACCGTGACGTCCAGCCCTTCCATGGTCGCAATGTATTCCACGACCCGACCTTGGAAGGTTGCAGGGAGCGTCGTTTTGACGAGTCCCGCATTCACCGGTACGGCAGTCCCCTTCCCAAACGTGCCGTCGATCGCCTCTGCGGTCCGGATGGCGGTGGTAAAGTCGGGATGCCGCAGCAGGACGGAGACGGTATCCCAGGAATCGATATCCACGACCACTTCTTTTTCCACGATCGCGCCGGCCGGCACCACACCGGCGGCCTGGTGGTTTTTCGTCACCGTCGCTCCGCCGGGACCGCCGGTCCCTCCCAAGAACCCACCGATGGAGACCGGCCCCTGCGCCACGGCAAAGACCTGTTGGTTGGGGGCCTTCAAGGGCGTCAACAGCAAGGTGCCGCCTTGGAGGCTCTTCGCATTCGCCATCGAGGAGACGACGGCGTCGAGCGTCATACCGGGCTTCACGAAGGGCGGAAGTTTCGCGGTCACCATCACCGACGCAATGTTGCGCGTGAGCAGCTGAATGGGACTGATGACCAGGTTGATGCCCATCTTGTTCAACATGGACATCATGGCTTGAATGGTGAATTGTCCTCCGATGACCTGGTCGCCGGTGCGATCAAGGCCGACGACCAGACCATATCCGATCAATTGGTTTTCTCGAACACCTTCGATGGTGGCGACATCCTTGACGCGAACTGCCTGGGCCAGCGATACGCTCAACAGCGAGATCGTCAGAAACGCCGCCATTCCGACCACGGCTCGACGAAACCAGGGAAGCCCCTGTGGCCTGGCCACAGGCTCAGGTACCGGTTTCGGCGCAGGGAGCGCCCATGGACGGGGCAAGAGATCCGGATCCACATCGGCCGTACGCACCACCCCGCTCGACAGCATGAGCCGAAAACATTGCATGATCATCACTCGTTGTTGTTTTCGTGGCCTCGTCATGACGACTCCGATTCTCTCCGATTGGTTCATGATCAGAACGGATAGACCCAATCCAGGATACGGACGAACCAGCCGGGGCGCTGCACGTCGTCCACCACGCCCAGCCCGGAATACTCGATTTTGGCGTCGGCAATCGCGCTCGATTGCACGGTATTCTTGGTATCGACATCGACACGCCGGACGATGCCGCCGATGGTCATGATTTGCCGTTCCGAATTGACGGTCACTTCCCGCCGCCCCTCGATCCGCAGGTCGCCGTTCGGCAACACTTCCGTCACAATGGCCGAGATGGTCCCGGTCAACGTGTCTTCGCGATTCGTGGCACCCTTGCCGCCGAACTTATTCGATGCGCTGGCGTCGATACCGAATCCTCGCCTGGCTTCACCGCTCAAGCGGACCCCCGGAATGCCGAGATATCCGACTCCGCTTCCGCTCAAGCTGTTCGACACAGTGGAGTCCTTTTCAGCACTGGTATCGGCGCTCTTCGACCCCTTGTGTTTTTCTTCGATCCTGATCGTGATGATGTCCCCGGTCCGCATCGCGCGAAGATCTTCATAGAGGTAGGCCCGGCCGTTCTCCTCTTGCCAGAGCGATCCCGCAGTCTTCGGCGGAGGCAATTGAGGTACGTCCACCTTCTGTTGCTTCGTGCTGGGGGAGGCTGAACAGGCAGCCATCGTAGCGAGCAAGAGGCAACACCCTCCGATTCCGACCCGACGATGGCTGGAGACATACCGGTTAAAAGTTGACACGCACCACCCCCGGAGCCACGATGGTCGCCCGCAACTCCTTGCCGGAATCCACATTGGAGACGGTGATGGTCTGCCCCAATTCACCGTGGGACTTGGTGACGCCGACGGTTTGAATAGAAAGCCCTCCCTGCCGGGCTTCGATCGTCACACGATCGCCTTTGCGCACGACGAAGGGACGCCGAACTGCGGTGAGCCGGATGGGACTCTGGGGCGGAAGCGGCCTGCTGGCCGCCTTGCCGATCACCTCGGCAGGGTTGGTGGCAAACGGCTGCTTCAAATCGAACAGGACAACCCGGTCCGTGCCGACGTCGTCGCGCTCGATCTGTTCATCGACCTTGATGGGCCTGACCGGGACGACCACTTCGAGTACGGCGGCGATATCGGCCGTCGCGTCGAACGTCTTGATGAAGCGCCCGTTCACCACCAGGTGCATATGAAAGACCCGGCGGCCGAGCGGTTCATCCGATTGAGAGGCGCTGACTTGCAAATCGATTGTCCCGGCCGGTGCCGCGATGGGCTGTTGAGGATCACCCAGCGCGACCTGACAATCGGTCACCCGCCCGGCAAGTTCCCGCATGACGTAATCGTGAATAGCGGAGCGCACCTGCTCAGGGTAGATGAACCGTTTCCCGCGCGCGGATGTTAGATCGTGACCGCCCTGCTGCGTTCCATCGTACGGCTTGCCGGCGGCCGTGCGGTTGGGCCGTCCATCCGCTGCGATCGCGAGAAGAACCAGGCCTTGGACCACGCTGATTGTTGCGATGAGAATGAGGCCGGCTCGAATCACAGATGGCATCCTTGGTTAAAGGTACGGTTCGGATTACCGGCGCAGGTTGTTGGCGATCTGCATCATTTCGTCCGAGGCTTGAATCGTCTTGGAGTTAATTTCATAACTCCGTTGGGCGATGATCATGTTGACCATCTCCTCCGCCAAATTGACGTTGGAACTTTCCAGGAACCCCTGCTGCAACGTTCCAAATCCGGTGGTAAACCCGCCGGTTCCCTGGAGCGCCGGTCCCGACGCAAAGCTGTCGAGGAACAGATTATTGCCCATGGAGACAAGGCCTGATGGATTGTCGAACCGCACCAGCTGAATCTGGCCCACCTGGGACGCTTGAGTCACGCCTGGAAGCAGGACCGAGACCGTCCCGTCCTGGCCGATATCGATTTTCAGCGCGCCGGAGGGAACCGTGATAACCGGCGTCAGCTGGTCGCCGTCGCCCGTGACCAGGTTGCCCACGTTGTCGCGCTTGAACGACCCGTTGCGCGTGTACATGATCGTGCCGTCCGGCCTGGAAACCTGGAAGAATCCCGGCCCGTCGATGGCCAGATCAAGCTCGTTGTTCGTCTGCCTCATGTTGCCCTGCAGCCATTCCTTGGCGACCGTGACGGGACGTACACCGGCTCCGATCTGAACCCCCGTGGGAAAGACTCCGATGTTGGACGCATTCGTGCCGGGCAACCGTTGGATCTGATAGAGCAGGTCTGAGAATTCCGCGCGGCTGCGCTTGAAGGCGTTGGTGTTCACGTTCGCCAGGTTGTGAGCGATCGTGTCCACATTCAGTTGTTGGGCGGTCATGCCCGTCGCCGCCGTCCACATCGCACGAATCATAGACGTCCTCCTACTGCACGCGGCCCAGGTCCTGGATCGCCGTCTGAGTCATGTTGTCCAGCGTCTGAATCAGTTTTTGCGCCGACTCATAGCTGCGCATGCCCTGGATCATCTTCACCATCTCGCCCAAAGAATTCACGTTCGACTCCTCGATGTGCCCCGACTGCAACTGAGGATCGGCTGAGACCTTCGGTTCCCCTCCCATAAACAACCCTTCCGTAAACTTTTGCGGCATCTGGGCATCCGGGAACTCCACGACCTTGATGGTGCCGATCTGGTTGCCGTCCACTTGGATCGTCCCCTGTGCATTGATCTGCACCGTCCCGGGCGGGACCTTGATCTCTCCCTTGGTCCCCATCACGACATGCCCGACATTCGTCGCCAGCCGTCGCTGGTTATCCAACGAGAACATGCCGTTCCTGGTGTAGCGAATGCCCTCGGGAGTTTTCACTTCAAAAAAGCCCTTCCCCTGCAGGGCGAGGTCCAGGGGATTTCCCGTAATGCGGATGCGTCCCGGCTCGAATGCAGTCCGGACTCCATGCGGTTCGACGAACACCCGCTCCGTCGGGCCGGTCGGACGCGAGGCGATCGTGGACGTGATTCCGCTCACGGACGAGGAGATCACAGACGGCGAACCGGCTCGTGCGAGGAGCCCGCGAAACCCCTGCTGGTCTTGTTTGAACCCGGCCGTATTGACGTTGGCCAGATTGTTGGCAAACACCTGCAGCTGTTTTTCCTGGGCCACGGCGCCGGACAGGATGGGATAGATGGCTCGATTCATCGTGGGAAACTTTCTAAGAGACCCTCATCTGCTACAGGGGAAATAGCAATGGACATGCCATTGCCGTCATTCCGATTCCCCGAGCGACGACTGGTAGAGTCGAAACGAAAACCCCCATGATTGCCTGTAGATGGCAACGGCACCTCTCCGCACCGACTTACAGTCGGCGGAACAAGCGTCGCGAGACAACATGACTCTCTGTGGTGAAGAGGAAGTCTTTGCCTGAGGAGAGGAAAGTCCTGCCTACCTGGGAAGGAAGCCTGGTCGAGATGAGAATGTCAGGCAGCGATCGTGGCGGTGGAATCGACTTGCGGCGTCACAACGGCTCCATGGAGACCGTACATTGCATACCCTTCGGCGCGGGCGGTGGCGACGGCTTGAGTCGCGGCTTCGATGAGTTGGCCCCCCTCTCCCCCGTCCTGGGTCGAGAGGCTGATCCCGATACGGCTGGTCAAGAACACCTCATGCCCATCCAAGGTGAAGGGCAGCGAGACCGTCCCCTGCATTTTCTTGGCGACCGCTACCACCTCATCCTGCGCCATAACCTGATCCAGTAACACGACGAAGGTACGTTCGGCAAGCCTCGCGACGCAGTCGGTCGTGCGCAGGGCACTCTTCATCCTGGCCGCCTGAACACGATAGATCATGTTGCGGTTCACATGCCCTTGCAATTCGCTCGATAAGGTGAAGTGGTCCAATTCGACCATGAGGACCGCAACCAGGCGGCCGTTCTTGTGGGCTCGCGGCAGCGCTTGATTCAGGAGGGAGGTGAACAGCCGGTTCGTCGGCAATCCGGTCACCGAATCGTAGGTGCTCAGGATACGGACATTGGAAGCTTCCGAAAGCAGCCGACCGTTGGAGTCGGATCTCGAACTCCACGCAGTCCAGAGGGTTGCACCGACGACGGATATGAACAGGACGGTAGCGCCGATCCAAATCGCCTTGGGGTAAGCCGTCAAAGCCGAAACGGTCAGGAGGCCGACCGACGCAGTCCAATACAACCCGCCCACCACCAGCATGATGGATACCACCATGCCGAGCCTGGTCGGATCCAAACCGCCGGCGGTTCCATCGTCTCCGAATGAACCGTGCCGGCCTGTCGCCGCAGGCCCTTTGCCGTCGATAGAGTCTGCAGCTTTTGAACGTGAGGAGAGCATGGAATCAGAAAAAGAGACCTGCCTCGGCCCCATGGTCTGATGGAGTATCGGAAGGGGAAGGGAGAAACTGAAGGAACGCCGGCGCCGGAACGGCGCGCCGTCACTAACGACCAACAACGACGCTTATGCCGTTCAGATGTGCAGTGAAGCCGCTCAGGCCTCGACCGGTTGCAGTCGGGCCTTGAGGTGGAGAATGGCCTTCGAATGGATCTGGCAGACCCGCGACTCCGTGACTTTGAGCGCCTGCCCGATCTCTTTCATGGTGAGTTCCTCGAAATAATAGAGGGAGAGCACGGTGCGCTCTTTCTCCGGCAGCTCTTGGATGGCGGATTCCAACACATGCCGCGCCCTCTCACTGACCAAGACGGACAAGGGATCAGGCTGGTTGGGATCGGTCAACATGCTGATGATCTTATGGCCGTCCGCATCCTGCACGCCGAGATCATCCAGACTGACGACCACCGCCCCCCGCGAGCGGGTCAAGAATTCATCCAGTTCCTCCGCCGACATGTTCAGTTCCTTGCCCACTTCCTGGTCCGTCGGCGGGCGGCCCAATCGATTCAACAATTCCGAATAGGTTTTCTGAAGGAGCGTGATGCGCTCATGGACCGAGCGTGGAATCCAGTCCATCGAGCGGATTTCATCGAGCATGGCGCCACGGATGCGAAACTCCGCATAGGTTTTGAACTTGGCTTCGCGGGTCGGGTCGTACTTATCCATCGCGTCCATGAGACCGATGATGCCGACGGACATCAGGTCCTCGGCATCCATGTAAGCCGGCAATCGAAAGGCCAACCGGTGGGCCATGGCCTTCACAACATGGGTGAACTCCTGGATGACCCGCTCCCGATCTGCTTCCGGGATCACCTTCCGAGTGTTCCCCGCCACCGTCTCTTTGCGAACATCCATAATGCCTGTGCGTTCCTTTCAGTCAGTGCGTCCGTACCAGTTGTTGCCAGAGGAACTGCACTGTGCCTTTGGGAAGGGCCGGCGGAGTCAGTCGTGCCACCGCCTCGGTGAGCTCTCGAAACGCGCGGCTGGCCGGCGCCTGGGGAAATTGATCGATCACGGCGCGCTGCTGGGTGACGGCCATGGGGACGTAGTCGTCCAGTGGAATGGCTCCCAGGTAGTCCAGCGAGATATGGAGAAACCGGCTCACGGCCATCTCCAGCTTTCGAAACACACGGGCCGCGTCTTTCGGCGACTTCACCATATTGACCAGCACATGAAACCGCCGTTCCCGATACTGCCGCAACAGGACCTTCATCAAGGCGTAGGCATCGGTCAACGATGTCGGTTCCGGGGACACCACGACCACGATCGATTGTGCTGCCGCCGCGAAATAGGTGACGGTCGAGGAAATGCCCGCTCCCGTGTCGATCAACAGGACATCCATGGTGGAGGCCAGCCGCTCCAGTTCCTCCTGTAGAATCAGCTGTTGCGTTTCCGTCAAGGTCGTCAGATGCGAAATGCCGGTACTGGCTGGGAGCACGACGATCCCGCCCGGTCCGGCCAGTGCGATATCCTCAAGACGGCAGGCCTTGCTGAGCACATGTTCCAACGTGTATTTCGGCGTCAGGCCCAGCAAAATATCGATATTGCCCAACCCGAGATCCGCATCGAGCACGAGCACCCGTTTCCCGATTTGCGCCAGCGCAATGGCCGTGTTCGCCACCACATTGGTTTTTCCGACCCCGCCCTTGCCGCTCGTCACGGTAATGACCTGGGTACGGGAGGAAACGACGCAGGCGTCGAGTTCTTTCGTCTGACCGTCCAGAATCCCTGGTTGTATCGTCATCCTCTCTCCCCTCTTTCACCAATGTGTCTTGCTTCCAGGCAGGATCGCCTGTTCCACCTGCCGATGCCACGGACGATTCGAGGGCAGCGCCGGCGTCCTCATCTGTCCCCCGAGGAGCAGGTCGCCCAAACGGTCGACTTGCGCCAACATCAAGTCATCCGGCACCCGTTGACCGGATCCCCAGTAGGACAGCGGGACTCCGGTTCGATGGGCAGCTTCGAAGATGCCGCCGTACCCCGTCGTCTCATCGAGTTTCGTAAACAACAACCGCAGGGAAGGCACATCGACGCATTGCCCCGTACTCACCACGAGATCCGGCACCCTGGTTCCCGCCGCGAGCACCAGATGCACTTCGATGGGAGCGGTGCCGTTCAACAACCCCCTCCACCGTTGAGCGGCGATGGGCTCGTAAGGGTTGAACCCCGGCGTATCGATCAGAATGAGTTCGGCCTCGCGAGCCTGTTCGATCGCTCCATGGACTTCTTCACAGGAACCGGCCACGGAAAGATCGATGCCCAGCACGTCCGCATACAAACGGAGTTGCTCCACCGCCGCCGGCCGATAGGTGTCCATCGTGATCAGCGCGATGCTCCGCTGCTCGACGATCCCGTATTGCGTGGCCAGCTTGGCGATGGTCGAGGTCTTGCCGGCCCCGCTGGGACCGATGAACAGCGCAATCTTCTGCTGCCCACCGGCGCCCAGCAGAGGACCGGCGGTCTTGATCTTGGCCAACAGGACCGTCCGCAGCAATTGCAAGGAGGAATGGCTGCGCGACGCACTCGGATCGATCAGCGTCGCCTGCAACTCGCGCAGACAACTTTCCGCCGTGGCATGTTCCACACCCTGTGCGAGCAAATCTTCGTAGACACGTTGAAAGGAAGGGATCGCGGGACCGTGGCACTCCCCTTTCTTCTGTACCGGCTCCTGCGTCACTCCTGTTTTTTTGGTGAGGACCTGCGCTTGGCGGGGAGCCGGTCGCGGTCCCCCGACGGACCTGTCCATCGCACCCTGCAAGGTCTGTTGAAACCGCGACTCTTTCGCCGGGAGCGCAGGAACTGGCGAGGCGGCGGGACGGGGTCGGTCATCGTGTTCCAACAACGGCGCCGGGGCTGGTACTGCTGCGTCATCTTCGATGGCGGCCATGACCTCCAACACGGAACCGCCCAGCAGGCCGAAGCCGTTGTCCCAGGATCGCACTCGTTTCGTGGAGAGGATCACCGCATCGGGGCCGAGGGTGTCCTTGATCGAGCGAATGGCCTCGTGCATTGATTTCACGTGAAAGGTCCGTACTTTCATGCCAGGCTCCTCGTCTCACCGACTTCGAGGTCGAGGCGCACCGTTTCTATCGCCTGCAACCGCACGACCGTATCCACCTCGTTCAGACCCAAAATCGGGACGGAGTGCAGAATACGGTCCGTGAGCTTTCGCAGATGCCGCCGCAAGGAGGGCGAACAGAGAATCACCGGTTGATGCCCCCGCCCGACCATTCGCTCCGCAGCCTGTTTCAATGCTGCCAGCAGTTTCTGTGCCACTTGCGGATCGGGAATCCACTGGTTGCCCTGCGGGGTCGAATTGGCCTGCTCCGCCAGGGTACGGTCCAGCCGCGGATCCAGTCCGATGATCGGCAACGAACCATCCGGCGCAAGGTATTGCCTGGTAATGGTCCGTCCAAGGGCCTGCCTGGCCACTTCCGTCAGGATATCCGGGTCCTTCGTGGTCGGCGCATGGTCGGCAATGGTTTCGAGGATACTGCGCAAGTCGCGGATCGGAACCCCTTCGCGCAGGAGATGCGACAGGACCCGGACCAGCGTCCCCAATGGAATCAGATTGGGGATGACCTCCTCGACCAGTTTGGGATGGTTCTTGCCCAGTTGATCGAGCAACCCCTGCACTTCTTGCCGCCCCAGGAGTTCGTGGGCGTGCCGTTTGATGAGTTCCGACAGGTGGGTAGCGATGGCGGAGCCGGGGTCCACGACCGTATAGCCCGCCATCTGCGCCCGTTCGTGCTCTTGCTCCGGCACCCACATAGCCGGCAGTCCGAAGGCCGGCTCTTTGGTCGGGAGCCCGTGAATGATACCCCGTTGGGCCGTTCCGGGGTCGATCGCCAACACATGGGCCGGCATGACTTCCGATTTGGCCAACTCGACACCCTTGAGGAGCGTCGCATATTCGTTCGGCCTGAGCTGCAGATTGTCCCGGATGTGAATCGGCGGAAGGACGAATCCCATCTGTTCCGCAAACTGACGGCGTAATCCCTTGATGCGATCGAGCAACCCGCCTCCCCGCCCTCCATCGACCAGGTTGATGAGGCCATAGCCCACATGCACTTCCATGAGATCCAGCGGAACCACCTGGGTGCCGGCTTCTTCGGCCTTGACCTGTGGAGCGGTTTGGGACGGAGTGGCTTCGACCGCCTTCTGCTGCTCATTGATTTGATAGGCCATCCAAGCGGTCATTCCGCCGAGCGCCAGGAAGGCCAGATGGGGAAGCCCTGGAACCAGGCCCAACGCGAGCAAGATCCCTGCTGCGGTGCCGACCGCCTTCGGGGAAATGAGGACCTGCCTGGTGATTTCAAAGCCCAGGTTGACCTCGGACGCAGCCCTGGTAATGACGATACCGGCCGCGGTCGAGACGATCAGGGCCGGGAGCTGGGCCACCAACCCTTCGCCGACCGTCAGCAAGGTATAGGTCTGCGCGGCTGCGGCCAAGGTCATGCCCTGTTGCAACACCCCGATGGTCAAGCCGCCCAAGATATTCACGAGCGTGATGACGACCGCCGCAATGGCGTCGCCGCGCACGAATTTGCTGGCGCCGTCCATCGCGCCGTAAAAATCCGCTTCCTGCGCGATTTCTTTCCGCCGCTGACGCGCCTCCTTATCGTTGATCAAACCGGCATTCAAATCCGCATCGATGCTCATCTGTTTGCCGGGCATCGCATCCAACGTGAAGCGGGCCGCCACTTCCGCGACCCGGCCGGCGCCCTTGGTGATGACCACGAAGTTGATGATGACCAGGATCGTGAACACCACCAGTCCGACCGTATAGTTCCCGCCGACGACAAAATTGCCGAAGGCCCTGATGACCTCGCCCGCCGCCGCCACCCCTTCGTTGCCGTGCAGGAGAATGAGTCTGGTGGAAGCGATGTTGAGAGCCAGCCGCAGCAGGGTCACCATCAGCAGAATCGAGGGGAAGACGGAAAATTCCAGCGGGCGGCGGACCTGCATGCCGACCAGCAGGATGGTGATGGAGAGGGTGATGTTGAAGCTCAGCAGCAGGTCCAGAAAGAAGCGAGGCAAGGGAATCAACATCACCATGAGGATGGCCACGACTCCCACGGACATCAGAATGTCCGGGTGTTTCACCAGTGAGGTCGTGGGAACCGACGTTGTCTCGTTCGTCATGGCCGCTCCATGAATTCCTGCATCGAAGACTCCTCTCACGCCGGCGGCAACTTGCCGCGTACGCGATACACAAACGCCAGGATCTCAGCGACGGCGCGATAGAGATCTTCGGGGACTTCTCGACCCACCTCGACCAACTTGTAAAGTGTGCGGGCCACCAGTTTGTTCTCGACGATCATAATGCCGTGATGCCGGCCGATTTCCCGGATCTTCTCGGCGACGAACCCGGCCCCCTTCGCCACGACGATCGGCGCGCCCATGGCCTTCGAATCGTATCGCAGCGCGACCGCCAGGTGAGTCGGGTTCGTCACGATCACGTCCGCCTTGGGCACGGCGGCCATCATGCGCTTCCGCGCCATTTCCTTCTGCGTGCTGCGGATCTTCGACTTGAGCCCCGGATCGCCCTCGGCCGCGCGATGCTCCTCTTTGATCTCGTCGCGCGACATCCGCAGCCCGCGCTCCCATTCGTAGCGCTGGTATCCGTAGTCGATGGCGCCGAGGACCGCCGCCGCGCCGCCCATCATGAGCACGGCCTTGAACGTGGCCCACCCCACGGTCGGCAACAGGGCCTCCATGCCGAACTGGGTCAGCGATGAGAACTGCACCATGTCGTCCCGAATCGCGAGAGAACCGGTCCATCCGATGGCCAGAATCTTGAGCCAGGATTTCACCAACTCGCTGAACGAACGGAGGGAAAACAGTCGCGAGAATCCGCCGATCGGACTGATCCGAGAAAAATCCCATTGCAACCCGTCCCGCCGCCAGAGAAAGCCGGTTTGCATCAGGTTGGCCCCCACGCCGATCACGGCGATCCCTCCGACCACCGGCCCGAGCGTCAGAAACACCTCCAGTCCGATTTTTCCAAGCAGCAGGTGCAGATGGTCGAGGCTGAGGGTCCGATGCGCCGTCTCGTCCATGGCGCTCGTCAGCCACAGCTGGAGGGTCCCGCGCAGACGCTCCATGATGACCGGCGCCATCCAATAGAGGGTTCCCGCACTTCCCAAGAGGCCTATCGCCATGACTGCGTCGCGGCTGAGCGCGATCTGGCCCTTGCTGCGCGCATCCGCCTTGCGTTTCGGCGTCGCCTGTTCGGTCCGGTTCTGTGCGCCCTCAGCCATGGCCCAACACCTTCAGGAGCGCGAGCATGTTCTCCACCAGCGTCATGAATTCACGCTCGAACAGGGAGAGGGTAAAGGGCAACGCCAGGCCCATGGCGAAGAGCCCCGCCGCGATCGTGATCGGAAAGCTGAGCACGAAGACGTTCATCTGGGTCACGGCCCGCCCGAGAATCGACAGGATGGCATTGACGATCAACAGTGTGGCGAACACCGGCGCCGCAAGCTTGAGTGCGACCGCCAACATGTTTTGAGTCAACCGGATGATGTCGTCGGCGAGGTTGTCGGACAGGGTGGCGGCGAACGGCGGCACGAACTCGTAACTCATCCCGATGGCATGGACCACGAGCAGATGGGCGTTGAGGGATAGAAAGACGAGGGAACCGAGCGTCAATTGAAATTGTGCGATGAGCGGCGCGTTCTGATGGGTCGTCGGATCGAACAATTGAATGGCGCTGAAGCCCATCTGAGTGCCGATCAATTCACCGGCCATCTGAAATCCCGAGAACAGGAGCCGGACGGCCAGGCCGATCGTCAAGCCGATCAAAAACTCATTGCCGACGCCTGCGGCCACCGTAGCCGGATCCGTCGGCAAACTGGGCAACCGAATGATGGGGGTGAGCACTAGACCCAGCATCGTCACGAGGCCGGCCTTGAGCGGCGTCGGAATCGTACGGGTATTGAGGATCGGAAACACGCTGATGATCCCTGCGATCCGCACCAACAAAATCGAAAACGATTGAAAGTGCGGCAACGCAAGATGCAGGGTCTGGGCGGCGTTCATCGTCGGCTCGACTCGCTACGAATGGATGAGGTTCGGGATGCTCGTGATGATCTGGGTCATGAAGGCGATCAAGACCCCCATCATCCAGGGTAGAAACAACAGGGTCGCCGCAAACACCGCCAGCACCTTCGGCACGAACGTCAAGGTGGCTTCGTTGATCTGCGTCATCGCCTGGAAGGTGCTGACCAACAGGCCGACGACCAGGCTCAACCCCAACACCGGCGCGGAGACCAACATCGCGGTCTCGATGGCTTGACGGCCGATTTCCGTCACGGCTTCAGGCGTCATGGGCGCGACTCCTATTGAAAACTCTTGACCATCGATCCGACGACCAGGTACCAGCCGTCGGCGAGGACGAACAGAATCAGTTTGAACGGGAGCGAAATCATGACGGGCGGCAGCAGCATCATGCCCATGGACATCAACACGCTGGCCACCACCATATCCACGATGAGAAACGGGATGTAGAGCAGGAAGCCGATCTGAAACGAGATCCGCAGCTCGCTCAGGACGAAGGCGGGAATGATCACATGCGTCGGAACCTGCTCCACCTGGGACGGCTTGGGCGCATGCGCCAATTCGAGAAAGAGTTCGAGATCCTTGTCGCGCATCTGTTTCAACATGAAGGCGCGAATCGGCTGAATGCCGCGATTCCAGGCTTCGTCATAGCCGATTTGCTCCGCCAGGAGCGGCTGCAGGGAATCCTTGTAGACCGCTTGTCCGACCGGCGCCATGACGAACATGGTGAGGAACAGCGCCAGACTGATGAGGACCTGGTTGGGCGGCACCTGTTGCGTGCCGAGGGCTTGCCGGAGGAACGACAGGACGATGACCATTCTGGTGAAGGAGGTCACCATGATGAACATGGCGGGCGCCAATGAGAGCACCGTCAGGAGCGCGAGGATCTGTAGGACCACCGCCGTCTGTTTGGGCCCGCCTTGACCGAGGTCGAGTGTCAGAGAAGGCCCTTCGGCCTGGGCCGATGAGACATGGCAGAGGCAATAGACGAGGAGCAGGCTGAGGCTGAGCATGCGGCAGAGTCCCCGCCGCAAGGCTGCCGTCCGGTTTGCCCCGCGCTGCATCGGATCAGCTGGACGCACGAGGGGCCTCCTGTCTGCTGTCTGAACGGTTGATGCCGGAAGACGACGACGGGGGGACCTGGGGGGAATCCGCCAAGAGGGTTTTCAACCGGTCCGGATCGGTGATTTTGCCGAGCGGCACGAGGTCGGTGGCAGTCGTGCCGAGGATCAGCACTTCACCGGCGACCGCCACCAGCATGATCTGTTTCCGTGAACCCAGCTGGCCGCTGCCCAAAATTTGGACCAACGGCGTGGCGCCTACGGGGAGAAACCGCCGGCCGACGGTGGATCGCGCCACCGCCAGAAGGGCCAGGATCAACGCCAACACGATCCCGAGCGCCGACGCCATGCGAACCACACTTTCCCAAAGATCCATGGGGGACCGTTCATCCTCTCGCCGGCACGTCATTCATCCCGAAACGCCGGCGGCCTTGGTTACCCCAGTTGTTGAATCCGCTGGTTCGGGCTCACCACGTCCGTGAGACGAATGCCGAATTTTTCGTTCACCACCACGACTTCGCCGCGGGCGACCAACTTGTTGTTGACCAGCACCTCCATCGGCTCGCCGGCCAGCTTGTTGAGTTCGATGACGGACCCCTGCCCCAATTGGAGCAGCTCTCGTATCAACATGCGGGTGGAGCCGATCTGCACCGTGACCTGCAGCGGAATATCGAGCACGAATTCGATGTTCTTATTGCCCGGCACCGCTCCCTGGTTGTCGACCTGGGGAAACGAGGTGGCCTGGGGATTCATATCGCCGGCGGCGGCATTGGAATGGTCCGACGGGGTCGTAATGTCGGCGTTGCCCATGCGCGGATCTCCTTTTGTCCCGATACAGAACTAGTTCAACACTTTGGTGACGCGACAGGCATGATTGCCCTTGAACACGCCCGGCTGGCCGTGAAATTTCGGATCACCCTCGACGAGGCAGATCAGCGGGTCGCCGGGATGCTGGTCGAGCATCAACACGTCGCCCAGTGTAAAGTTCAGCAGGTCCTGCACGCTGATACGGGCCGTTCCCAACTGCACCGTCATCGCCACATCGCATTCCTGCAGCGAGTCTCTGAAGCGACTGCCCCAACTGCTGTCCTGCTCCACATTGTCGGCGAAGAGTCCGGAGTAGAGCTTTTCCTTGATCGGCTCCAGCATGGAGTAGGGATAGGCGATGAACATGTCGCGGGAGATCTCTCCCAGGTGGACTTGCAGCGTGACCACCACCACGATCTCCGACGTGGTCACCACCATGGCGAATTGCGGGTTGCTTTCGGATCGGCAATAGCCGATTTTCACCTGCATGACCGCCTGCCAGGCCTTCTCCAGATCGGCGAGCGCTTGCTGCACCAGCTTCTTGATCAGCCGGACCTGAATCGGGGTGAACTCTCTCCCTTCTGGCTTGACGTGGGTTTGCGCCTTCCCGCCGAAGAAAAAGTCCACGATGAGATAGACCAGCATCGCATCCATGATGTAGAGGCCGTTGCCGCGCAGCGGTTCCATCATGAACAGGTTGAAAGAGGACGGGACCGGAACCTTTTGGATGAAGTCTCCGAACTTGATGATCTGCGTGCCGACGACGCTGAATTCGATTTTCTCCCGCAGGAGGCTGCTCCAGGAGAGGGATTGCTGGCGGGTAAAGCGGTCGTTGATCATCTCCATCGTGGGCATGCGCCCACGGATGATGCGTTCCTGCTGGGTCAGGTTGTAGGGCTTGATGCCGCTCGGATCTTCCTCCTCCTTCGGGGCCGTATCGACCTCGCCCGACATCACCCCGCCCATCAATGCGTCGATTTCTTCTTGCGAGAGTATCTTGTCCATGACGTCCTTGAAGACCGGGCGAGGCGCTACTGAATGACGAATTCCGTGAAGTACGCCGACTTGACCGATTTCTTGGGCAACAGACCGTTGACGCGCTGGGTCACGTCTTCGCGCAACTTATGTTTCCCTTGCGGTGAACGGGCGGTGACGGAATCCAAGCTGGTCAACAACACCAGGATCGTGTCGCGAATCTGCGGTGTCCGCGCCTTGACATCTTCGACCGCAGCGAAACTGTCCATCTCCAGCTTCATCGTCACCTTGAGATACCGCACTTCGGGGGAATCGGCGAGGTTGACGATGAAGGGGTCCAGGTCGGCGATCGCTCCGGCTGCGCCTGCGGCAACGTGCCCCCCTTCTTTGGGTTCGGCCGCCCCGTGACCAGCCGGCTTTTCCGCAACGTCTTCGGAAACCGCAGGTTTTTCTCCGGAGGATCCGGACATCATCTTAAACATCGCAAAGGCTCCGCCCAATCCGAGGACCAAGGTCCCTGCGACGAGGATGATGACCATCTTCATGGGAATCCCGGTCGGCGCCACTGGCACTTTCTCTTCAGCTGCTTCTGCCATACGACCCTCCTGCGGACAGTGTTTGTCGCGGATCGGCAGTGGTGCAATGCATATGCCACGAGACGGTCGATCGTGAGCAAGGGGAACTCAAGTCGAGGATGGCGGATCATGAGCAATCACAATGATTTCACTTCATCCGCCGGAGAAGCAGCGCAGAACCAATCCATCGCGGACGTCGCCTGTCAGGACGATGACGCGCTCCAATCGCTGGCCGACAGAATGTTGACGAAAGGAAAGAGCGAGGAGGAAGGTGAGAAAAGAGCGAGTAGGTAAAAATTACCGACCCGAGCCCGGCGCGCGCTCATGGAGGCGCGCCGGGACCTGTCGGTTAGCGCTTGAGGTTCACGAGTTCCTGCAACATTTCGTCGCTGGTCGTGATGGCCCGTGAATTGGCCTGGAACGCGCGCTGGGTAATGATCATATCCACGAATTCCTTGCCGAGATCGACGTTGGACTGCTCGACGGTCCCGGACAGGATTCTGCCCAACCCGTTCACGGTCGGGGCGCCGGACACCGGTGCCCCGGACTCGACGGTTTCAATGAAATGGTTTTCTCCGTTGTTGACCAACCCATCCGGATTCGTAAAACGGTTCAAGACGATTTGTGCCAGGGCCCTGGTCTGGCCGTTGGTGAATTGCGCCACGACCTTGCCCTGTTTATCGACACTGATTTTGTCGAGAGTGCCGGACGAATAGCCGTTTTGCGTTTGACTGATCACCCCCGATGGCGAGCCGAATTGCGTCAACGCGGAAAGATCCACCGTCATGGTCTGGGGTGTGGTCGCACCGTTCGTCAACGCCGCCGTGACGGTTTGTGTCCCGCCGGCCGTCACGGCGCCGGCTGCGCTAAAGGTCATATTGGTTTGAGCTGTCGCGGCCCCACCGTCCACCTGCGAGTAGACGCCCCACGCATTTGCTGCGGTCTTTCGAAAATACAGCTGCAGTTGATGGGAGTTTCCCAAGGAATCATAGAACGTCACACCGGTCGCAAAGTTGTAGGACGTGGCATCGGTTGTGGCGAACGCTGCGGTCGGCGCGGTCGCATTGGCGTTGAGATTGCCGAGGATGCTGGCGGTACCGGTCGCCTGGGGAGCGACGGCGCTGGACGAAAGCGTGATGCCGCCGATCGTATTGGTAATGTTGCCGTTGGTGTCGGCTTGGTAGCCTTGGAGTAAGGCGCCGCTGGCATCCACGACCTGTCCCAGATTGTCCACCTTGAATTGACCGGCGCGGGAATAGAGGTTCGCGCCGGTGCTGTTGCGCAGGAGATAGAAACCGTTGCCGTCGATGGCCAGATCGAACGTGTTCCCCGTGGTGGTCATGGAGCCTTGTGAAAAATTGGTTTGAACATCGTTGAGGTACACTCCGAGACCGATTTGATCGCTGCCGGACCCGCCAGCAAGACTGGTCGCGATCAGCTCCGAAAACGTCGCCCGGCTGGATTTGAATCCGGCCGTGCCGACGTTGGCGATGTTGTTGCCGATGACACCCATGGCATTGCCGTAGGAACTCAAACCGGTGACTGCGGTGAACATCGAGGTTAAAATACCCATTACTCTCTCCTCCTTGTTGCCGATACTGCCGTGGCCCGAAGCTCCACCCGTACCGATAGCCTGGTCCTGATCTAGGACGCGGCCGGTGTGGTTGTGGCGGCGGTTGTATTCTGCGCCGCTTCCTGAAGCGCCACGCTCTTTTCCATAAGAGAGACCAGCTTCGTCATCTGGTCTAACTGGGAAAATTGCGCCGTCTGTGCGATGAACTCCTGATTGTCGACCGGCTTCAGCGGATCTTGATTCTGAAGCTGGGTCACCAGCAGTTTCAGAAAATCACTCTGTCCCAGTGTTTTCGGACCGTTGCTGGCCGGTGTGGATGAATCTGTCGGTGTCGTCTGCGTGATCACATTGCTGATATCCATTTGTCCTCCGATCAGGCAAAAATACTCACGCCCCCGCTGTTGTGCGAACTGTTTCCTATCCGCGCGGTGCGCTCCTCTTCTCCCGGCGTCGTCGGTTGACCGGATGCCGGAAGTGATCGCCCCTGTTGCTGCTGGAACATCCAGGCGTTATCGCCCCGCCCCTGTTGTTGATCCACCGTCACCCGCAACATTCCCATTTCCAGGCCGGTCGTCCTCAACGACGACTCCAACGACTGGCCCTGTTGCAACAGCCCCTGTCCCAGTTCGCCATGTTCGGTTCTGATATGGGCATGGACGGTTTGATCCGACATCATGACGCGGATCCGCAACGGTCCCATGTCCAAGGGGTCCAAATCCACCGTGACCGTCTGAGCGAACGGCGAAGCTCCTCGAAGCTCGGTCATCCGTTCAGATTCGGATGCGCGTTGGATCGTCACGGTTCCCGCATCGCTTCGTCCGGAGGCGCCGTCGTTGGAAGGTGGAACAGCTTGGCCCATGCCGCCGGCTCGATCGAGAAACAGCGGCCGAATGGTTCCGTCATCGGTTGACAGAGGGTGGGATTTCGATGGTACGCCCTCACCGGAGGCATCCGAAAATTGTTGCTGGCCCCCCTTCGAAAACTGTTCGGAACTCCACGCGCCCTGGCTCTCGGAAAACGGACCGGGGCGCATGACCACATCTGGAACCGGTGCAAGGTCGGTCTGATCGGCGACGACGGCAGGCGAGGCCTTGAGTTCTCCCGCCCGGAGCAAGGCCGCGACGGCCTTGGTTCCATCAGACCCCTTCGCGGACTCAGTCGCCGGCATCTCCGGTAGACTCATCGCCGTTTCATCGGTGACAACTTGTCCCTGCAAGTGGGAAGGAAACGACGCATCGGCCGTGCCGGCAGCCGTCCCATGGATATCCGCTGCCTTGGTCGAAGTGGCCTGCGTCTGGACAGGATCATCCGTGATTTCCTTGCCGGTCGCCTGCCCCTGTGTCACCGATGCAGGCAATGCCGATGCGGCCTGGACAGGAGCCTCACCAGTCGGCGCAGAAACAGAAAGAACCGGAGCTTTTTCGGACAGGGCCGACTGGTCGGAAGCAGCGGTTGTCTGAACGACGATCGGCTCGCTCGCCACGATCGGAGGAACGACAGCGGCAAGGAGCTGCTCCTGTCGCACTGTGCTTCCATCGTCCGGGTCGTCCTGACGTTCTGTGACATCGTCTTTATCCCGCTCAGGGTCGGAGGTCCTTACGGCTTCCTTTTCACTTGCAGGATGATCCTCAATCCTCGACCGTTCATGCCTGTTCTCGACGGGAGCACTCCACTTGTCCCTCTCGGCGGGGCAAGCCGCGGGGGAACTGCCTCTCCCCTGCATGTATGCTGCAGGAGCCCTGCGGCTCTCTGATGATTCCCGTCCACTGCCGGACCGGCGCGCTTCTGCCTGTTCAAGCATGGAATCGAACCGCTCGGGAGACGATGCGCGCTGGGACCCATCGTAACGGTCGCGCAGTTCCGAGGCGGAGTTGGTCCCCTGATTCGGAAGTCGGTTGCCAAGGGGTTGAAGATCGGTCGCCATAGGTATTCCTGATCCAGTGAGCAGCCAGGGAGGTCCTTTACAAAGGTCGTGCCGTTGATGAGCGATTCCAAAACCTTGGATGACGCGCGATTTTTGTGGAGTCTGTCCGAACGAAAGACTTGGAGGAGGAAGTTTCTGCAGGAGCGCAGGGCAAAACCTGCCGGATCAGGAACGGATGGGTGGTATGGCTACGGCGTCGTCAAGAGTTGTTCGGTCAAGCGGGCCGCACGTTCCGGTTTGACTTCAGCGAGAATAGCGCCGGCGGATTTGCCCTTGAGCAGCCGCAACACCTCCATGGCTTTCCGGTCAGGCATCCGCTCCAAACGCGCAGCGGCCTCTTCCGGCGGCATCGTCTCATAAATTTTTGCCAATTGGGCCTGGTTGACGTTGCGTGGACCGGCCCTGTCCTTCGGATCCTTGGATTTCTCGCCTTCACTCGTCGCCTTGGCCTTTGCCGCCGCTTGGTTGCGTTTTTTTTCCGCCTCAACCAGTTGCTCATGACGGGTGACGATCTGTTCCAGTTCTGCCTTCAGTTCCAGAAGATGGGTTTCGCCCTCGCGCAAGGCCGCCTCCCGCTTATCCAGGAGACGCTTGCGTTGTTCCAACATCTCGAAGATTTCACGCGGTGCGCCGATTGCCGGTCCTTGGACCGTGCCCCGTTGGTGCTCTCTGTGCGTCTCATTCTTCTGGCCGGCCGCATCCTGGACCGGTTCATTTGCGGACAGATCGGTCGTCGTACAGACGACGAGGAACAACACCAACCGGGCCATCAGCTGAGTCATTGAGATGAGGCGCCTCTTTCGATTCCTAGCCATGGCGAATGAACCGGTCGCAGTCATGTCCCCTCTCCCGTCCTCAACGGACCCCGCCGCCAGGCCCGCTCGTCGAGCAGCTGTTGATCCTGCCGGTCTCGCCGCCGGCGTTGTTCTTGGACGGCACGCGCTGCGAGAAGGTCCAGTTTCTTTCGATAACGTATTGCTTCGAGCAATTCATCCCGTTTGGCCCCCCATTGTTGCCGCAGTACGGCCTGCGTCTGTTCCATTTCCTTGCGGGCGACGATGGCTCGGTCCATTGCATCGAGATGCACAGAGGCCTGATCGACGGTGGTTCCTTGCAACACCTGCAACAGATAACGATCGGCATCCGCTCCGGCCTGCGAATCCAGCATCGCCATCTGCTCGACGGCTTCCTGCAAGGCCCGGGCGAGCGCCGCCGTCTCCAATCCGGCGACCTCTTCGAGCTGCAAGGCATAGGCGCGAAGGGCCGCAATGTTCATTGAATTTTCCCTGCCAGCGCCAGCAGTTCATCAATCGAACGGGAGAAGCCGACCGGCTCACGGATCTCCTGCCGTAAAAATCCTGTAATGTCAGGTTGGGCCGCCACGGCCTTATCCAACTCTTTACTCATGCCTGGTTTATAGGCCCCCAATGTGATTAAATCTTCCGAGCGGCGATAGAGCGCCGTGCGTTCGAGCAGCAAACGAGCCGCCGCATAATGGGCCGGGGTGACGATGTCGCGCATGACCCGGCTGGTGCTGTGCAGAATATCGATCGCCGGGAAATGATTCTGCGCGGCGAGTTCGCGGGAGAGCACGATGTGCCCGTCCAGAATGGACCGCACCGCGTCGGCGACCGGATCGTTGAGGTCGTCTCCGTCGACCAACACAGTGTAGAGGCCGGTGATGCTGCCGCCGCTTTGAGCCGTTCCGACCCGCTCCAGCAACTTAGGCAACAGGGCGAAGACCGACGGCGTGTAGCCCTTGGTCGTCGGTGGCTCGCCGACTGCCAACCCGACTTCCCGTTGGCTATAGGCCAGCCTGGAGAGGGAATCCATCATCAACAACACGTGCTTGCCGCGGTCGCGGAAATACTCCGCGATGGCGGTGGCCACCAACGCGCCGCGAATCCGCACCAGAGGCGGCTGATCCGAGGTCGCCACGATCACGACGGAGCGGGCCCTGGCCTCTGGCGTGAGGTCGCGCTCCAGGAATTCCTTCACCTCGCGCCCCCGCTCGCCGACGAGGGCGATGACCCTGACATCCGCCTGGGTATATCGGCTGATCATTCCCAACAGGACGCTTTTTCCCACGCCTGACCCTGCGAAGACGCCGATCTTCTGGCCCTGCCCGCAGGTCAACAGGGCGTTGATCGCCCGGATGCCCAGATCGACCGGCTGTGTAATCCTGGCGCGGTGCAACGGATTGAGCGGTGCGGCATGGAGCGGAACACGGACCTCGGCGCGCAAGGGCGGGAGACCATCCAGCGGATGGCCGAGGCCGTCGAAAATTCGCCCCAGCATCTGCGGTCCGACCGGGACGGACGCGACGTGTCCTTTCATGACCACGCGACTGCCCGGCCCGATGCCCTGCATTTCCCCGAGCGGCATCAACAACACACGGTCTTCGCGGAACCCGACGACCTCCGCCATGACGGCGCCGTGGCCGCCCTCGCGAGTGATCTCGCAAACCTCGCCGACGGAGGTGAAGGGGCCGGAGGCTTCGATGACGATACCGACCGCCTGCGCCACCCGTCCCGTGATGGAGAGCGGCTCGACCTGTTCGAGGCGTTCGCTAAGCTTCACCGCCCTCCCGCTTTCGTAAGGCTTCGCCTAAACGAAGCAATTGCGAATCCAACGTCGCATCGATCGACAGGTTCGACGCCTGCACCAGGCACCCTCCCGGACTGATGCCAGGGTCCGTCTCAAATTTCAGGCTCAGCAGGCCGTGCGGTGTCTGACTCAAGGCGGCGCGTGACGACTCCAGGAACGGCAGGTCCGACGGATGGACGCGAATCCGTACGAGTCCGCTCTCGTGCAAATGCGCGAGCGCCGCCCGTACCTGCGACAAGACCACCTCGTGGTTCGCTGCGCTCAGGTCGCGCACCACCTTCTGCGCGATCATGAACGACAACGAGGCGATTTCCTCCTCCACCGTCTCGTGAAGGCTGCGGGAGGTTTTCTCCAACTGGGCCATGAGCGCCGACGTCAGCGCCTGCTCCTTCTGCCGCGTCGCAGCCGTCCGCTCAGCGGCCCGTTTTTCCCCTTCGGCCACACCCCGTTCGAATTCCGTCGCATCGTCCGGGCCGACCGGTCTGTTGCCTCGGCCGAAATCCGCCAGCGGCACGGTCCGCAACCTGAGGTTGCCGGATCTGATCAACGTATTCTTGAGCAGGGTGTTTTCCTGGCGTAGTCGATAGAGTTCCAACAAACGGGAGACGGTCGCATGCACCAGGTCGAGCTGGAGAGGCTTCGCCAGGAAATCAGCCGCCCCGGCTTTCATAGCCCGCACCGCCAGTTCGATGTTGCCGTATCCGGTCATGACGATACCCAGCAGACGGCCGTCGACTTCCAGCGCTTGTTCCAAGAAGGCGATCCCGTCGGTTCCGGCCAACTGCACATCCACGATCAGCACGGCGATCTGATGCGTGCGCAGGCAGGCCAAGGCTTCCTCGGCTGAGCCGGCCGTGAGAACCCTGTGACCGGTGGACTGCAGCATCTCGGCCAGCAACGTGCAGATGGAGGATTCGTCGTCGACGACCAGAACGGCCAGAGGCGAGAGTTCCTTGTCCGGTACGGCCGGAGCAGCCGCGGGAAGGTGCGGGCGCAAGGACAGCGCTCCCATCTACAACAACTCCTCGCCCGCACCGCCACCCACCACGATGCGGCCCTCTTCTTCCAACTTGCGACAGACCTTGAGAATATTCTGCTGCGCCTTTTCGACGTCGGAGACCTTGACTGGCCCGCGTGTCTCCATGTCTTCTTTGAGCATCTCGGCCGCGCGGCTGGACATATTCTTGAGAAATTTGTCTTTCACTTCGGGCGACGCACCGCGGAGTGCGACCGGGAGATCTTCCTTGCTGATTTCCTTCATGAGTTCCTGCATTGCGCGGGAGTCCAGATCCACCAGATCGTCGAAGACGAACATGAGCGCCCGGATGCTTTCCGCCAACGCCTGGTCCCGCTCGGTAATCTTCGCCATGATGGCCCCTTCGGTATTCTTATCGACGCGGGTCAAAATGTCGGCCATCAGTTCGGCCCCGCCCACCGACATGCTCGACATCCCCATCGAAGCCGAGAGAATCTCCTGCAAGCTCTCGCTCAGTTCAGCCAGCACATCCGGCTGCACTTCCTGCATCGTCGCCAACCGCAGCGAGACGTCCGCATGCAGATGCACTGGCAGCAACGCGAGGACGGCGCTGGCCTGTTCCGCCTCCATTTGAGCCAGACAGACCGCGATGGTCTGGGGATGTTCGATTTTCAACAGTTGCGACACGGTACGGGGATCCACCCATTTCAGGGCGTCGATGCCGGGATAGGTCTTCGTATTCAAGGATTCCATCATCCGGGCGGCCTTTTCCGGTCCCAAAGCCTTTTTCAATATGGCTTCCATGAACTCGCGGCCCTCGAATTCCACTTCGCCGGATAAACTCGCCTGTTCGAATTCGGCGATCACGCTGTCTTCTTCCTGCTTCGTGATGTTCGCCGTTTCCTTCATGAAGGTGCCGAGCTTGCGAATGTCTTTGGGATCCAGGGCTTTCATGACCGCTGCGGCGGCTTCTTCGCCCATCGCCCGGAGCAGGATGGCGGCTTTTTGTGCACCGGTCAGTTGTTTGTTCATGGTGGAGTGGGGTTAGGCGTTGCTCTTGAGCCACTGCTTGACGACCACAGCGGTGTTGGCGGGATTGTTCTTCGCCATGTCCAGAATTTGAGCCGGCTGTTTGCCGGCGATGGCAGCCTCCACCTGTCCGACCGAGGCCGGCAGGGCCGGCGTCCCGCCGGCGGCCGGGGGAGGCGCCGACTCGGCCAGCATGGTCATCAGCGGACGGACGACCATGAACAGGATGAGGAAGAAGAGCAGGCCTCCGACCACATACCGGATGTAGGGCATCCAGACCTTGTTCGAATCGGACGCGGCTTCCACCCCTGCACCGACCGGCTCTTCCGGTCCCAGCCCGAATTGGATGTTGACGACTTCGACCTGGTCCTGTCGTTCGGCCGAATAACCCATGGCCTTCTTGACGATGTCTTCGATGCGTTTCATTTCCTCTTCCGAACGAGCCATGTACTTCTTGGGCTGGTCCGACGCGGTCTCCCCGGCCTTGCCTCCTTCGTAGATCCCGTCCACCAGGACTGCGACCGACAGTTTCTTGATCGTCCCGGTCGGTTCCACGATGCGCGAGACGGTCCGGCTGATTTCATAGTTCACGGTTTCATTCTTGGTCTGGTTGTTGCTGGAACTGGTTTGACCGCCTTCGGTCTCCTGGCCCCCCGGCACGTTCGATTCCACACCAGGCACGCCGCCGGAGGTCGTCCCGTTCACACCGCTGGACCGCTCCTGCCCTCGTTGTTCGCTTCGAACCACCTGCCCGTTCGGATCGAACCGCTCTTCCGTCGTCTCGACCTTTCTGAAGTCGAGGACGCTCGACACGCGGACGACGGCCTTGTTGACTCCGACGATTCGCTCCAACATCGACTGAATGCGGGTCTCGATATCCTTTTCCAACGTCCGCTGATATTCCATTTGCGTCCCGGACAACCCGGCCGATTCATCGGTGGACGTATTCGACAACAAATTCCCGTGGCCGTCCACGACGGTCACATCACGCGCCTGCAGACCCTCCACGCTGCTGGAGACGAGGTGCACCACGCCCTGCACCTGGGCCTTGGACAGGGTCTGATTGGAACGCAGCGACACCACCACCGAAGCGCGCGCGCGATCCTGTTCCGTTGCGAAGAGTCTCCGCTCCGGGAGCGCCAAGTGCACCCGCGCCCGCTCCACTTCCGGCATCTGCGTGATGGTGCGCGCCAATTCCCCTTGCAGGGCCCGTCGGTAATTCAATTTTTGAAGGAAGTCGGACATGCCCAGGGTTGAACGATCGAAGATTTCATATCCTACCCCTCCGCCGTGCGGAAGCCCCTGGCCTGCCATCTCCAATCGCAAATCATGCACCTGCGCGTTCGGCACCAGCACCGTCGTGCCGCCGTTGGTGGTCTCGTAGGGCACCTTGGCGTCCTTCAGCCTGCCGATGATGGTGGACGCATCCTCGGCGGCAAGATTGGCGAACAGCACCTGCATGTCCGGCTGTTGCGTCCAGAGGGTGACCGCCACCAGTCCAGCCACGGAGCCGGCGAGTGCGAGCAGGATGATGAACCGTTGATTGATCGTGAATTGGCTGAATTTCGAAAACATAGGCTAGGAGGTCCTTTGGTCGGGAAACCGTTGCCCGGGTCACGGCCCGTCAAATCTGCATGCGTTGAATTTCCTCGTAGGCCGAGACCAGCTTGTTCCGCACCTGCATCATCAGCTGGAACGACACGTCGGCCTGCTGCAACGCCACCATGGTTTGGTGAATGTTGCTGCTCTGCCCTGTGACCAAGGCATCGACCGCCTGGCCGGCGCCGGTTTGCGCGTCGTTGATGCTGTTGATGGCCTCTTTGAGCGACCCCACGAAATTCGTCGTAGCGCCGGCTTCGATTCCCTGACCGGGTTCGTGAATTTTCGGAGCCTCGATCGGGCGGGGCAGGTTCGCCCCAGCTATACGCAGGTCGGACATGGTTACCTCCCGATCTCCAGGGCGCGGTTCCACATGGTGCGGGTCGCATTGATGGCCTGCACGTTCGCTTCGTAAGCACGGGAGGCCCCGATCATGTTGACCATTTCTTCCATGACATTCACGTTGGGCATCGTGACGAAGCCCTTCTTGTCTGCATCGGGATGCCGCGGGTCATAGACCGTCTGCCCCGGCTTCCGATCTTCGAAGACCCTGACGACCTTCACTCCATCCAATGCATGGCGGCCCGGTCCCGCCGCCGCCTGCTTGAATGCGCGCTGAAACGACGGCGATACCGGCGCTGCTTGAAAGACGACATCTCGGCGTCGATAGGGTCCACCGCTGTTGGTTCTGGTGGATTGCGCATTGGCGAGGTTGCTCGCAATGACATTCAATCGATGCCGGTGGGCGTCGAGCGCTGAGACTGAGACGGCGAGACTATCGGTCATATCCATCACGCACCTCTCTGTTGGAATCTTGTGGTTCGATGCATCCTGTTCCCCTCACGGCTCGGCAGCTACCGCCCCTCTCGAATCGCGCTCAACAGTTGCCGGAACCGCATGCTGATGATGGTCGCGGCGGTGTTGTACTGTTGGGCATTGTCCGACATCTTGGCCATTTCCAATTCGATATTGACCGTGTTGGCATCCAACGGCAGATCGCCTGCCGGCACCTCCTCTAGACGCCCCGTCACCTGCTGGAACCCCGTCCCTTTCGGACCGAAGTGGTGCCGATTGGTGGAGGCCAACGTGATCGGAAGCTTGCCGCGCTGCGCATCGGCCAAGGCCTGCCCGAAGTTCAAGTCGGTCGCGCGATATTTGGGCGTTTCCTCGTTGGCGATATTGGCCGCGATGACCTGCTGACGCGCTCCACGCAGGTCCAGCGAACGTTCGAGCAACTGCATCGTCTTGTCAAAGATCGTCATGTCGATGACTCCTTCGAATGGTGGGGTCCATCGTTGAAAATGCAATCCACATACCCTGCCCGCGTCGCCGCGTACCGAAATTCTCCCGTTTCTTGCCGGGAAGCGACCGATGACACCGGGCAAATCCGATCAGGCTAGGCAGAATCTGCCCGGCTCCCAAACCACCGGATCAGGATTTTTCCCCCGCCACCTGATAGCCCATGTCTCGATATTCCCTCAGCTTGTTGCGCAGGGTCCGGATGCTGATTCCCAATTCCTTGGCTGCATGGGTGCGGTTTTCTTTCACCCGCGCCAGGGTCTTGAAAATGAGGTCCCGTTCCATTTCCCACAACGAGCCATGCGACGAGGGCGGCAGGGCCGGCACGATCATCTCCGGCTCCCGCAGCAGCACTGTGCCGTCCCCCGGCATCAGGTGATCCACATCGACCGCCCCTCCGTTGGCCACCAGGATGGCGCGCTCCATTACATTTTCCAATTCGCGGACATTCCCCTTCCAAGCCCGGCCTTGCAGCTCCACTATGGCGCGGTCGGACAACGTCGGCATCGGCAGACCGTTGCGCTGTGCGGAGGACCGGAGAAAGTGCCGGGCCAGGAGCGGGATATCGCCCTGCCGCTCTCGGAGCGGGGGCACCGTGACGGGAAACACATTCAACCGATAAAAGAGGTCTTCTCGAAAACGTCCCTGCGTGACCTCGTGATACAGCGAACGGTTGGTCGTGGCGATCACCCGAATATTGACCGGAACCGGTTCGCGGCCTCCGATACGATCCACCTCACGCTCTTGCAGGACGCGCAACAGTTTCGCCTGTAGTCCCAGATTCATTTCGCTGATCTCGTCCAGGAACAGGGTCCCGGTATGGGCCATTTCAAACTTGCCCAGCTTCTTCTGAACGGCTCCCGTAAAGGCGCCACGCTCGTGCCCGAACAACTCGCTCTCCAGCAGACTGTCCGGGAGCGCCGCGCAATTCAACGCCACGAAGGGACGATGGGCTCGCGGGCTCCTGGCATGGATATACCGCGCCAGCAACTCTTTGCCCGTGCCGCTCTCGCCGCTGATCAGCACGGTGGCTTGGCTGGCCGCCACACCTTCCAGGGTCGTGAGCAATCGGATCATGCCTGGGTCTTGGGTCAGGATCGCACGCGCCTCCAGCGTTGCAGGGCCCTCCTGTTCGTCCGGCACGGTGGTCGCCTGCAGGTTGACGATGACCCGTTCCAGCAAATCGGTCGAAAAGGGTTTGAGGATATAGTCGTCGGCGCCATATTTCATCGCCTCTACCGCCGTCTCCACCGTGCCGTAGGCGGTCATGAGGATCATGAAGGTGTGGGGAGCCTTCTGTTTGATCTCCTTCACGAGGTCGAGGCCGTTCAGACGCGGCATCTTCAAATCGGTCACCACCAGCCAGGGTTTCAAACGCTCGACCTGTTCGACCGCATCCATGCCGTCGGAGGCGCTTCGGGCCTGATAGCCCAATCGTCGGATGGTTTCCGACAGGGCCGTCCGCATGGACGGCTCGTCATCGACAATCAATACGACACGCGCGTCGTCGGGAGAAGCCGGTGGTCCCTGCATGGCCTGTTGCACAGTCATTCGTAGATCTCCTCTTCAGTTACGCTCAACATCCGAAATGGGGCCATCGATCGGCCGGCCAAGGCGGCGGGCCGCGCAGGCAAGGAGTCCTTTCGTACGGGGCCCTGCGGCAAGGTGATGACAAACGACGTCCCCTGCCCCGGACTGCTCTCGACATCGATTCGGCCGTGATGGGCTTCCACCAACGCATGCACGATCGCCAATCCCAACCCGGTCCCCTGGTCTTTGGTCGTAAAGAAGGGGTCGAACACCCGCGAGCGAATGTCCGGTGCAATGCCTGTCCCGCTGTCGCTGACGACGATGTGCAACACCGGTGTTTCCGAGTCGTGCGGAGGAACGGCGTTTACGGCAATCGTCAGCGCACCGCCATCGGGCATGGCCTGGACGGCGTTCAATACCAGATTGAGCAAGACCTGCTGCATCTTTGCGGCATCACACCAGATTCGAGGAACGAGGGGATCCAGGCGACGACGGACATCGATCGCGACTCCGGACATCGCATGGGACGCCAACGTCAAGACCTCACCGATCAAGGACTCCGTCTCCTGCCACCCGACTTTGGAACAGTCCGGTCTGGTATAGGTCAGCAGGTTGGACAGGAGCCGGTCCATCGATCGCACCGCCACGGAGATATGTTCGGCATAGGTCCGCAGGTGCGGCAGGTCGCCGAGGTCCTTGCGTAACAGGGAGGCGAACAGTTCGACGCTGCCCAGAGGATTACGAATTTCATGTGCGATGCACCCGACCATCTGCCCCATCGCCTCCAACCGGTTGCGCCGCTGGAGTCGATCTTCGAGCTGACGGATGTGGGTCACGTCGTGGATGAGCACCAACTTTCCGATCAAGGCCCCCGCTTCATCGGTCAAGTCGGTTTGGGACAGAGCGATGACGATGCCGTTCGGAAGAATCACGGGATACTCTCCGTGATCTTTTCGAATCTCCCGGAGAATGTCGGCCGCGCGCCGGCCGCGCAATTGGGCTTGCGGGATTCCCAACAGGCGCTCGGTCGAGTGATTGCACCGCACGACAAGGTCCTGGGAATCGGCCACGATGACCCCCGTATCCAGCGACTCCAACACCGCCGTCACATGGGCGCGCATCTCTTCGGTCTCACGGAGATGCTCCCGCAGGCTGGCGTTGGTCTGCGCGAGTTCCAAATCCATTTCCTGGAGGCGCGTCGTCAAGGCGTCATACGACTGCTGCAGAACGGTGGCGGCCTGGTCGAAATCGTGGAAGGCCCGTGCCAGCAAGTCACTCTTGGCCTGTTGGACCTCCTGGGGATTCACCGTCACGGCCGGCCCTCTTGACGTGGAAGGGGCTGCGGCTCTTCGCTCTGCAGAACGGCCGCCATACGGCGGACGAGACTGTCGTGATCCTCGCTGAGAGAACGCAGGCCGGCCTGGGTGAGGTCCCGGCGATTGGTACCACGAGCCAGCCGGATGATTTGAAACTGAATCCACGTCGCTTGGTCCTGATTCGGTCCCGCGATCAGTGCCTTTTTATACAGAGCCAATGCCGGTTCCTGCCGATTAAGACGAGCCAAGGCATCGGCATAGCGCAGCAGGTCCGTCGCAGCCAGGCTCACACCACCCTTGACGACCTCGTCGTAGAGCGACACCGCCTCGCCGTACCGCTTGGCCGATACCAGCGCATCGGCCACCCTCAACTGAACGAAACGGCGATCCTGGTGCCGCGGGTGATGTTGCAACCACTGTCGTCCCAGCTTGATCAGACCAGCGGCATCCCCCTCTTGCTGAAAGGCCGTCAGGAGGCCCATCAACGCCTCCCCGCCGAAGCGACCGATAGGAAATTGCAAACGATACCGCTCGAAGACGGAGCGAGCCGCGCGCGGGTCTTTCTGTTCGAGATAGCTTTGACCCAACCCCATCAACGCCGCTTCGTGAAAAGATTCTGCCTGCTGATCGCGAATCAGCAATTGATAGAGCCTGGCTGCCGCAGCCGGAAACCCGAGTCGCCGGTGTGCCTCTGCGACGGCGAGCAACAGCTCCGTGCCCGCATAGAGTCGATCGGCCCGAGGACCGTGCCGATGAAACAGACTCACAAGTTCAAAATCATCCTGTGCCTTCAAGGCCGCCTCCAGGCGCGGACGAAGAAACGTCACAAGGCGTGCCCCGCTTTTGTCAGGCCAGGGATCGTTCTCGAACTTGCCTGCACGTAAGACCACTTGTTCATAGGCCGCGAGCGCCTCTTCCCGCTTTCCAGCCCGCTCGAATGTCTCCCCAAGGTGAAAGAGCGCCTCGCTGCCGACCGGCGACTCTTCATACTGTTTCGCACTCTCTTCGAACAATCGGCGAGGACTGACCGTCTCGCCCGGTGCCAACGGAATATTCGACAGATGGGCCGCGACTGTTTGACGAAGGTTCACCAGGCCATCTTCCGGATCCCGGTGTTCCTGCACATCCGCCTGTCGAAGTCTGGCCGCCGCCGCGACTGGAGCGTCCGGATACTGATTCAGGAGGGCGGCATAGAACAGATTCGCTTCCTCCCATCGGCCGGCATCCCTATAGCTGTCTGCGATATGGGCCAACACGAACGGATGTTCCGGTCTGGATGGATACAGATTGTAAAAATGGAGGAGTTGCTCCCGCATGACGGAGAGGCGATGAAATTCGCCGGCGGTATCGGCGTACCGCAGCAGGGCATAGGGATCTTTTCGAAAGGCGTCGGGCCAGCGGCCGACAATGCTTTCAAACGACGCATCCGCCTCCTTCATTCGCCCCTGGCGGTAGAGACTATGGGCTTGTCCCAACGAGGCGCACACCAGGAGGCTCGGATCGGTGGTACGCTTCCGCACATTCTCGAAGGCCTGCCCGCTTTCCTTCCATTGATTGCTGCCACGCAAGGCATAGCCGAGCCCGAGCAAGGCTCGACTGGCATCGTAGGAGTCGGCGTCGGAAAGGCTGAGCGCATGCTGATATGCCACCTGCGCCTCCTGATACCATCCTTCCATGCGATACAGATCGCCGATTCTCCAGGCGGCTCGTTTGGCATTCGTAGACTTGGGATCGTCCCGTATCAACGTTCGATATTGCTCGACGATTTCCATCGGCCTGACGTTCGGGTCGCCGCTTTTCACAACGCTCTCCGCCAGAAACGCTCGGGCGGACGATGTCAGTTGCGATTCTCGTTGGTCTTTGAGGAGACTGCCAAAGATGAGCCGCGCCTCGACATATCGGCCCTGCGCGTACGACGTGACGCCCCGCTCAAATTGATTCCACTCGTGACTGTCGGTGAGTCGCTCGAAACGGGGACCGGGATCTGGCAACGGACCCTGGATCAGTTCGGAAGGTTCAGGCAAGGTGGTCGGCAAGACTTGTCGTATGGACGATGGTCCGTCGGCGGCTATGCCCTCTGTGCCGAATGGAAGAAGCACCCCCAGCAGGAGGCCTATCGCGACAACGATCCACGTTGCTCGTTGTGTGGGAGACTGGGATTGCACAGGAGGAGGAATTCAGCAAGTCTCATGCCCTTAAGAAAGCTGCGATAGGCAGACGACTTGCCGTGAAAAGGCACGCCTGAAGGGTGCCGGATCACTGCTGTTGTCAGAAAACCCAACAGGCCTGGTCCATGGTCGGTCAAGAAATTGACGGCTGGTAACCGGTCGGATCTGGGGGATTAGTTCTGAATCGAGTAGCCGTGACTTTTGGGATCGAATCCCTTGCGTTTCAGCTTCTCGACCAAGGTCGTTCGATTCACCTGCAGCAGCTGCGCGGCCCTGCTCGTGATCCCATTGGCTTTTCGCAAGGCTTCGCCGATCAGTTGATTTTCGTAATGTTCGAGTTCTTTGGTCAAATTGATGCCGTCTTCCGAGAAGCGAATAAAGTGCTCGGGAGCCTCGGCGGTCTTGCCGGCCGTCGCCTTGAACGCGCGCTCCGGTAAGTCACTCAAAGCGATCCAACCTTTCTTTTTCAGGACGGCCAGCCGTTCGATCATGTTTTCGAGTTCTCGGATGTTTCCCGGCCACTCTTCTTCCGCCATACGAGCCAGCGCATCCGGCTCCATCCCGAGAATCTCGGTCCGGCGCAACCGATTGAACTGGGCGATGAAATGATTGACCAGGAGCGGAATGTCGCTGCGCCGCTCCCGCAAGGGCGGGATGTGAATGGGGATGACGTGCAGTCGATAATAGAGGTCCTGCCGAAACCGGCGTTCCTGCACGGCCTGTGCGAGGTCTTGATTCGTGGCCGCGATGATGCGGACGTCGACATTGATCGTCCGCGTTCCGCCGACCCGTTCGAAACATCGCTCCTGCAGCACGCGGAGCAGTTTGACCTGGAGCGGCAAACTCATTTCGCCGACTTCATCCAGGAAAATCGTCCCGCCGTGGGCCAATTCGAACCGTCCGAGTCTCGTGTGGGCCGCTCCGGTAAACGCCCCCTTTTCATGGCCGAACAGTTCCGATTCCAGAAGATTTTCCGGAATCGCGCCGCAATTCACCGGCACCAGGGGGCGGTCTCGTCGCATGCTGTTGAAATGCAACATGCGCGCAATCAACTCTTTGCCCGTGCCGCTCTCCCCTTCGATCAACACCGTGCTGTCGCTGTCGGCGACCTTTTCGACGAAATCCAGCACCGTCCGCATCGGCGCGCTGGTGCCCACCAGATGCTCCAGGCGATATTGATCCCGCACGGCCTTTCGCAGCAGGTGATTCTCCTGTTTCAGCTTGTAGATATCGAGCGCTTTTCTGACGACGACCGCAACGGTATCGGGTTCGAAGGGTTTCGTGATGAAATCAAACGCTCCCGCCTTCATGGCCCGCACGGCATAATCGATCGTGCCGTAGCCCGTCATGACGATCGCCATGATTTTAGAATCGACCTTGGAGATCCGATCGATGGTTTCCAGGCCGTCGATACCCGGCATTTGAAGGTCGGTCAACACCACGTGCACCGGTTGGTCCTTGACGGCTTCCACCCCTTCCAAACCGTTGGATACCACCGTCACCTGATGGCCCTCCGCAACGAGGGTCTCCGCCAACACCGCTCGGACCGCAGGGTCGTCATCGATCACGAGAATGTGTGACTGGCTCATAGTTGGTGCTCCTCCCTACCACCCGAGGAAAACAGACTCACCTGCACTTCCTGACTGACGAGGACTCACCGCGGGAAGAGATGCCCTGCCGAAAGGTCTCGACCAGGAATCAGCTTATTGGTAAATCAAACTTTATTCAAGTAAAAGTAGGGACGACCGAGCAGATACATCTTGAAGGCATACCTGTAGGACCTTCGACCATATCTCGCCGAGCATGAACTCATCTTGACAGGTCGGAGGAAGAATTGTAGGGTTCTGGCTTCTGTCCCACAGACGCCATCAATGCCACATCGGTTTGATGATCGCGTAGGCTGGCGTAGCTCAATCGGCAGAGCAGCGGTTTTGTAAACCGCCGGTTGGAGGTTCGATTCCTCTCGCCAGCTCCACTATTTTCAAGTTTTAGCTCATAAGCAGGTTCGCCGATCCTGTCCCATACATACAAGAGCCACAACGCGACCGGCCGGTCACTCAACACGACGTGGCACGTCTATGATGAGTCCAGTGAGGGTCGTTTGGGGTCCCGTGGATGCGTTGCCATGATGAATGCGGCGACTGATTGCAAAGCGGAGGTGGGTCTGTCCGGCTTGATCATTCACAAATGGTACATCTCGGGAAGCCGGCTGTGCTCACTGTGCAGAACATCCTCGCGCAAACCTTCGCTCGAAAGGTTGCGTCGGTGGAATCGGCGCATCGACATCGGACTGAGGCTCAACGGCGGCCAGGAGTTCGTCGAAAGCGTTCCTGCCCGTCTGCAGTTCCTTCTCCAACAGTCGGTCCGCGATCTTTTTAAGCGAAACCCCTGTCTGCGCGAACGCGCGCAATACAGCCTTCACGTCGTCGATGCCATCACTCAGCCTGTTGACTCGGCCTCGGTGAGCGCGAATGGTCGCCGGGGGCACCATGGTGACGGTTTCCGGAGCAATGATCGCTTCCATGTATTGTCCGTCGTGGCACGTGGGATCGTTCGTGCCCGTACCGGCCCAGAGTACCCGTTGGCTCATCGCTCCATGTCGAGCGAGTGCGTCCCAGCGTGGGCTGGAGAATAGCGCCAGATGCTGTTGATAGATCAGCGTGGCGGTTGCGACGGCGATCTTTCCTCGGAGACTCCTGCATAGAGACCCTTCCGCTTCAGGCATGGACGTCGCGAGGTAAGCGGATAACGCTATGTCCGTCGCCGTCTCAAGGCGGCCGACGAATACGCTCGCGACACTCGCGACGCTCCCGACATCGCCTCCCCGCGCCGCCAGTCGCTCCAGGCCCAGGAGATAGGCCCCGACGACACGGGCATACGTCTCCTGAGAGAAGATCAGGGTCACGTTGACATTGATTCCCTCACTGAGCAACTGCTCGATCGCCGGGATCCCTTCCGGGGTGGCCGGCACCGTCATCATGAGATTGTCCCGTCCGACGGCGTCCCAGAGGCGTCGCGCCTCCTCCAGGGTGCCCATGGTATCACGCGCCAGATAGGGCGATATCCCCCAGCTCACATAGCCGTCACGCCGCTTCGTGCGTGCATAGACCGGCTGCAGAAGATCAGCCGCGGTCTGGATATCCTCGATGGCCAGCCGTTCGTAGCGAGCCTTCGCGTCCAGACTTGGCTCTCGCCTGAATGCATCCAAGGCCTCGACATAATCCGCACCACCAAGGATGGCTTTCGCATAGGCGGTGGGATTGGACGTAGCTCCACTTACACCTTCTTCGAGGATCGACTGTTTGAATGCGCCACTGTCGAGGGATCTTCGCTCGAGGCCATCTACCCAGATGGATTGACCGAAGAGGCGAAGCGCCACGATCGGACGTCTGGTTTGGACACGTGAGATATTCATCGAGGCACCTCCTTCGAGATCAGCATGTTTGGCCGCTCCCTTCACTTCACCATACGGTTCTTCCCTATGCTCCACGCCGGCCTCGCGGTGTTTGTACAATCACAGGCTCCGGCCCATTCTTGTGTCGTCCACAAACCGTTCCGTCGCTTCATCGAGCCGGCGTCCTTGCCGCCCGCGGGCCGGGTGAATATACAAAAGAGCCGGAGTGACAGGGTGCGCAGGTCCTCGCGGGAGGGCCATTTCGTAGGTGACCGGTTGCGCATGGTCCGCAAGCTGCAAGGCCGGATTATAGACACTGTTAAATTTCCAGAGCATCTTGACGAAATTGGTTTGGCCCCGCAGCAGATGCCCGGCCGCAATCGTCGCCGTTGATTTGAGCGCGGCCCACCCCAGATGTTTGCTGTTAAGAATCCGTTGGGTCTTGACCAGTTCGTCGTAGAACTCAGGGAGCGGCAATTTCGTCGGCAACACCGCATGTTGAATGTCATACAACCGGTAATCACGCGTCTGGATCTGTCGTGGTTCCGTGACCCAGCTTTCGGTGCCGGGATAGGGCGTATTGACGCTGATGTTAACGATTTCCGGGATCTCCAGACACCACTGCCGGATGGTTTCGAACCGCTGTCGATCCCACTCGGGGTCGGCGATCAAATTGATCGCGACGGTGATGCCCAGCGAGCGGGCGAATTCCAAGGCTTCAAAGTTTTTTCCCAGCGAAATGCGCTTGCGGTGTTGCTTGAGTCCCTCCTCGTCAATCGCTTCGATGCCCAAAAACATGTATTTCAATCCGAGCGTCTTCCAAAACCGAAACACGTCCTTGTTTCGAAGCAGCACGTCACCGCGCGTCTCCAGGTAATACTGTTTCTGGATGCCGTGCTTGGCGATCGCCTCGCCGATGGCCATTCCGTGCTCGGCCTGGATGAAGGCCACATCGTCGACGATGAAGACGCCCGGCTCTTTGATCCAGAGCAGATCGTCGATGATCCGCTCCGTACTGACCGCCCGATAACTTCGTCCATAAAAGGTCCAGGCGCTGCAGAAAGAGCAATCCCAGGGACAACCGCGTGTGAATTCAATCGAAGCGCAAGGATCCAATACGCCGATAAAATACTTACGCCGATGCCGGAGCAGGTCGCGGGCCGGTCCGAGTTCACTCAACGTCTCCACAAATCTGGGAGGAGGTCCTTCACCGTCTCGCGTCACACAGCCCGGCAGGGTCGATACCGCAGGGCGGTCCTGCTCGAACGCCGCGAGTAAGCTCGCCACCACGCCTTCGCCCTCTCCCTTGACGACGCAATCGATCGCCCCCCGGCTGTGTTCGAGTAAGTCGTGGGCTACGAATGAGGCACTGTGGCCGCCCACAAACACGGCGCTGTGAGGCAGCCGGCTCTTCGTGAGTTTGGCCAGGTCGATGACCTCTGGCACGTTCGGGAGGTAATTGCAGGAGAAGCCAATCGCATCGGGCCTCCACTCCTCGATCAGCTTCACATAATCCTGGTGGGTCTCCACCTGCAGATCAATGATGCGCACGTCGTGGCCGGCCGTGCGCATGGCCTGCGCGACCAGTTCCAGCCCCAATGGTTCCAGCCGCAAGTAAATTTTTGTATACATCAGAGGACCTGGATGAACAGCCAGCACTTTCATGTGAGCACCGCCCTCCTTTCGACGCGACTTTTCGTCTGATAACCGGGATAGATTGTTCTGCGAACACGCGACTCCTCCTCGTCTTTGACGCCTCACCACTGGCCTGGCAGGATAAACGGGACGTGGACACACGGAACCACGACATCGCCGCCTGTCTGCCGATCGCCGAGACCTCTCTCGGTGCAGGCGGCACAGAAACCTGCAACATCCGGTCGATGCGTATCATGTCGGCCTCCTCGTCCTCTGTTCGTCGATGGCTCTCCTGCTCGGCACTGCTGCGAAGAGTCAGCCGGTCATTCCCTGTCGGCCTCTCTTGCCGACTCGGAGTGCCGAACCTTCCGAGCCAACGCGGGGGCATGGAAGGCGGAGTCCGCTGCTCCCTCTGAAGCCAAGACCGTGCGGAACAGTTCCACCGCCACCTCCGGTCGTCCGGCGGATTGAGCCACCCTGCTCCCATGAAGTGCGCAGGCCAGGACCATTTCGTGAGGATCAACGGCCAACCTGATAAGCGGTGCGGCAATGAGAGGTCTGATCCCAGCCGGGACCAGAGGGGAGACCTGGTTCAGGAGGGCGACCTTTTGGGCGACGCGATGAAGTTGATCAAGGTCGATACGGATTTCGTCCGGCTCCACGCTTGATCGACAGTGGAGATAGGTTTGCCAGGCATCCATAAAGTGTGCATGGTCGAGCAGTGGTGCTGACCGATCGAACGGCCACGAGAACTGACAGCCAGCCATCCCCCCGAGGCTCATCGCGAGGCCCATAAGGAGCAGGAGGTCCACGAAGGCGGATCGGCACCGCTGCGCCACCAAGTAGGTCACACCTCTGAACGTCAGCGCGTTTCTCGCACAGCGGTGAGACCAACTGGTAGGTTCACCCACGCTCATGACCGTTCCTCCCTGCTGTCTCATCTGATGAGACGCACGGTCCGTTGTCCGGCCTCGTTGCACCTCGCCAGTCCATGGCACATCCACACCTCGGCCAGATTCTTCTTCGCCTCCCAATCCGCGACGCCGGCTTCCCGGCTCTCTCCAAGACCTATGCCTGGGCCGTAGCTGAGCAAGCCAGATGCCAAGTGAGACCGCAAGCAGTCTTTGAGGAAAACGCGCGGGAATACCGATAGTTAGAATCAGATGACCAGCCTATGGGGTCAGCGCAATTCTGCCGTCATATCTCGACTGCCGTGACGGCGTCGCGAAAAATCGCGACCCGTCACGATCTTCCCTCATCGAGACTGAATAGAAAGGGGACCTGGGGGGGAGGAGCGGCGCGCCCGTGCACGGATTGAAGCCGCTCACCTGGTGCTCGTGGAATTCCTACCCACCTAACACCGGTGCGCTCGCAGACCTCTGTCGCATACTCACGCAGAGGGCGTTCAGGCGTCGTCTCACTCATGGCTACGTGCGACTGTATAGCGGCCAAGCCTGATCGGGACCGCACCCGATCCGTCGGTGGCTGCAGGTCGTTCAACTTTGCTGACTCCTTCACAGGTGATCTTTTGTCGTCCTTCTCCCGCTCGAGCTGGATTCACCGCTGCCAGAGAATGAGATCGACTTCGAGGGGCACCGCCACACCGGCATGGTACGGGATGACGCGCACCGTATAGTCCGTTGCGAAACAGGCTGCCGAGACCGATGCGCGATAGATCGCTCCTCCTGATTCACCGGCCAGTCGGCGAACGTGCGCCATTTCCCGCCGGACCGTGTCATCGCCGGTGATGGCATCGACATACCATTCACCTTGCACCACCGCGGGATCGAGGTCGTGGAGAAAGACTTGAACCTCAAAGAAAAACTGCCTCCCATCCGACGTCACATTCATCTCACCGAAGCCCACTGAGGCGCATCGTTGCTCGAGCGTATGTTGCCAATCGACGACTTGTCTGCCCACCGCGCCTCGATCGAGACCGCGCTCCTGATATGCGGCGGCAGCCGGAAGGTAGTACTGCTCCGAGCGTCGAAGGCGATCCTTCTCATGATGAGCAAGCCTCATGGAGCATTATTCCTGCCAGGCTACCGACATGGTTAAACACAAGGATCATCAAGCGACTCAACAGCTATACCGGCAACTTCGCACTGTGCGACCTGTGCAAAATGGCTCGCTCCACCGGATATCATGCCGGCTGTGGAATCATCGCCTCCTCGAGAATGCTGGGCGGATCGACTCCGAGGCGCATCGTGGAGCGGGGCGGCCTGACGAGCACAACCCATGCACATAACGGGAGCGTGGACTGCGAGGTACCAGCAGAATATGCCATTCGCGGCCGAGGGGTCAGAGTCTCCAGCAAAGGCATCTCTTGCCGGACCGCGTGCAATTTACCCGAACTTTTTCAGAGAGACGAAGGGAGATTCTCCGATGGGAGACAGCTTGGGCGACGCGCCATGGATCAAGACCAATGTCGAGGCGGTCATCGGTTACCTCACGAGAGAATTCGAAAACTTTGCGGTCATATATCAGGCCGACAGAGCTCTCACGCACACCTTTACCGTCAATAACGGCAAGAAGCTTTTCAAGCTGATCCTCGGATGGTCGATCCTGGCGGACAAGAATTTCACGTCCGCGCCCCTTGAACGCCTCGCCGCAGAGGACGTGGCGCAGGAAATGCGGCTCCATGGAGAGAGCGGGTATCGCTGGAATCCTTGATGGAGTTGCTTTTTCTGCACATCGGCCCTGCTTTTCCAGAGAACCGGTACGCCGCCGGTGAAGCCCATCCGTCTGATTGCCCCAACAGGTCTCAGTGCTGGGCTGCCTTCGATGCGTGGGCGATTCTGACGGCTTCCCTGATCATCTGAGACGCATAGCCCCACTCGTTGTCATACCAGCTCATGACCTTGACGAGGTTGCCGTCCACCACCTGCGTCAGTTCGAGATCCACGATAGACGCGCGGGGGTCTTGAATGATATCCGACGAGACAAGAGGTTCATCGGCCACACCCAGCACGCCTTGGTAGCGGTCGCTACTCGCTTCCTCCCTAAAGACGGCATTGACTTCTTCAACGGTCGTGCGCCGGCTCGTGAGAAACACAAGGTCCGCAAGAGAACCGATCGCCAGCGGGACACGAACGGCAAGACCGTCGAATTTGCCCGCGTACTGTGGAAGGGCCTTGGTGGTCGCCACGGCGGCCCCGGTCGATGATGGAATCAGATTCACCGCGGCGGCGCGCCCCCGGCGTCGTTTCTTGTTCGGGCGATCGATGATCGCCTGGGTGGCGGTGTAGGCGTGCACCGTGGTCATGATGGCCTTCTCGACGCCGATTCTTCTTCCCATGACCTCAACCACGGGGGCAATACAGTTGGTGGTGCAACTGGCGCAGGAGATGACTCCTGCCGTCGGGCCGTTTGCCGTATTCACCCGATGAACCATGGTCGCAATTTCCGGGTCTTTGGCGGGCGCCGAGAGGATGACCGTCTTGGCGCCCGCCGCCAGGTGACGTTCCAAATCCGCGCGCCGGTTAAACACCCCCGTGCATTCCAACACGATATCGATCCCCAGTTTCTTCCAGGGCAGCCTGGCCGGATCTTTTTCTCTGAACACAGGATAGGTTCTCTCCTTGATCTTCAGGCCATCGGGGACCGGTACGACCTTCTCATGGTACCGTCCGTAGACGGTGTCATAGTTCACCAAGTACGCAAGATCGTCGGCGGCGTTGAGGTCATTGACCGCTCGAAGCTCCAACTCCGGTGTCTCAAGGGTAATCTTGAAGGCTGCGCGCCCGATTCGACCTAATCCGTTAATCGCAATCGTCGCCATATCCCGCTTCGCTCCTTTCCTTCAGACATGTTTATGCCAGCCCATCGCCGCAGTCTTCATGAGTCGCTTCAGCACGACCTCAAATTCAGAGGTTTGCATATAATCGGCACCCCTCCGGAAGGATGCATTGCGCCAGCCCATGTTCAAAGAATCGAGCCGCACCCGCCACAGTCCCTCCAAGCCCGCGGATATGGATATAACCGATACCCGTGCGTCTCAATGAGAGCGGCAATGTGTCCCGATTGAATGCGCATTGTGGCCCGCGCGCGGGATCGTCCGGACATCCACGACGCGCTCGAGGCCGTTGCGCACGCACCAAGTCGAGAAAGGTTTCTAGCGATCGATTCCTATGACCGATGGTCAGAACAACAGGCTGATACGGCGCGCTGTGTAGGCTCATGGCACCCACCCCCTTCGGTCGAGCCCCTCCAGCAACAAATGAAAGTAAATCAACCCTGCGTACGGCCGCCACTTGCGCAGCACCCGGTGGACATGGTCATAGTCCGGCGGTCGTTTCAGCCGCAACCATCGATGGAGACTCTTCTGTGCCCCGACATCATCGCCGGGAAACTGGTGAATCCGTCCGAGGCCGCGCAGCAACGTGTACTCAGCGGTCCAACGCCCCACTCCTCGCAACTCCATCAACCGGTTTATTGTCTCAGCGTCATCCATGGTCGCGAAACCATCAGGGTCGAGCTTGCCTTCCTTTATCGCTCGGGCCGCATCAATGACGGCCTGCCCCTTGCTTCGGCTATATCCAAACGCTCTCAGCGCTTGGACCTCGACCTCGCTCAGATCGTCGGGACGTGGAAACGCACGACCTTCGCTGCGGCTCCCTAACCCGTAGCGCTCCGTCAAGCGATTCAACAAGGCGATCCCGACGGTCAAGCTGAGTTGCTGGCAGGCGATCGCGTTGACCAATGCTTCAAACACACTGGGGAAACGCGGCGGTTTCATCCCGAGAAAACGCCGAGCCAACTGATGCAGTTTCGTTTCCTGCGACGCCAGCCGATAAAACTTGCGAAGATCCACCCGGAGGCCTAACAACCGGTCCAATGCAGCCGTCACGTCGGCTTGCGTCCTCGACGGCAGGCTGGCACCAGTGACGGTGACGGCCAGCGTGGTGTTCTGCTGTGCGACGGCCACGTGAACCGGCGTTGCGCCCACGACCAGTGTCCGCCTGTAGATCCCTTCCTCCCAACGATCGATGGTATTGTTCGGACGCCGCCGCAATGTCCAGACGGTGAGATCAAGCCGAAAGGGTTGTACCGGACGCAATGTGAAGTTGATCTCCTTCATGGTTCAGGTGTGGCCGACCCAGCCCCTAACAGTATCCAACTCTCACCGGAGACGGTGATGGGACCGTCCCGCTGGAGATGATGACCCTCACGCGGACGCTCCGCGATGATCTTGCTTTCCTTGTCCATCATTCGATCAACTGATCGGTGCGTTGCTCCCCGTGCGGGCCGCTTAGTTAGATCGCTTTCAGCGCACCCTCCAGATCGGCGATCACATCCTCGATATCCTCACAACCGACCGAGATTCTCACGAGCCCGCTCGTGAGTCCTTGCCGCTCCATGACGTCCGTCGGCGTCGCAACATGGGTCATCGACGCCGGATGTTCGATCAACGTATCGACCGTACCCAGGGACACCGCCAACGTGCAAAGCGTCAGTCCCTTCAACAGACGCTTTGCCGCCTCGAATCCGCCGGCCAACTCGAAGCTGAAGCAACCGCCGAAGCCGGTCATCTGACGGGCGGCGACATGGTGGCCGGGGAACTTAGGATCGCCGGGATAGTACAGCTTGCTGACTGCGGGAAGACCGGCAAGAAATTCGAAAAGCTTCATCGCGTTGTCGTGATGCCGTTGCATGCGCAAGGAAAGGGTTCTGATGCCCCGCAAGAGCAGATAGGCGTCGAACGGGCTGAGAATGCCGCCGGTATCGCGGCGATAGAGGCGAATCCTGGCGGCCAGTTCAGAGCCGGCCACGACGATGCCGCCGATCACGTCGCCGTGTCCGTTCAGATATTTCGTCGCGCTATGGAGAGAAATATCGGCACCCAGATCCAACGGCCGCTGAAAATATGGGCTGGAGAAGGTGTTATCGACGATCGTCACGATGTCTTTGGGTCGGGCCAGTTCGGCGATGGCTCGGATATCGGTGATCTTGCACGTGGGATTGGCGGGGGTTTCGTAGAAAATGACCTTGGTCTTGTCCCGAATGGCGCCTTCGACGGCCTGCACATCCGAGGTATGGACAACCGTGGAGGTGATCCCCCAATCGGCCATGCGTTCCGTGATTAAATGGAGGCTTGGACTATAGAGTGCTTCGCCGCAGATCACATGATCGCCCGCTTTCAGAATACTCAACAAGCTGGCCTGGATGGCCGCCATCCCCGACCCAAAAGCGACTGCTGCTTCTCCGTTTTCCAGATCAGCGACCACCTGCTCGACGGTTTCGACCGTCGGATTTCCCATCCGGCTGTAGACGTGTCCAGTGCGACACCCTAGAAAGAGATCTGCGCCGGCTTCGGGAGAATCGAACGCAAACGTAGAAGTGAGAAAAATCGGCATCGTATGGGCGTTCATGGGCTTCGTCCGCCCGTCGGCGTGCAGTTGTCTCGTTGTAAACCCGCGCATGGAACGACTCCTCTGTCCGTGCTTGTCCATATTAGCGTCCGGTCGGTCACGCAGCTCATTGACTCCCTCGTCGACCTCATACAAGGCTTCATGGCAGTGCGGGTCCAGATAACAAGGGACCATCCCGAGTTGAACGACCACACCGTTCACTTTCTCCACAATCGAATCTCTTCTTGCATGCATCGACACCAAGGTCGTCCGGTTTTGTCGTTCAAGCGAATCATTATTCGATCACACCCCTCTGCATCGTCTGGAGAAGTCGGATCAGCGGCACCGGATAGAGGTCGAACCAGAAGAAGAGCACGCTGAGCGTGGCAAGCACCAAACCGACAAGAAAGGTAGAAGGAAGCTCGGCCCTGTCGGCCAACAAGGTCGCGATGCGGACGGCGGAAGCAGCGCGATGAAATCTTCCGAAGCCATGCGGTATCTCCTCGAGATGATGGCGGTCACCCCCGCCGAGCCCGTGACGGCAATCCTGACTCGTAGGGTTCGTCGATCGCCTTCTCGCGCGCTGTTCGCCCAAGAGAGCGGAGATGCCGATCATGCCAGCCGCAACGACCAGAACCGCCGATAAAGTAGCCGGCGAGGGAACAGAAGAGTTCGGCCACCGATGACCTCCGTGATGAGACATCACGTGGGAAGCGCCGCGTAGTCGGTTGTGCCGCAGCGTAGGCGGCTCACGAGCGTCGCAAGTCTGCTCAGGCCATGTATTCTTCACTTGGCCGTTCTAGCCCACCGCCGCATTCAACCACTACACCCCCTAAGAGGATGAGCCGGAAGCGACTCTCAGTCACTCCAGCAGCTAGGCAATTCACAGTCCCGTCAATTGCCGCTCAAGCTGTACAACAACGGTGTGGAACTGTCGGAGAAACACATCGACGCCTTTCCGACAAGCATTTCTTACGGCTTGGTCTGTGCACTTGCGCGCTGCATGTCACGTACGCACCTGCTCATCAATGGAATGGTGATGACCCACCCTGTGCATCATGTTCTCAACCGCGATTTGGTGTCCGATTCTTGCGGCGGTGATATCTGCGAAGATGTTCTATGATCTTCTTCTCGTCACCGGCTATGATCACCCCGCATGACGAATCAACGAGCGTCGGAGTCTCGTTGTGTCCGGATACTCGTTTCAGACGGTCCCGCTTGGATTTGTCTTTGGAGACGTTCCTCAAGAGACAGTCGATCTCCCATTCGGACATCTTGTGGCGAACCTGAGCACTGTACTCACATTCTTCAAACTGATAGAGTTCAAGCATTCATTCACCGTTCAATAATTTCGACCACGATTCAGCACGTTATGGACACGACACTTCACATGATTGACCTGAGACGGGAATCGCGAAGGATGTAGGTCAAGCAGGTCTTTTCTCGATTCTAAGAGTTTCACACGATGGCGATCATCCGACACAAATTAGAATGATCCGTCGAATTTTAAGGGCAAGAAACTGTCGTCATCATAAGGACGGACACAGCGCGAGAGTATAAACAGAGTGGCTTGCTCTGCGCTGGCTGTTTCCTCATATACTCCAGCATGCACTCTTCGGTTCGCCGTTCAGTGCCATGAATTCATCCTTAGGCTCGTCATGGCGATGATCCAACGAGCGCGTCGAAGGATCACGCCGGTCTGATAACGGCCCTTTCGAGCCTCTTCGAGAATAGTTCCGGCGACTTCTTCTTCGTAACCGAACTTCAGGCGGATCCGAGAGGCACGAAAACCGACCCTCTCGAGCGTCTGACGAGCCTTCGACAAAATATTGGATTCCAGTTTCTGCTCCTTCCGATATCAGGTTTTCCGATCTTTCCTGAGTTGCTTGCCCAACGCTTCCTCACGAACGGGATCTTCGGATCCTCCATGTTCCCGCAAGATCGGTAGCAGCGGGTTGAGAACATGAAAGAGCGTGACGCTCGCACGGGAAACGGTGCGTAGAAGCCGTCCCACATATTTCACCGCCCGTGTTGAATCCTTGGAGTCATCAACCGCGACCAGAATCTTCATCGAGGGGCTGCTCCGATCAGGCGACGCCAATCGGACGCTCTCGCCTCTCAATTCGTTTCGGCCGGCGCGTCTTGGCAAGACATACTGAGGGGCGGACATGAGAAACGTCATTCCGGATGCACGATCGCCCTCCTCCCAACACGAGGAAGCCCGGTTATGGCTCGACCCCCATCCCCAACCCGAGGCCGATCCAGGCGCGCAGCAAATCATGACGAGTGACGGAGTAGGCCACCTTGCCATTTCTTTCGACCGGTAGGTTGAGCACATGATATTTTTCCATCTTCTTAAACGCATCCGAGATCGTCGTCTGATCGGTGACCGTGAGACGATCGGTGCGCATGATGTCTTCAGCCCGCAGCATATTCAGATCTTTTCCCGCATCCAATGTGCGCATGAGATCAAATTCATTGATAAAGCCCTTGTAGATCCCTCGCTCATCCACCACCGGCGCCCCCGCCGTATGAGAGGACAATAACGCCACGGCGATGGCCAGGCCATTCTGTCCGACATGGAAGCGCAAAAGATTGGTGGCCACGATCTGCCCCACGGTATTGAGTCCTTCGACCGGGACTCCCGGTTCTCTTTGAATAACCATTTTCTCCTCCTCTTTCTTAACCGTGATCAGCGCTGTCTCCTGAGCACCACGACGGATCTTGCCTGCACCGTGTAGCTCTGATCACTGAGTGTCGCCTCCAATCTCGGCTCGCAAATATCGTCCGGACTGCTTCGGGCCGTGTCGACCACTCGTCTCCACTCATCCGTCTGCCCTTCCTGGACCACGAATCTGAGATCCTGCCAGTAGGCATTGATCATCACGTAGATGTCTACATCCCCTTGCGAGGCGCCGTGAAGACAAAAGGCCAGGCTATGTGAATCGAACGCCAGATCCACAGCCGGACCGATCCCGTACCAACGGATGTCCTCGCGCCAAAATCTGCTTCGGCTCAATGACGGATGGGTTTTGCGGAAAGCAATCATGAGTCGAACAAATCGGAAGATGTCCTGATGCGTCTCGAGCCTGCTCCAATCCAGCCACGTGGTGTCGTTATCCTGGTTGTAGGGATTATTATTCCCGCGCTGAGTCTGGAGAAACTCATCGCCGGCGCGGAGCATCGGAGTTCCATTGGCCAGGAGCAGCAGACACATGAAATTTTTGATCTGGCGCTTCCGCAACTGCAGGACCTCCTCGGGCAGGCCGTCATCCCCTTCCCATCCGCAATTCCAACTGTGGTTCTCGGCGGCACCATCTTCATTGTTGTGTCCGTTGGCCCAATTCCGTTTGTCATTGTAGGCGACGAGATCATAAAGCGTGAACCCATCGTGACAGGTGATGTAATTCACACTCTGATAGGGATGGTAGGCGTTCATTCGATCATCCGGAAACAGATCGTCGCTCCCGTACAGCCGGCGCATCACCGTTCCCACTAGACCGGGATCTCCCCGGAGGAAACGGCGAACATCGTCTCGGAACTGACCGTTCCATTGAAACCAGAGGCTGCCCGGGAAATTATGACCCAGTTCGTACCCGCCGCTAGGATCCCATGGTTCCGCGATGAGACGAAGCGTGGCGAGGTCAGGATCGGAACGGATATCCCCGAAGATCGCCGGATCAGTCCAGTTGATCGAGCCATCCGGATTGCGGGTAAAAATGGAAGCGAGATCGAATCGGAATCCGTCGATATTGGTTTCTCGCACCCAGTAACGCATGCTGTCCAAGATCAGCCTGCGAACAGGGTGACTGGCACAGTTGAGCGTATTACCGGTTCCCGAGAAATTCGCGTAAGGATGATTCGGATTTCCGGACAAGAGGTAATAGGAGCGATTGTCGATGCCCTTGAAGCTGTACCGAGGACCGTTCTCGTCTCCTTCAGCTGTGTGGTTGTAGACGACATCGAGAATGACTTCGATGTCGGCCTCATGCAGCGCCTTGACCATCGACCGGAATTCGTTCAATTGGTGTGACAGATTGGACGTGCCGGCGTACCCTTGATGCGGTGCGAAGAAATTCAGCGGCATATAGCCCCAACAATCGTCTTCCTGAGGGTCATACTGTAAGACGGGCATTAGCTCGACCACCGTGACGCCCAGATCGGTGAGATACGGAATCTTTTGGATGAGTCCGGAAAAGGTGCCTCGTTCCTGCCGGCCGACCCCTGAACTCGGATGGTTTGTGAATCCTTTGACATGCAACTCGTAGATGACGGCGCCCGCTTCATGGCGAGGCCGGATGTCTTCACCACGGTCGAATCGGTTCTCGACCTCGATGAGACCCAAAGGCGCCCGTCCTTTGTTCGATCCCGATAAGATGGCGGCCTGCCGTTCGAACGTCGTCGGAAAGAAGACCGCCTTGGCATAGGGATCCAGGAGAAGCTTCTCAGGATCAAAGGTCTGCCATTCCAGGGGATTCACTGATCGGGGCCCGTCCACTATGTACGCATAGAGTGTGGCCCCCTTGCAGGCGGACTTGGGCAAACGGCAATGCCAGATTCTCCCCGACTTATTTCGTAAATGATCGAAACGATATGTGAAGGTGGGATTGATGACATCATCCTGTCGAAATAGAGCCAATGTGACGGTTTCCGCATCCTTGGCATATAAGGCGAAGTTGTAGACCTGGTCCTCCTCGATCCATGTCACCCCCAAGGGATACGGCTGACCTTCTGTCTTTCTCCAGCCGGACCAGGATGCGAGCGACTTTCGTACCGCCCTTCTCCGGATTACGGATGAGCGTTTTGACGTTTTCATTCCTTAACCGGACTGCCGGATCTGATCGATCGACTAGGATTCATTCCATTCCGGATGTGGATCTACCCCGACATCAACACCCGCTCCTTTGATCTACGTCTGACAGTAGACACGATCAGCGTTCTCAACGCCAGTCTCGTGATCGTCGGTTCAGCTGTCCCTCTTTCTCAGCGCGACCCTGTCGTTATTTTCATGACAGGTCCGACAGGTCGGAGAATCACGGCGATCTCCGGGAAGTTCTTGTGGAATGAATCGGATATTCTTGTGGCTCGTCTACGAGGCTCCGACGAGCATGATCGCCTGAGGGATCGATTGAGCTAGGGCGTGCTAACACTAACGGCCATTTTCATGAGATACTGCGTACATGGAAATCACCGACGCACAGTATCGCCACATCGAGCCGTGTTTGCCGACGCAACGCGGCAACGTGACGCTCGATAATCTGCACGTGCTGAACGCCATCTTGTACGTCGCCGAGCAGGGTTGCAAATGGCGCGGTCTGCCCAAGCGGTTCGGCAACTGGCACACCATCTATACTCGTATGAATCGTTGGTCGAAGAGCGGGGTGCTGGATCGCGTATTTGCACAGCTGCAACACACTCAGATCATCCGCGTAAAAATCGAAGCCATGGCCTTGGACAGTACCATCGTCAAGGTTCATCCGGATGGCACGGGGGCGTTAAAAAAAACGGCCCGCAAGCCATTGGCCAGTCCCGCGGCGGATGGACGACCAAGATTCATCTGGTTGCCGCGGATGCTCGAACGGCCATAGCGTTTGCCCTGTCCCCGGGCCAGGCCCACGATGCGCCCGAGGGGCGAAAGCTGCTGCAACGCTTAGGGAGAATGTCGCGCCCAATCCACCTGTTGATGGATCGTGCGTATGAAGGCGATGAGACGCGGCAACTGGCCTTAGATTTAGGGTTTGTTCCTGTGGTGCCGCCCAAGCACAATCGACTCACGCCATGGGAGTACGATCGAGTCCTGTATAAGCGACGCAATGAGATCGAACGGCTGTTCCGCCGGCTCACGGGATTTCGGCGCATCTTCTCGCGGGTTGAAAAGCTCGATGTCATGTTCGTCGCGTTCATCAATTTCGCGTTGATCGTCGATGGCTTGCGTTAGTGTGAACAGGCCCTAGTTCATCGTCTCTGCCAATGACAGACGATGAGGTCGGACATCCGCAGAGCTTCGGATGTTTTCCTGAGTATCGCCACGAGTCCTCTCGGGATGCGTCTTTCGGCTCGACATCCTCGGAGGAGTAGGCGTTGGCGTGTTGAATTGCACTGTGCACATAGTGCAAGAACGCTCACGAACTCATAAAATCGCAAACGTGGAGGATGTTGTTCAATTCCATAGATTCCCCCATCTGTACAGACGGGGGAATCTATGGATTGCGAGCGGGGCTCGTCCTGCTTCGCAGGACCTTGCTCTCACCCTCGTCTTCCCAGACGGAGAATTCCCGCTGGATTAGAATATCTTCGCACCTGGCATTGCTCTTGCGTTACGGTCCCAGAGAGTGAAAGCTTCCGCCTAGGTTTCCTACGGGATTGCATCCGGAATAAATCGGTCACTCCTCGTACGTAAAGGGCAACGAGATCTGGACGAGTTGAGAAGTGACTGAGGCTAGCCATCAAGGGGCAACTTCATTGTCGATCCTGGACGGCTTCAGGATCTGTCGCGCGGCTCCGTCGTCCCATTGGGTAGAACCTCACTGACGCTGATCTAGGGGGTTGTTTACCATCGACCCATCATCTCTCCCCGTAGGGGCACTATGGCTACTTCCAACCACGACATTCCCGTCATCGACTCTCACAAGCTGACGCTCCAACGGCTATCGGAACAATTAGCACGTCACGAATGGCGCGCCGGTCGATGGACGTTGGCCTGGTGCACGATTCTCGTCGTCGGAGTGATGATGTTTCTGGCGGCCCAAGGAGAGTCCAATCAAGTTTCGAAGGTGGTGGAAACCGAGCAGTTGATCCTTCGAGATGGAGAAGGCAGGCTTCGCGGCGAGTTCAGCACAGGCCGAGACCGTTCGCCGACCCTCTGGCTCTTCGACCAGGAAGGCGTACGGCGCGCTGAATTGAGTCTGCTGCCGAACGGAGCTCCCGGACTGAGGCTCTTCGATGAGCGCGAAACCATCCGTGTCGACATCAGTCTCTTGGAAGGCCAACCTACCATGAGTGTTCGCGACAAAACCGGGAAGGATCGTGTCAAGCTAGTGGTGACGTATGATGGAGAGCCCTATTTTCAACTTAGCGACGCGACGGGCAACGTCATCTGGTCAACGCCGGGACACCGTCTGGAGGTCATCAATTGAGGTGTGACAAGAAGGGAAGGATGGGACACCATGCAAGAATCTCAGGTGTTGGCTGAGTGGAAACGGTTTACTCATGGTTTGCCGATCGAGGGCGCTGTGCGCCCAGTGATCTTGGATTCATGGACCCGCTGTCTCCAGGTCGGAATAACTGCAGAACCTACGCATGTCATGCTTCGGCGAGTCGGGGAAGACGATCTGAGGCAACGGCTGGAAACAAACCACGAATTGGTTGAGATCACGCAGCGGCATTTTCGTTTAATCTCTTCTTTTCTGGAACCGCTCGCACATGTGGTGTATCTGGTCGATGCAGAAGGCATTGTTCTGTGCGTTCAGGGGAACGATCCGGCTTCCATGCAGGAGCTTGGGTTGCTGCCGGGCTATGATTGGTCGGAACACACCATGGGCACGAATGGTGCCGGGACGGCATTGGTGACGGGCCAACCCATTACGGTCATCATGTCTGAACATTTCATCCGACACTTTCATGACTCCACCTGCACCGCCGCGCCCGTCCATGACGTGAACGGAGCCGTGATCGCGGCGATCGATGTCTGCACTGCGAGGGAGAATGTGACAGCGGAACGTCTGACGAGCGTCGCTCAACTCGCTTCCATGATTGAACATGAGCTCAGCTCAGTCCGTCGACGCGACGGACTCGTCCGCCGATCGCATGACCGGTGCGCGCAACTGGAGGCGGAGAGGACAGACCGCTCCAGGACCAATCCGACACTCAGGGAAGATACACTCGGTTTCCGTGAGTTGATCGATACGCTCTCCGTCGCCGTCTATGTCTGTGATGTGCGCGGAGTCATTCTTCACTACAACCGATACGCGGCTCAGTTGTGGGGGCGCGAGCCTCGGTGTGGAGACCCGGGCGAACGTTTCTGCGGGGCGCCCAGACTCTATCTTCCCGATGGGACCTCCCTCCCTCACGAACAGGCCCCGATCGCCGAGGTGTTGCGCACCGGCCTGTCTCAGGGAAACCGACAGGTGATCCTTGAGCGTCCGGACGGGTCCCGCCGCATGGTCCTGGTCAATCCTGTCCCGCTCAGGAGTAAGGCGGGAAAAGTGAGCGGCGCCGTGAATTGCATGCTGGATATTACGGATCACAAACAGACGGAAGAGGCGTTAAGACGTCGAGACAGCCGCCTCGCGCAGATCTTTCGCAGTGTGCGCGTCGCGCTCTATGAGGCAGAAGGCGTAGAACCCTTCGGAAGGGTTTGGGTCAGCGACAACATCGAGTCGCTCTCCGGTTTTCCTCCCGGACGGTTTACCGAAGATTCCAAGTATTGGGCGTCCCGACTGCATCCTGACGATCGCGATCGAGTCTTCGACACCTTTGCCGCGCTTGTCGACCGAGGGAGCCTCGGTTGTGAGTATCGATGGCAATGCGCCGACGGCACGTATCGGTGGTTTCTCGACCAGGCGGTGCTTCAGCCTCACGCCAACGGTCCGGCGCCCGTGATCCTTGGGACCTGGCAGGACATTACCGAACGGAGAGAGGCGCACGATCAACTGCAGCAATCGCTCAAACAATTGCGTATGCTCTCCCGCCACATCGAGGTGGTGAAGGAAGAAGAACAGACCAGGCTTGCGCGAGAGATCCATGATGAAATGGGGGTCCTGATGACCAGTCTGAAACTGGACCTCGCACAGATGAGGGGTTTGCTCGGCGAGGCTGATTTGCGAACGGCAGCTGCTTCATTGCAGAGGAAGATCGCCTCGATGGATGAAACGCTGGATCAGACCATCACCGTGGTGCAACGCATCGCCGCTGATCTTCGCCCCAGTGTGCTGGACGATCTTGGTCTTGTCGCGGCGATCGAGTGGCAGGCCAACACGTTCAGGTCGCGAACCGGAATTCGCTGTGACGTGATCATCGAAACGGATGATCCGCAGATCGATCCCGAACGGGCCACGGCATTGTTTCGGATTTGTCAAGAAGCGCTCACGAATGTCGCTCGGCACGCTCGCGCGACTCATGTTACGGTTCGATTCAGCGAGACCCTTAGTCAAGTCCTGCTCGAAATAGAGGACGACGGTGAGGGCATTCCGACCGAGAAACTCACTGACCCGATGTCGATCGGACTGATCGGCATGCGCGAGCGGGCGGAACTCCTTGAAGGAGAAGTCCATATTACAGGGAGACCGGGCAACGGGACGATCATTACGGTGCGGATGCCGACCGCTCATGCGCAACGAGCTGTGTGATGTCAAATTATCTAGGCCGCTGATTCGGCAGGCTCTTCGAACCGACTGTCTCTCGGCCATTCGCGTCACAAAACCGACGGTGGACTCATGTTTAAGATTCTGATCGCCGATGATTTCCCTGTCCTCCGAGAAGGCGTCAAAGAGGTCTTGAGCAAAGTTATGCCTATCACAATTGGTGAAGCCGCCGATATCCAGGAAATGCTTCGGCTCACCCGGACTCAACCTTGGGATGTCCTCATCCTGGATGTCAATATGCCGGGAGGTAGCTCCGTCGATGCGCTTCGGGAAGTTAAACGCGACCATCCCAGGCTTCCGATTCTTGTGTTGAGCATGTATCCGGAGGAACAGTATGCGTTGCGGATGTTCAAAGCCGGCGCCAATGGATATCTGACGAAAACGGCCATCCCGACCGAATTGGTGCAAGCTGTCAAGAAAGTGCTCGGCGGCGGCAACTACGTCACCCTGCGGATTGCCGAGCAACTGGCCGTCGCCTACGGAGTCCCCGGCGTGCATCGCGACCAACTCAGCAATCGCGAGCTGGAGGTCTTGTGTCTGATCGCCTCGGGCAAGACGTGCACGGAGATCGCCGCCGACCTGTCTCTGAGCGCGACGACCATCACTACCTATCGGGCGCGCATTCTCGAGAAACTCCATCTGAGAAACAACATGGAACTCACCCGTTACGCGCTCGAACACAAACTGGTTGTGTAACCTGGCCGGCGTGCTTTCGGGATTGCGCCCGAGCTAGGCGGGCCGCTACACGCCGAAGAGCGGCGGCCGCAACGATGGTCTCCTTACCGGGCCCACACGATGTGGTGAGCTTCGAGCGGGACCGCCGCCTCAGGGTGGGCCGGCACGACACGAGGAGTAAAGTGGTCCGCCGGTCGCTCTGATTGGACGCTTCCCTGGTACAAATGCCACCCCTGCGCAGTCGATGCTGTGTCCTCTCTGACCAGCAGCCGGCACACGCGATCTTGTCCTCCTTCCGGATCGGCATAGAGTTCGACTCGGACCGCGGCAGGGTCCAGCTCTCCTAAATGAATCGGTACAAAAAAGCGCCACAACCCTCCGTTCCGCGTGATTCGCACTTCTCCGAAACGGATGCTCGGCCAATGCTGTTCCAGCGCAGCGTGCCAGGCGAGAAGATGCTTCACAAGGCTTCCGCCATCCGCGATCCGCTTCCGATAGTTCCGGGTCGCCGGGAGGTAGAGGGTCTCTACATATTCGTGCAGCATGCGGTTGCTGCTGAAGGCGGTGGTCAGCCGGGCCATGCTCTCTCTGATCCGGGCGACCCAAGCGCCGGGGATGCCCCGCGCATCCCGAGCATAGAACTGCGGAACGATCTGTCGTTCCAGCAGATCGTAGAGCTGCCCCGCCTCCACGGCATCCCACTCGGGATCGTGGTGCTCCTGGCCGTCGCCAAGCGCCCAGCCCACTTCCGGTGAATGGGCCTCGGCCCACCAGCCGTCAAGCTCGGAGAGGTTGAGCCCCCCGTTGACCAGCACCTTCATCCCGCTCGTTCCGCACGCTTCCCAGGGACGCCTCGGCGTGTTGACCCACACGTCGACGCCTTGGACCAGATGCTTCGCCAAGATCATGTCGTAATCATCAAGAAAAATGACCTGCTGGCGAACCACCGGCCACATCGCGAAACTTTTGAACTGTTGAACGAGCCGCTTGCCCTCTTCATCCTGCGGATGAGCCTTTCCCGCCACCACAAGCTGGACCGGTCGATCATGATGGTTCAAGAGGCGGGTCAACCGGTCGGGATCATGAAGCAGCAACGTGGGACGCTTGTAGGCGGTGAACCGGCGGGCGAGTCCGAGTGTCAAGGCTTGCGGGTCGAGGGCCTGCCGGATCGCCGAGACCGCTTCGGGATCCGCGCCGAGCAACTGATATTGATGCACCAGACGCCGGCGTGCATAATTCACGAGCGCTTGCCTGCCTTGCGCGCGGAACCCCCAGAGCTCTTCGTCCGACAACTCACGGATTGCCTTGGGGAGTGCCCCCAAGGGCCCTTGCCACCGCTCTTTGCCGCAGGCTTCTGTCCAGAGCCTATCCGCCCACTCCGAATCCCACGACGGCACATGAATCCCGTTGGTCACGGACGTGACCGGCACTTCAGGCTCCGGCCATCGTGGATAGAATGGCTGAAACAGCCGGCGGCTGACCGCACCGTGCAGTTGGCTCACCCCGTTCACAACGAGACTTCCCCGCATGGCCAGCGCCGCCATCGTGAAGGGTTCTGCCGCATTCTGCGGATGCGTCCGGCCCAGCCCAAGGAATTCTTCCATCGTCATTCCCAATTGGACAACGTACTCGCGAAAATAGCGCTGCACCAAGTCCGGCCAGAAAGCGTCGAAGCCGGCGGCCACCGGGGTATGCGTGGTGAAGACATTGCCGGCCCGAGTGGCGCACAAGGCTTCGGCGAAGGACCGTCCTGTTTTCTCCCTGACAGTGCGGGCCCGTTCCAACACGGCAAAAGCCGCGTGCCCTTCATTGAGATGACAGATTTCCGCCTCAATCCCCAGCGCGAGCAGCGCACGCCACCCGCCGATCCCCAACACCATCTCCTGAACCAGACGGAGTTCCGGCCGAGCATCGTAGAGCTTACTGGTGATTCCCCGATCAGCGGCGCTGTTGAGCGGATCGTTGCTGTCCAGCAAATACAGCTTCACCCGCCCGATCTGCACGAACCAGACACGAAGAAATAGGGTACGCCCCGGCAGTTCCAACGGAACGCGAAGCCATTCGCCCGTTGGCAGCAGGACCGGCTGCACCGGAAGACTGAGGGGATCGTTGTATGGAAAGGCCTCGATTTGCCAGCCGCTCGCATCCAGAATTTGGCGGAAGTAGCCTTCTTGATAAAGCAAGCCGATACCGACCATCGGCATGTCGAGATCGCTGGCAGTCTTGAGCACGTCACCCGCCAAGATTCCCAGGCCGCCCGCATACAGCGGCAGCGCCTCGCCCAAGCCGAACTCCATGCTGAAATAGGCGATCGTCTTGAGAGCCTCCGGAGGATGACACTCGCGACCCCACCCGCGCTTGGCCAGATAGTTGCGCCTCGCCGCGACAACCTGTTGCAGTTCCTCGCGGAACACCGGATCGCGCGCCGCCTCATCCAACCGCTCGTGCGACACATACTGGAGCACCGACCGAGGATTGCGCGTCTGGCCCCAGATATCGGGATCAAGCATGGTCCACAACTTGTCGCTAGTATGGTCCCACGTCCATCGGACATCGAGCGCCAGTTCCGCGAGGGGTTCCAACTCATCAGGAAGCGCGCGGAGCATCACTGAGGGGTGTTTACTCATGGGGTGACCCCTATCCTCGTATGAGCGGCTGTCGCCGACTTACTCCTCATATGACAACTGCCGACTTGTGAGACCGGCGGCTCAACCAAGCCTCCGGGAGTCGGCTCTTGACCTCACCGGCATCAGGCCGCATGCTTGACCAACCCTCGATCGCGATGATTCCTCATCGGGTTCCCTCGGGATTATGCCAGCCGTCGCTTCCGATCAGCCTATCGGCTTCACGCGGACCCCATGTGTTCGGTTTATACTCGTACAGTGGCGCCGCGTCACGCCCCGGCGCCAGCCTCGCAAAGATCGGATCCAGGTGCTTGACGACCGGTTCCTCGCCCCCGATCATCATGCAGTAGCCGCGCTCCAGCCCCCAGACACCACCGCTGGTCCCCACATCGACGTAGTGGATCCGCTTCGGCAGGAGTTCCTTGGCGCGTCGGAGGTCGTCGACGTAGTAGGAGTTGCCGCCGTCGATGAGGATATCCCCCGGCTCAAGATGAGGTAAAAGGTCGGCGATGGTGTGGTCCACACCAGCCGCCGGGACCATCAACCAGACCGCGCGAGGCTTTTCGAGTTTCTTCGCAAGATCCGGGAGCGAAGCAACCCCCACGGCGTTTTCCTTGACCAACTCCTGCACCGCATTCGGCGACCGATCGAAGACCACGCACTGCTGGCCGCCTTTCAGCAGCCGCCGCACCATGTTCGCTCCCATCCGCCCCAGACCGATCATTCCAAACTGCATAGATTCCTCCTTCGTATTCTCAAACGCCGGATCATCGGAAGCGGGGATGCGCCCCCTTCTCCATATCGCAATGAGATGTGACACCTGCTCCCCTCATGAGCGTGGCGTCGGCTGCATCGAAGCAGCCCTGGTAGCATAGATGGAGATCCGTCAACTCCGCTTTAACCTGGACATGTTTCGCCATATGATCTGCTCCTCTCAGCCCCTTGTCCCGGCCGCCCTCTCTTCGACGACCGTATCGGCCGATGACAATGTTTCCGCGCCGTCGATGATGATGCGTGCGCCATGCTGCGAAGACATGAACGCCCATGTCCATTTGAACAGAACGAGAAAGCGATTGCGAAAGCCGATCAGAAGGAAAAGATGCACGGCCAGCCACGCCAGCCAAGCCCCAAAGCCCGACATCCGAAAGACACGAAAATCCGCCACCGCCTTTCCTCGTCCGATCGTAGCCAGCGTCCCTTTATCCACATAGCGGAATGGATCGCTGGACCGCCCTTGGATCCGGTTCAGAATATGGCGCGCCACGTAGTGACCTTGCTGAACGGCCACTGCAGCCAGCCCGGGCAATAAGTGGCCGGTCTGATCGACGCACGCAGCGAGATCGCCGATCACAAACACCTCCGGATGACCGGGGATGCTGAGATCCGGCTGCACCAACACTCGCCCGGCATGATCCAACGGCACGCCGAGCGAGTGCGCCAAGGGTGACGGCGCCACACCGGCGGCCCACAGCACCGTGGCGGTCGGGATTCGTTCGTCGCCGACGGCGACCCAGCCAGGTTGGATCGCTGTCACCGCGGTATTCGTGCGGACCTCTACGTCCAGCCCTCTCAGCGCCCGCTCGGCTTCGGCGGACAACGCTTCCGGGTACGTCGGCAAGACCCGCGGCATTGCTTGCAGTAAGATCACGCGCGCCTCTCGCGAATCGATGCGCCGAAAATCCTGCACCATCACTTTGAATGCGAGTTCAGCGACTGCGCCTGCCAATTCCAGGCCGGTCGGGCCTCCGCCGACGATCACAAATGTGAGCCATGCCCGCCGCCGTGCATCATCCTGTTCCCGTTCGGCCTGTTCGAACGCCCCTAAGATACGGCGCCTGATCGCCAATGCATCGGTCACACTCTTCAGCCCAGGAGCCAACTTCTCCCACTCGGAATGCCCAAAGTACGAATGGCCCGCGCCGGTCGCCACAATCAAGTAATCGTAATCGACGATACCATCCGCCATCATCACCCTGTGTTCGCGAGGCTTGATCGCCAAGACTTGCGCCTGGACCACCCGAGTGTTTTCCTGTTTGCGTAACACGCTGCGGATGGGATAGGCGATATCGCTGGGCGAAAGCCCTGCCGTCGCGACTTGATACAATAACGGCTGAAACAGGTGATAATTCTGACGATCGATCACGGTGAGCTGAAGCGTCGCATGGTTAAAGGCTCGCGCGGCATACAACCCGCCGAATCCTGCGCCGACAATCACGATACGGGGGCATTCATGAACAGACATCATGTTCCCTTCCGGAGAAATGGCGTTCCCACCCTTATCACGTGGTTGAAGAGACGGTTCTCCATCTCGCAGGACCACGAGTTTCGTCCGATCCGTTCCGTCGGTGTCTCATAGACTGATCGAGAGCTGCCCTTCGGGAAGCCTGCTGATTCAATAATCCCACGCCCGTCCGATAGATCAATGACCATCGCAATAACCTTCATCTGAGACAAATTTCAGACCCATGTTGGATTACCCACCAACACGATTAGAACCAGACGAACGCACGAGGACGACTGCTCAAACCTGACATCGATAGTTCGTAGGCTATCCGTTTAACAAGTGATCGTTCATTCGATGGCCACGGTGTAATCGTGCCCTTCCCACTGATCGGTCGCCGTCCAGAAAAACGTAAAGCGAATCGGTGCCCTTTGCGAGGGACGGATCGGGATATCCACAAACTCAATCTTAAGTCTCGTGGCGACCGAGGGCGTCTCCTCCACGGTGCGCCATTCGTCGGCTGACCAATGCAACCGGAAGGAGGCTGGGACCTGAATGCGGAGGGTCTCCCCTCGCTTCACGCGGCGAACCTGCCGGTTCGGCTTCCAGACTTCGATGCCGCGCCGATCTGGACGTGCTTCGAGATAGCGGGTCGCGACGTCAGGGATGAGGTCGAAGACGTTCCCATCGACGACGGACCGGAGGAGCTTGATGTACTCCGCATGCGCCCACACGAGCGGCATCGCGGAGCCGGTCGGCCGACCGCACGATAGGTAATGCCTTGGCCGATCCGGCTTATCCCACACTTGTTCAGGTAACAGACCGGTAGGTGAGGCGAACCTCTCCATGGCTCGGATGAAGGGAGTGGCATCTCGTCCAGCCGCGAACTCGTAATGCCCTCGCTCGCCCGTGAGCAACGGCCACGCGCGTCCCGTGCCCCATCCTACGAACGGCCCGCCATCGTCTCGTTGTCCGTACCCATCGTGGTTGTACCGATGCCAGCACGGTCCGAAGGCAGTGTTCACTTTGAGCAACGCATCCACCACCGCGAGAGAATCCACAATGAGGGGATCATGCGGCGGTCGGATGCCATAGCGCACGAGCTCAACAAACCCGGCATCCACAATGTCTCTGGCCGCAAAGACACGTTGAGCTGCAGGTGGGCGGTTCGCAATACTGAGCTCGCCCCGGTTGGGGTCTTCTTCAGGGTGAGCATTGTCGACAGCCTCAGGTAGAATACGTATATAGTGTCGGCTGATGCCGGGGACAAGAGATCCCTCCGTGGTCACCGTCCACGCTTCAAGGCGTGCTTCAAGAAAATCGGCATATTCTTCTAAAAAGGTGGCCGTGGCATCGTCGCCTCGGTCGCGGATAAATCCTGCCGCGCCGATCAACGCGGCAATGTTGGAGGCGAGGGTGGACGGCGAATACCCGCTCACTTCCTCCCAGCGTTCTTGCTGTGTCACGGGCCCATGGCGGACCAGATATGCGGCCGCCCGAAGGACCATGGGATAAGGATCAAAGTCTTGTAGAGCCTTGTGTTGTTTGAGCCGCCACGCGAGCACAATCGAACAGGCCACTTCGTCCAGCTGAATGCCGCGCCAGTAGGGGTCTCCATCGATCCAGAAATTCTGAGGGAAACCACCGTCCTGATGCTGGGCGCTCGCGAGATAGATGAGCGCGCGCAGGGGAGTCTCACGATGCCCGGCGGCGAGAAGAGCGGAGGCGCTGTGGACCATATCGCGTGGCCATACCAAGTGATACCCCCCCTGATCGCCATCACCTTTCGCATCTCCCCAAGGAATCGATAGGGACGCGATAAACGCACCAGGATAGGATTTGTCTTCGTGGGCGAGCAGCACACCGACACTTCCATGATAGAGTCTTCCTTCGTCGCTGGACGCGCGCTCTAACGGGAGCCGGTGAGCCGCCGCACGGTGCCATTGATCTGTGTATCGTGTGAGCTGGTCCTGGAAGGGGAGGCTCAACGCCTGGAACACGGCCGTTAATGCCTGGTGCTGGGTGCGACCAAAGGCCAAGCCCATGGTGAACTCCCGGCGACCTCTCATGTCGAGTTCTGCCGTGAGCGCGATATTGCCGTCGGGGGCATGCTCGAACTCCCAGTCCATGTGAAAGTTGTCGGCCAAATCTGTCCAGCCGTCACTGTGGCCCACATACCCACAGGACACACGAGCAAAGGGCACCGTCGCCATCAATGCCAGCCAGGTTCCCGCTTTTTCAGCCATCAAGATTTTGTGGCCGGCGACTTCGATCGCCGAGCCGTTGTTTCCCCACCCGCCGACTTCGAGATGCGGCGCACACAGAGCATAGAGATGCAGCGACGAGAGGAAGACGTCATCACCCGTGAGCTGCGTCCGCTGGAGCACACACGGGAGGTGTGGGGCCGTGATGATCTCTTTGACAATGGTGTAACGGCCGGCGGGGTCGGCGTTCGTGCATCGGTACCCCAAGGCATGATCCGACAGCCGTTCGCAGGAGGACGTGAGGTGGCGTTTTTCTTCATGGACAAAACTGGTTCCGTCGCTGATGAGATATTGCCAATCTCGAAGTTGAGGTCGATCGACGGTCGGATAATAGACCTCCGTCACGATACCGTTCCACATGGTGAACCAGATGCGGCTGGACGTGGCATAAGCCGTCCCAACCCCATCTTTGCCTCCATGTGTCCATCGGGGCTCAATACCGGGATGACCAAACGCCATCTTGACGAGTGTAGGGTTCATGCTGCGTTTCCTCCGCGGCCAACGACGAGGGCTGCCGCTTCCCGATCCAACCACCAGATCACCGTTCCCTGAGCGAGACGAACGCCGGATGCCGGATAGTGCTTCGGGTCAGGCGACCCAAGGAGAATGTGTTGCAGGACTTGTGTCTTGTTCGATCCTGTCACCAGGAATGAGGCGTTGGCAGCGTGAGTGAGTGCAGGCAACGTCAATGTTAGGCGTAGGTGTGGCTCGGCTGGAGTGTCCACGGCGACCACCCAGCGCCTCGTCTCCGCGAGGGCAGGTGATTCAGGGAAAAGCGATGCCGTATGCCCCTCTGCTCCGAGCCCGAGGAAAACCAGGTCGAAACGCGGCCAGTCTTTGGGAAAATGGCTCCGCAGCGTCATCTCGTAGTCCCATGCCGCTTCGTCGGGAGCCCACAGTTGTGTCCGCATAGGATGCACATTCTCAGGCGGGCACGGAACGGCATCGAGCAATGTCTCCCATGCCATGCGATAGTTACTGTGAGGATCGTCAAGCGGCACGCAACGCTCGTCTCCCCAGAACACATGCACGTGCTTCCATGGGATCTGGTCTCGAAACTGCGAAGAAAGTATGCGGTAGAGGGTGCGCGGCGTGTTCCCACCGGAGAGAGCAAGAGAAACGCTTCCATTGGTTTGCACGGTCTCATTGATGATGCCGACCGTCGCCTCGGCCAGGTGACGGCTGAGCTCGTTCACATCCCTAAAGACACGTACATCCGGTTTCATGTCCCTGCCTCTTGATTTCTCACGTCTGATCAACTCACCCTCCACAGATCACTTCTGCCTCATGATCCGACAATCGGTGGATCCGTCCCTGTGGTGACGACCGAACAAGTCGTCATCAGATAGGTGCTCGAGCTTCAAGGGCTGCTTCAGCAAGGCTGCGTCCAATTGCGGCATGCGTTCGTTCATCATCAATACCCCCTCAGCGATCCATCTTCCCCGTGCTCCGCAACAGAGCCACGGACTCTGCGATCTCGCGTTCTTCATCAGTGCGAATCATGCGCACTCTCACTCGACTGTCTTCGGTTGAAATAATCGCTTGATTGGCCGCGTTGGCCGATTCGTTGATGACGATCCCGAGAAAATCCAACCCGACACAGATGCGCGCTCGAATCGCGGGAGCATGCTCCCCGATCCCCGCACTGAAGATTAATGTGTCCAATCCACCCAACACCGCGGCCAACGCGCCGATCCATTTTCGAGCCTGATAGCAGAACAATCCAACCGCCTCGGCTGCCCGCGGATCACTATGCTCTTGCTTGAGGAGGTCCCGCATGTCCGAACTCACCTCGGACAGGCCGAGCAATCCTGATTCGGTATTGACCATCTCGTGGAACCGCTCCACGGTCATCCCTTCTGTGCGAGCCAGGTAGGAAACGAGTCCTGGATCGAGGTCGCCTGCTCGGCGGCTCATGGGCAAGCCGGAAGCGGGGGTGAAACCCATCGTCGTATCCATCGCCTGCCCGTCCTTGACCGCCGCCATGCTGGCGCCGTTTCCGAGATGGGCAAGAATGATACGGCCCTCGGCCTCGCCAGGCGCCCCCACTCGTTTCAGCTCTCGCATAAGAAACCCATATGACAACCCGTGAAACCCATAACGCTGAACACCCAGCTTCTCATATCGCCTCGGAATCGGCAGCAGTCGCGCAACCCGCGGCATGTCCTGGTGAAATGCCGTATCGAAACAGGCGACTTGGGGAAGAGTCGAATCATACCGATGGAACGATTCGATCAAGGAGATTTCCGCGGGCAGATGCTCCGGGCTGTAGTGGCATAGTCGTCGAAGCTCCGCCAACAACTCGGGCGTCACTCGTTCGGGTCTGGTATAGGTCTTCCCGCCGTGAACGACACGATGTCCGACAGCACAGAGCCTCCCAATGCCGACCTGTTGCTCCAACCATTCGGTGATAACCCCCACGCAGGTCCGATGGTCCGGCGCGCGCACGGTCCGTCGACTCGGTTGTTGCGTGCCCGCGTCAGTGACGAGCATCTCACTGTTCGGCAGGCCGATCCGGTCGACCATGCCGCGTGCCACCGGCGCGGAGTAATCCGCATCTCGAAACAGAGCATACTTAATGCTGGACGATCCGCCGTTGATCGTGAGAATGAACGAGCTCGGTTCCTGTTGATTCATGTTGTCAGCCATCTTGGCAGACGTCTAAAGTTCAGAAGCACCCGCCTCCATTCACTCGCGGGCGAAGGAGTGTATCGATGCATGACTGGGGTACCTATGCGCACAATGCCTATCATCAAACACATGGTTCGCTCACACGTGTCGTAGAATTCAGGTTCGTTACAACTCAATCCGTCACGATCGGATTATGCCAGCCGCCAGGAGGTGACAGGTTCTGGATGACTTGACTCGGCCCCCAGGTATTCGGTTCGTATTCGTGGACCGGAGTGCCCTTCTTCAGCACCGGATCGACGATGCGCCACGCCTCTTCCACATAGTGTTCCCGCGCGAACAGGGTCCGATCACCCGTCATGGCGTCTCCAAGCAACCGCTCATAGACATCCATCTCATCGGCGGTAGGCCGGTTGCTTGCCAACATTTCCACCGATTGACCGATCATCTTTTCCTCACGGTCCATCACGATCGTGCCGAGCGCGAGGGTCACTTCAGGGTTGACTCGGAAGCGGAAGTAGTTCGGCGGGGCCGAGCATGAAGGGAAAAGGATCGGCGGCCGCCGCAAACGGATCACCACCTCCGTGCAGGTCACGGGCAGACACTTTCCGGCTCGGATGTAGAACGGGACGCCTTGCCAGCGCCACGAATTTACCGCTAATCGCAGCGCGACGAAGGTTTCGACTTGCGAGTCCGGCGCGACGCCGTGCTCGTTTCGATAACCTCGGAATTGTCCTCGGAACAGGGCGGTCTCATCGAGTGACGGAATCGCCCTCAGAACCTTGAGCTTTTCATCGCGGATCGATTCGCTGTCCGTTCTGACCGGAGGCTCCATCGCCAGGAGGGTCAGGACCTGGAACAAATGATTCTGCACCACATCGCGGATGGCGCCGGTCTCGTCGTAGAACGCCCCTCGTCCCTGGACGCCGAAGGTTTCCGCCATGGTCATCTGCACGCTCTCGATATGGTCGCGGTTCCAGAACGGTTCCAGGAACGCATTCGTGAACCGGAAGAAGAGCATGTTGTGTATGGGCCGCTTCCCGAGGTAATGGTCGATGCGGAAGATCGCGGCCTCGTCAAAGCTGTCGAGCAGAATCCCATTCAGGTTCTTTGCTGAGATGAGGTCATGACCGAACGGCTTTTCAACGATGACGCGAGCGCCGTTGGTGCAGCCTGCGTCGGCGAGTTGTTCCACGACAGGCCCGAACAACATGGGCGGGATGGCGAGATAGTGCGCCGGCCGCTGTGCGGAGCCGAGCTCGTTGCGAATCTTCTGATAGGTCGCAGGGTCGTGGTAGTCGCCGTCGACATATCGCAGCAACCCACACAGCCTGTCGAATGCCGAGGGATCGACTCCGCCGTGTTGCTGAAGACTGTCGCGCGCCCGCGCCCGAAGCTGGTCGATGGTCCACCCGTTTTTGGCCACGCCGATCACCGGGACATTGAGGGAGCCGTGTTTCACCATCGCCTGCAGGGATGGGAAAATCTTCTTGTAGGCCAGATCGCCTGTGGCGCCGAAGAAGACCAGCGCGTCCGAATGGGGCTCGTTCATGATGGAGTCCTCATTTCGTAGATTGTTCCAAGTGCCCCCCGAACTCATAACGCATCGCCGAGAGCAACTTGTCCTGGAAATCCGATTCACCGCGTGAACTGAATCGTTCGTAGAGTGCGGCCGTGAGCACCGGCACCGGAACAGCCTCATCAATGGCCGCCTTGATCGTCCAGCGTCCTTCGCCTGAATCCGATACTCGACCGGTGAATTCTGAGAGGGCGGGGTTCTTGAGTAACGCGGACGCAGTCAGGTCCAGCAGCCACGAGGCGATCACGCTGCCGCGACGCCACACCTCTGCGATGTCCGGCAGATTGAGGTCGTACTGATAGTGCGCAGGGTCACGCAAGGGAGTTGTCTCGGCATCGATCGTCTGTGTCCTCTTGCCGATGTCGGCCGCTCGCAGGACGCCCAATCCTTCGGCATAGGCGGCCATGAGCCCGTACTCGATGCCGTTGTGCACCATCTTGACAAAATGGCCGGCGCCGTTTGGGCCGCAGTGCAGATAGCCCTGCTCGGCGGTGCCGTCGATCTTCTCCCGTCCTGATAGCCGCAGCGCCGCGTCACGCCCTGGCGCCAGCCTCGCAAAGATCGGATCCAGGTGCTTGACGACCGGTTCCTCGCCCCCGATCATCATGCAGTAGCCGCGCTCCAGCCCCCAGACACCACCGCTGGTCCCCACATCGACGTAGTGGATCCGCTTCGGCAGGAGTTCCTTGGCGCGTCGGAGGTCGTCGACGTAGTAGGAGTTGCCGCCGTCGATGAGGATATCCCCCGGCTCAAGATGAGGTAAAAGGTCGGCGATGGTGTGGTCCACACCAGCCGCCGGGACCATCAACCAGACCGCGCGAGGCTTTTCGAGTTTCTTCGCAAGATCCGGGAGCGAAGCAACCCCCACGGCGTTTTCCTTGACCAACTCCTGCACCGCATTCGGCGACCGATCGAAGACCACGCACTGCTGGCCGCCTTTCAGCAGCCGCCGCACCATGTTCGCTCCCATCCGCCCCAGACCGATCATTCCAAGCTGCATAGATCACCTCTTTACAGATGTCGTCACTCGACTGGTTGAAGTTGTTGCCACAACTGGATGTCGGCTCGCAGCCGGTCCATCGCTGCAGCCACGGTTTCGCTTTCATTGAAAATCGCTGTGCCGGCCACGAGAACGTGAGCTCCCGCGGCAACCGCCAACGGAGCAGTTTCCGCATTGATGCTTCCGTCCACCTCCACGTCGCAGCTTTGCTTGCGCTCATCAATCATCCCGCGCACACGCCATATCTTGGCAGTGTCGTGTGGATGAACTGCTGGTGTCCAAAGCCCGGGTTGACCGTCATGACCGGCACTTGATCGATGTCCTGAAGAATTTCGTCCAGTACTGCCGCAGGGGTCGCCGGGTTGATGACCACTCCGGCACGTTTACTCAGTATCTTGATGTGTTGGACTGTGTGGTGCATATTGACGTTGCCTTCCCAGTGAACAAGGAAGGAATCCGAGCCGGCCTCCGCGAACTCGTCTAAGAACAGGTCCAGGGCCGGGATCATCAGGTGAATCTCCAGAGGCAGGCGCGTCACCCGGCGAAGTGATTGGACAACCGACAGTCCCATCGAGAGGTTGGGCACGAAGTGTCCGTCCATTACGTCGATGTGGATGCGGTCGGCTCCGGCCTGCTCCGCCTCAGTCACCTGCTGGCCCAGATGGGCGAAGTCAGCGGAGAGGATAGAAGGAGCAAGTTTCACGAGACCCTTGTCCATATCCCAAATCCCTCTTGGTCACAATTCTCGGATCGTTAGCGTGGTCCGACTCCGTCATCCGATTTCCATGCGATTTTGCGATCATGGCTTGCTTAGGTGTTGGACGCCTCAAAGATACGCTGAATAGATCGATCCAGCTGGGCGTTGAACTCAGCATCGGATTGCTGGACCAATAGCCCTTCGACGAGCGCCCGCGAAAAGCTCGCCACGATGCCGTGATTCCTGCGCAGGCGGTGGTTGGCTTCTTCCAACCCATAACCGCCCGACAACGCAACCACCCTCAAGACATTGGGATGTCTGACGCAGTCTGCGTAGAAGTCGTCTTGCTCAGGTAGCGAGAGCTTCAGCATGACCAACTGCCCAGTCGGCAGTTCCATGAGTTTCTCGAAAATGGCCGCCTTGAGCATCACCTCGGCTTTGACCTTTTCTGGGCAGTGAATGTCAACCTCTGGCTCGATGATCGGCAAGAGGCCAGCGGCAAGGATCTGCGCGGCGATCTCGAACTGCTGACTCACGATGCCCGTGATGCCGGCTGCATTGGCTTGCTTGATGAACGAACGCATCTTGGTTCCAAAGATGCCCTTTGCTTTGGCCTTATCGAGCAGCGCAGCAAGCGAGGGTATCGGCTTCATCAACTGGACCCCGTCCTTCTCAGTTGCAAGGCCTTTATCCACTTTCAGAAAAGGCACAATCCGTTTCACGTTCCAAAGGTAGTCCACGGCAGGCCGCTTCTCGATGTCCCTGTCCATGGTGTCCTCGAACAGGATGGCGGCAATAATCCGCTTGCCGGTGAAGCTGGGGCTGGTCATGATGCGCGTGCGCATCTGATGCACGATCGCAAACATCTCTTCATCGTTGGACCACGCACCGTCGTTGATTCCGTAAAGACGCAGCGCATCGGGCGTGCTGCCACCGCTTTGATCCAGCGCCGCAATGAAGCCGGGGTGTGCCTTCATCTTCTGTCGTTGTTCGTCAAAGCCGAGAGGTTTCATGATGCATCCTTCAGTTTCCTGTAATGACGAATCAGCTTGTTGCTGGAACTATCATGGCTGAGCGTGGGATCTGTCTTGCTCTCGAGTTCCGGAATGATGCGCTGAGCTAGCACTTTGCCCAATTCGACGCCCCACTGATCGAACGAGTTGATCTGCCAGATCGCGCCCTGAGTAAACACTGAATGTTCATATAGCGCGATAAGTTTGCCGAGCGTCTCCGGTGTAAGACGCTCGGCGAGGATCGTGTTGGATGGACGGTTGCCCTCGAACACCCGGTGAGGCAGGAGCCAATCTGGGGTGCCTTCCGCCTTGACTTCCTTGGGTGTCTTGCCGAAGGCCAGTGCTTCGGTCTGGGCGAAGACATTCGCCATAAGCAGGTCATGATGACGGCCGATGGGGTTGAGCGTCTTTATAAACGCGATGAAGTCACAAGGGATGAGCCTCGTCCCCTGATGGATCAGTTGGTAGAAGGAATGTTGGCCATTGGTTCCCGGCTCCCCCCAATAGATTGGCCCGGTTTGGTAGCCGACCTCCGCCCCATCAAGCGTGACGTGTTTGCCGTTGCTTTCCATCGTCAATTGCTGAAGGTACGCCGGAAAACGCTTCAGATAATGGTCATAGGGGAGAACCGCTGTAGTCTGCGTGTCGAAAAAGTTGTTGTACCAGAGGGTCAACAGACCCATGAGCACCGGCACGTTGCGCTCGAACGAGGCGGTTCGGAAATGTTCGTCCATTTGATGAAATCCGCCGAGCATAGCATCGAATTGTTCAGGGCCGATGGCGATCATCGTCGAGAGCCCGATCGCGGAGTCCATCGAGTAGCGCCCGCCGACCCAATCCCAAAACTCGAACATATTCGCGGTGTCGATGCCGAACTTCGCGACCTCCTTCGCGTTGGTCGAGACCGCGACAAAGTGCTTGGCCACAGCCCCCGGTTGTTTCAACGTCTTGAGAGCCCAATCGCGAGCCGTGTGCGCGTTGGTCATCGTCTCCAATGTCGTGAAGGTCTTCGACGAGACGATGAACAAGGTTTCCTCGGCGTTGAGATCGCGCGTGGCCTCGACGAAGTCGGTCCCGTCGATGTTGGAGACGAAGCGAAAATTTAGATCACGTTGGCTGTAGTGCCGCAATGCCTCATATGCCATCACCGGCCCCAGGTCAGACCCTCCAATGCCGATATTGACGACGTTGCGGATCGGCTTACCTGTGTGCCCTTTCCACTGTCCGCTGCGCAGCCGATTGGAGAAGTCCGCCATTTTCTTAAGCACAGCATGGACCTGAGGGACCACGTTTTCGCCGTCCACGATGATGGAGTGGTTTTGGGGAGCGCGCAAGGCCACGTGCAAAACGGCCCGCTTCTCCGTGACGTTGATCTTGTCACCCCGAAACATGGCATCGATGCGATCCCGTAGGCCGGACTCTTCCGCCAACCGCACCAAGAGCGCGAGTGTCTCGTCGGTGATGCGGTTCTTCGAGTAGTCGATGTAGATGCCGATGGCCTCAAGCGTCATGCGCTCCACGCGCGTGGGGTCGTCCGCGAAGAGGGTCCGGAGATGGAGATCACGAATTTTTGAGTAATGGGCTTCGAGGGCCTTCCACGCCGCGTGTGTGGCGACTGGTGCGATAGCCGTCATGCTGATTCCCCTTCGGTTTGTGGCTCACTGATCCATACTGTACCGGACCTCTTACGACGCTTTCAGCGCCTGTTGTGATTTCGAGACCGCTTGACCAGCCTGAGGGTCGGCAGGCGCTCGTTTCGCGGCGGTAAACTCCTGCGCCAAGGTTTCCATTAATTGGTCGAAAGGTTTGTTGAATTTCGCGACACCGTCATCTTCCAGTTGCTGCGTCACCTGGTCGATGCTGATGCCCACTTCTGACAATTGCTCCAAGAGCAATCGGGCTTTTTCGACATCTTGGGTGAGGCGGACGTTCGGATCGCCGTGATCGCGGTACGCGTCGAGGGTGTTGAGCGGCACGGTGTTGACCGTGTCTGGTCCGATGAGCGCCTCTATATATTTCACGTCGCTGTCGTTGGGATTCTTGGTGCTTGTGCTGGCCCACAGCAGACGCTGGACGCGAGCCCCTTGGTCTGCCAATGTCTTAAAGCGCTCGCTGCCGACGATCTCCTTGTAGATCTGATAGGCGACCTTCGCGCTGGCGATGGCCGCTTGCCCGCGCAGCGTCTTCGCGAGATTTGCCTTTTCGCCGCCTTGCGCGATGATTTTCGCCAATAGCGGATCCACCAAACTATCGATACGGCTCACAAAGAAACTGGCCACCGAGACCACATGGTTCACGGGCTTCCCATGCGCGAGCCGCGCGGCGAGGCCGGTGAGGTATGCGTCCGCCACTTGTCGATACCGCGGCAACCCAAAGAGCAGGGTTACGTTGACGTTGATGCCGTCACTGGTGAGTTCCTGAATGGCAGATAGTCCCGCGGTCGTGGCAGGGACCTTGATGAAAACATTGGGTCGGTCCAAGATTCCCCATAATCGGCGGCCTTCTTCTATTGTGCCTTTGGCGTCGTGCGCCAGATGGGGATTCACTTCTAAACTGACATATCCATCGCGGCCATCGGTCTTGTCATACAGCGGCCGGAACTCGTCGGCGGCGCATTGCACGTCGTGTTGACTGAGGGCTTCGTAGATGGTGATCACTTCTTTTCCCTCAAGAGCCATGGCTCGAATGTCATCGTCATACTCATGGCTCTCTACAATCGCCTTCTCAAAGATGGAGGGATTCGAGGTCATTCCCCGTAGGCCATCCTCGTCAATCAGACGTCGAAGTTGTCCACCGGCGATCAGATCGCGTCGGATGTAGTCTAACCAGATGGACTGACCGAACGTTCCTAATTTCTTCAAACGATTGGTCTTCATACTCATGCCTCCTTGCTTTCCAGTTCTGCCACTTTCGCCAAGCGGCGGCGATAACGCTCCCCGTCACGAAATCGCCCTGCGAGAAATGTCTTGACCAGTTCCCATGCGAGCGCACGACCGACCACGAGGCCGCCCAAGCAGATAATGTTCAGGTCATCGTCTTCGACGCCTTGGTGTGCAGAAAACATGTCATGGATCAGGCACGCTCGCACGCCCGGCACCTTGTTGGCGGCCACGCACGCTCCCACCCCGTTGCCGCAGATGGCCACGCCGCGATCCACCTTTCCGCGAACGACGGCGCGAGCCATGGGAATAACAAAGTCTGGATAATCATCGTCCGGGGTCAGATGGCGATCGCCGAAGTCCATCACGCCGTAGCCCGCCGCCTCCAACATCTCGACCAGGTAGCGTTTCAACTCGAACCCGCCATGGTCGGAGGCGACCCCAATACGGGTGAGCGTCCGTGGCAACTCCGACGATGGATCAGTCATAGGTCCGTTTCTGCACGGCCTGCGCTCATGCGCAGACACCTTGCGTAGCTGTCGCTCATTAATGACTCGGCTCCGTTTCGAACGCGCACACCATCAGCCTACGTCACAGGGGCATAGACGCGATTCAGTGTGATCATCTCATGCTCCCTTTCCTGCGACCTCATCGGATGCTCACAAGCATGCGGGCGACCGTAAGGCGGACTTGACCGTGGTCACGACGAGTCCAGCAGAAATGCCGAACTTCTCGATCAGCTCCTTGGGTTGTCCGCTGTGGGGAATGTCACGCACGGCCAACTTATACGCCTGGATGCGTTCTCCCGCGAGGGCCGAGAGCACGGCATCGCCGAGTCCTCCATGCTCATAGTGATCTTCGACCGTGATGATGATCCCGCCCGTGGCGCGAGCGGAGGCGATCAGCTCGTCTCGATCGATCGGTCGTACGCTGAACAGATCGATGACGCGGATGGAAATGCCCTCGTGTTGAAGTTGGTCGTATGCGGCCAACGCTTCAAAGACCGTGATCCCGCCGGCAATGACGAGTGCCTGGTCCTGGCCGCTCTTTCGGAGCACTTTGCATTGACCGATCGCAAATCGTTCGTCCGGCCCGTAGAGAATCGGCGAGTTCGGTCGTCCCAGCCGGAGATAGCAGGGACCGGAGTGCTCCGCGATCAGCCTGGTGGCTTGCCAGGCGCTGGTGGCATCGGCGGGATAGAGCACTGTGAAGGTCGGCTCCGCGCACGTCATGGCCAGATCTTCGAGCCCCATCTGGGTGGGCCCATCCTCCCCGATGGACAGACCGGCGTGCGTGCCGACCAGCTTGATATTGAGCTTGCTGATGGCGGCCAAGCGGATGAAATCGTAGGCCCGGGTGACGAAGCAAGCAAAGAGGGCCGCGACGGGCACCTTGCCTCGCGCCGCCAATCCCATGGTCATTCCCACGATGTTCTGTTCCGCAATGTATCCCTGAAAGAAGCGGTCCGGCGCAACCTTCTCGAATTCTTCGGTGTAGGTGGAGTTCTTGACGTCACCGTCGAGCACCACAATGCGAGGATCGGTGCGCGCCAACGCTGCCAAACTGTCGGCAAAGCCTTTTCTCGTGGCAACTTCCTTGCTTCCGATGACATACGGCGACTTCTCTGCCGGCTCGACGCGACTGTCCCTCATGATGGTTGTGGAGACGGGCCGAGCCGGAGGCAGATGCGGCACCCATTCTGTGCCGGCGCCCGTAAGCTGCTGTTTCAGATCGACGACGACCTTCGCTGCGGTATCGTGATCCAGGGCCTTGCCATGCCAGTGTTCACGATCCTCGATGTCTACAAATCCTTTGCCCTTGATCGTCCTCGCCAACACAATCGTTGGACGATCGGTGGTCAGACGAGCGGTTTCGTAAGCCGCCTGCAGATCGGGAATACTGTGCCCATCCACGGACAACGCCTGCCAGCCGAAGGCCTCCCAGCGAGCCTTGTAGATGTCCAGATGGCGTTGCAGCATGGTCGGCTGGCTCTGACCCAGACGATTGATATCGATGGTCGCGCAGAGATTGCTCAGGTCGTGGAGAGTGGCCCATTGCGCGGCCTCCCAGACCGAGCCTTCGGCCGATTCGCCGTCGCCCATCAACACATACACCCGTTGGTCGGATGGCCCGAATCGTTTCGCATGGAGGGCGATACCCAGAGAGACCGATAATCCCTGACCCAGCGAACCGGTCGCGACATCGATAAACGGCAGCTGAGGGGTGGGGTGGCCTTCCAGATCGGAGTCGATTTGGCGCAACGTCAGCAGTTTCTCGCGCGGAAAGGCTCCGGCTTCCGCCCAAGCCGCATAGAGGATCGGCGCGGCGTGGCCCTTCGAGAGCACGAAGACATCGCTGTCACGGTTGTGCGGATCGCGGGGATCATATCGCAGCACGGAATAGAACAGCACGGACATGATCTCCGCCGCCGAGGCGCAGCTCGTCGGGTGTCCGCTGCCGGCTGCGGTCGTCGATCGGACGCTGTCGATCCGCAAGCGCGTCGCCTTGTCCTGCAGGATGTCCAACGTCGTCTGTTCCGGTGTTGTGACAGTCATGAGTCCACTCCTTTCGGTATGAAAAGAATCTGTGCGATCGCGGCGCTTTCTTACGTGTATGGCCATTTCCAGTTTCGGATCTCCGGAGGATCGATGCCTTGTTCGTGGACATATGCGAGATGCTCCAGGATCTGATCCTGGAGCCAGTTCTTGACGTGAGCTCCGGACTCTTGTAGCCGCGGGACTCGATCGATGACGTCGATCGCCAAACTGAATCGGTCCACCTCGTTGAGGATGGCCAGCGCGAGCGGCGTGTCGATACTCCCTTTTTCGTTGTAGCCGTGAACGTGCCAGAGGTCGTGGTTGGCCCGGTAGGCCAGCTTGTGAATCAGCGGCGGGTATCCGTGAAAATTGAAGATGACGGGCTTGTCCGTTGTAAACAGGCCGTCGAAGTCGCGGTCCGTCAATCCATGTGGGTGGTCCGTGGCCGGCTCGAGTTTGAACAGATCGACCACGTTGATGAACCGAATCTTCAGCTCCGGGAAACGCTCGCGTAAGATGGCTGTCGCGGCCAGTGCCTCCATGGTGACCACATCGCCCGCAGTCGCGATCACCACGTCCGGCACGCTGCCTTGATCCGTGCTGGCCCAAGGCCAAATCCCAATGCCCTTCTCGCAATGCCTCACGGAGGCCGCCATGTCCAAATACTGAAGATGCAACTGTTTGTCCGCCACGATCACGTTCACATGATCGACGCTGCGCAAACAGTGATCCGCCACGCTCAACAGGCAGTTCGCGTCGGGAGGCAGATAGATGCGGGTCACCTTCGAACTCTTGTTGGTGACCACATCAAGGAACCCCGGGTCTTGATGGGTGAAGCCATTGTGGTCCTGACGCCAGACGGTCGAGGTGATCAACAGATTCAAGGATGGGATAGACGCTCGCCATTTGACCTCGGTTTTACATTTTTCCAGCCATTTGGCATGCTGATTGACCATGGAATCGATGATGTGAAGGAACGCTTCATAGGAAGCGAAGAACATGTGGCGGCCGGTCAACAGGTAGCCCTCCGCCCACCCTTCGAGGGTATGTTCGCTGAGCATTTCCATGACGCGTCCATCCGGCGAGAGCTCGCCACCATCCGAGTCTTCGGGCTTAAATTCCGCCAGCCAGGTTTTCTTGGTGGTCTCGTAAATAGCTTGCAGGTGGTTGGACGCCGTTTCGTCCGGCCCAAAGACTCGGAAGTTGTGCATATTGTCGCGCATGACGTCGCGCAGAAATTGGCCCAAAAGAAACGTTGATTGAGCTTCGCTAGCTCCGGGTTTGATAACAGTCACTCCGTATATCCGAAAATCCGGAATTCGAAGCGGAACCCGCAACAGTCCGCCGTTCGCGTGGGGATTGGCACTCATCCGCCGACGACCGGTCGGAGCCAACGTCTTCAACTGCAGAACCAGGGAGCCTTTTTCATCGAACAGATCTTCCGGTTTGTAACTTCGCATCCAGGCTTCGAGCATCGCGAGGTGCGTCGGATTCTCGACGACGTTGGGGATCGGAATCTGGTGCGCGCGCCAATACCCTTCCAACTTGTGCCCGTCCAGTTCCTTGGGGGCGGTCCAGCCTTTGGGTGTACGGAGGATGATCATGGGCCAGCGCGGCCGCATAGCATTGCCGCGACGGCGCGCATCTTCCTGAACGGCGCGGATCTGATTGATGCAGATCTCGACGGTCGCCGCCATCTGACGATGCATGACCGGCGGGTCGTCCCCTTCGACGAGGTGGGGAGTCCACCCAAAGCCTGCGAACATGCTGCGCAATTCGTCTGATGAGATGCGAGCTGAAATGGTCGGATTGGCGATCTTGTACCCATTCAGATGAAGAATCGGGAGCACGGCGCCGTCGCGAACGGGATTCAGAAATTTGTTGGAATGCAGAGACGCCATCAATGGACCGGTTTCGGCTTCACCGTCCCCGATGACGGCGGCGACGAGCAAATCCGGGTTATCAAACGCCGCCCCGAACGCGTGCGATAGGCTATAGCCTAATTCGCCGCCCTCATGGATGGAACCGGGCGTTTCCGGAGTGGCATGGCTGCCGATCCCTCCTGGAAACGAAAACTGCTTGAAGAACCTGCGCAACCCTTCGACATCTTGACTCTTATCCGGATACACCTCGGAATAGGTGCCTTCCAGATACGCGTTCGCGAGCATCGCAGGCGCACCGTGCCCGGGCCCGGCGATGTAGATCATGTTCAAGTCGTAGCGTGTGATCACCCGGTTCAGGTGGACCCAGATAAAATTCTGACCGGGAGCGGAACCCCAATGTCCGATCAATCGTTTTTTGATGTGCGCCACCCTGAGCGGTTCTCGCAGCAGAGGGTTCTCGCGCAGGTAGAGCATGCCGAGCGAAAGATAATTACACGCGCGCCAGTAGGCATCCAGCAGATGCAGTTCATCGGCGGTGAGCGACGTATCTTTTTTGATCGCGGGCGGCGTATCGGTCGCGAGTTGATTCATGACAAAATTTCTCCTCATCCGTGGACAGGATATCGTGCGACAGGGTTGCTCCAGACTCAGAGCTTCTCTGAGTTGGACTGTCTCCCTTACGAAAGACCGCTTTCAGCAAGGAGCCCTGACCCTGACTCAGCGAACTGTGGAATTGTGCCATTCTGTGGTCATACGCGATGTCGGATTGAGACGGTATCCTCGATTATTTGATTTCAAATGTCGAAAAACCTCGAAGCGATTTATCGTTCTGAGAACAAGCAGCCTTGTAAGACTGAGCCGACATCTCGTGCGGGCGTCGGAACTTGCTGACATTCTCTTTTCCACTGACTCACCCTGCAGTTTGAGGCTAAGCCATCCTATAAGGGAGATGTTGTTTTGAAGTTTTTCTTCCGGATGTCTTGTTTCCGGACCATGAACTCGGTTGTTGTATTCGTCTGCAACATACACATTTCCATCGCTGTCAACTGCCAGGCTCAGGACTTATTCGAGCTCAATGGCGCTGCCCTTATGCGCCGCGACATGATCGGTCTTATCGCTTTTGATTTCGTATTGAGGATCGGCTTCCGAAGCATGATGGACATGACCCTTGTAATTAAAATCCTTGTTGTGGATGGCAATGATGGTTCCCGAGACCCGGCCTGCCTCGGAGTTCCAGCTTACATGGTCACCGATCCTGAACTTCTTAGCCATCCTGCATCCTCCTCATTCACTCCAGTAGCACGTCTTTCAATACGATCGCATCATTGTGTTCCTCGTCATGGGCACTGTAGACGAGCGTGACTGTGTGCATCTTGACCAGAGCGCGAATACGATCCAGCTCTTCGGTGTGTTGATGAAGTTCAGTCCTGTAGCGGCGCTGAAACTCCGGCCAGCGTTCGGGATCGTGCCCGAACCACTGTCGCAACTCCGTGCTTGGAGCGATGTCCTTTGCCCACTCATCGAGAGCGGCCTCTGCTTTGCTCAACCCGCGCGGCCAAAGCCGATCGACAAGGATGCGTACGCCGTCATCGGGCGAGACCGGCTCATACACACGTTTCAACCGAAGATGTGAGGCTGGAAACGGTGGCCTGGTCATACAGCAACCTCCTGCTCGAACGCGACCTCTGCTCGCAGACTCTCCAGGTCACGCCCAATGGTCGCGACAGCAAGCCGTTTGGTGTTTCGCCAATAGGTGACCGTGCAGTCGTGCGCGGTGGGATCACCCTCGATCTCCAAGCGATCCCATTTCTCTGCATGGCCTACATAATTGATGCGTGTCTCATAATGTTGGCTCCAGAAGAACGGCACTGCTGCAAAGCGTTGTCGTTGCCCAAGGATATTCCGCGCGGCAACGACACCTTGGCGCTCCGCGACCACCCAATGTTCCACACGGATGTGGTCCCCCGTCCTCTGGTCCGGCCAGCGGGCAATATCGCCGGCGGCGTAGATGCCCGGGACATTCGTTTGCAGAAACCCATCGACTAAGACTCCGCGATCCACTGCGAGGCCGGCCTCCTTAGCCACGGTCACTTTCGGGCGAACTCCGATGCCCGTCACCACCAGATCGGCGGCCACTGTCGCACCTGTCGATAGCCTGACGCGATCCGCGTCAATTTCCGCGACGGTGGCGCCGAGATGAAAGATAACCCCGTGTGATTCATGAAGCGTCCTCACCATATCCCCGATCGCCGGGCCGAGGATGCGTTCCATGGGGCGCGCCTCTGGGGCGACGACATGGACCTCCAATCCACGCGCTCGTAATGACGCCGTGACTTCGAGACCGATGAAGCTCGCGCCAACCACGACACAGTGATGTGCGGTCCCGATTCGGTCGATTAGGGCATCGCAGTCTGCCAGCGTGCGGAGCACCCCTACGTGTGGCAAGGTGGCGCCGGGAACCGTGAGCCGGATGGGCTCGGCGCCTGTAGCGAGCAGTACTGCGCCATAGGTCACCCGACTGCCATCTGAGAGAGTGAGGGTGCTTTGCGCGGGATCGAGCTTGATGACGCGGCTATCACATCGCACATCGATGCGATGATCGTCGTAGAACGCTGGAGAGCGTAGAGGAATCCACTCGGGCTGCGCAGCCCCGGCGAGATAATCTTTCGACAAATTCGGCCGATCGTACGGCAATGCGCGATCAGCGCTCAACATCGTCACAGGCCCTTGATAGCCGTCCCGACGCAACGTCTGGGCTGCGGCGTTTCCGGCTGCGCCGCCTCCGATGATCACGACTGATTCAGGAAGTCCTGCGGCCATCGGTTTTGGTGGTCGTACTGTCGGTAATGCTTCGCGCACGAGGGCGCGGCCGTCACGCCGCTCTACACGCCAGCATTTCAGATCATCGAGAGCGGGCGGGCGAAGAGCTTGGCCTGTGCGAATATTGAAACAGGCATGATGCCACGGGCACCGGATCGTATCATTGACCAGCAGCCCGCGACCCAACGGCGCCCCATAATGCGTGCACACCGCGCCGATGGCAAATAGCTCGCCGCCCTGACGCACGAGCAGCGCCGGCTCGCCACCGACATGGCCTGTCACCATGCCGCCTTCAACGACATCCGCGAACGGAACGCCCTCAGTGAAATCGGGTCCGACCTGTGACGATGAATGTTCGGTCATCGCATTTCTCCTTGATCATGCACATCGTCGGTCGCCCACCTTGCGCTGTCGCTCGCCGATGTCAGATGTCGATAGCAGGTTCAGCACTGACGAGTTCATTGCCGACCTTCTCCAGATAGCTGCGAAGATCCAGTCCGTCTGAGACTGATCCGACGAGTTCAATGGCCGCATCTCCTTAATCCCGGAGGCCTCTTCGATCACGAGGCCTTCGCCGGTGCGATCTTCTTTCCGAATTTCTCGATCTCTCCCCCGACATCATCAATCCCCTTGTCGACTTCGGTGGTTACCCAGCCTGTGCCTTTAATCATTTTTCCTGCTAGTAGGCGTGTATACTTAATGGCCTTGGCCTCAGCAGCCTCCGTCTTATGTCCAGCCCAGATCAGGCTCTGATCAAAATGCACCGCCGCTGCTTGCAAATCCTGCCCGACCTTGTGGGCCACTTGCTCCGCATGGTTCGTCCAGGATTCTTTAGCCTTCAGGTGATGGTGGTGAGCGAGGGCCTGGTGAGCGCGAGCGAATGCCTCATCGAGCCGCTTCACGGAAGTGGTGGTGCCGTGTTCTACGTCTTCGGCTAGTTTGGCTAATTCATGGCCGGAGTCTTCCATCAGTTTCTTTCCCTCCTCCGTAGCCCGACCTGCTTCCAATTTCAGAAAGGCCGCGCCCTTGCGGATATCGGCGGCCGCCTTTTTCAGATCTTTCTTCAGAAAAGATTCGTGGGCTCGATGGAAATGCTCTTCCGCCTCGTCGTCTACGACAAGCCACACCTCCTCGTCGACAAGGATATGTCCTTCAGGAACTTTCGCTGGTGTTGATTCGGCTCCGGCTCCTGCAGGCATCATTCCGATTGTAACCGCCATCGCAAGTCCACACATGACCGAACGCATGATTATCCTCCTTCCGCGCTCAAGGCCAGACGCGCTTCATAGGAATTACGATGAACCTAGCCCCTCAGTGCCTCTTAGATTCATCAGGCACACAGCAGTACTACATCCGACTGCTCTCCCAACTGCGTGAATAACTCCGCAACTTCTCTTCTCAGATCCTGGGCCTCCTGGGCCTATGCAGGTCGCCGACGGCCCGCTTCTCAACTTCTCACGGTCCTCCACGTGGAGGGGCTAGTTCTGTCGGCATCGGGCTGTCTCGTGATCATGCCGGATGCGCTTACTGCTGCTTGGCGTTCTGGACCTGAAGATTGTTGCTGATGCGAATGACGCCGTTTACCTGTCCTGCCAACTGCTCCGCGCGAGCTTTGTGCTCCGAGGTTGGCACCACGCCGCTGAGAATCACCACTCCTCGTTCTGTGTGCACATCGACGTGGTCAAAAGCCAGCATATTCATATTTTGAAAATTATCGGCCGCCAGTTTCCCGCGTACATCCTCCGTGATTTCATCATCATTCAAGCGTTCTATGATGGTTTCGCCGTTCGCAGTCTGGCCGGTCATGAGCTCGCTCACCCCACTCAGTACGAGAACAAGAGGCACGAGAACAATCGACAACATTTTCATAGGGACCACCTTTATGTGAAATTACGGTTGCTTGATTCAGTTGCATGCCATCCACATCCCGCTTCTCAACTTCTCATGGTCCGCCATCGTGGAACGGCTAGTTTCTGTCGGCATCGGGTTGTCTCGCGATCATGCCAGCCAGCAAGAATTCGATGTGAGGCATTCTCCATGGTCGAGTCAGGGTTCACATGCATCTCCTCTCACCTACGGGAGTCTTGGTCTCATATCATGAGACTGCAGGCCGTGGCACATGAGAGCCGGCGACGCTCAACGGTACGACAAACAGCGAGCCATCTTCGTTCCTCCGTCGGTTTCCTTCCAGTAGCCTTATGCAACCTTGATCTCGACGCTCTGAAGTTTGGCTTTCTGGGATTTGGGAACGTGTACCTTCAGGACACCGTCCTTGAAGTCGGCTGCAACTTTGCTTTCATCCGCGTCTTCCGGGAGCATGAAGTTGCGCGCAAAGCTTCCGTAAGCCCGCTCGATACGATGAAACTTTTTGCCGTTCTCTTCCTTTTCGTACTTTCGGTTCCCCGTAATCGTGAGGACAGCATCATGGACCGAGAGTTTCACGTCCTCCTTTTTGACCTCGGGCAGCTCAGCCTTAATGAGGTATTCCTTTTCGTCCTCCATGATGTCCACGAGAGGCATCCATTCGGCGACGGTCATTTCCTCCTTGCCGCCTTTCGGACTGGCCGGGGAACGATCGAGGAATGTGGCCAACCGATGCTCCATCTCTTCCATGTCCTTGATCGGATGCCAACGTGTCTTAAATGGGCCCCAGCGGGTAAGTGCGTTCATGAAGGATCCTCCTTTTATGAAACTGTCTGTGCTGCAGATGTGGATTGCGTTTGCAAATTATAAGAACTCCCTTCATGACGATAACTGGGGAATCCTCCTATTTTTCATTGGCAGACGTAGTTTGGTCGTTACTCATCAGTCGTCAATATAGATAACAGTCTCTGAATGTGCGCGACTTCGACTCGCGATGAGACGCGACGGCCGCACGTTTGATCATCAGACCTTGGAGACGATCCGCACGATGACCGTGGCGCCGGTGCGTGAGGGCGAGCGCTCGAGTGTTGTGATCGCGAGTTACGGGTTCCATCGCTGCACGATTTAGCGAGGCAGTGCGGCATAATGTGTGTAAACCGTGATGAGGAGAGGATGGAAGCGCCGAGAGTATGTAGAGTATGAAAGGTGACCGGCTCCTGTGGATCGGGACCCAGCCGAAAGAGCACCTCTTCCCAGAATAAGTCATCCTGATGATGCAGGGCACAGCCTCCGTGGAGTGGGCAGAACACACCAGAGGCCGGTTGAAGGTGTGGTGACTGGCGTCCTTCCTACTCATTGACCAAGCCGAACATCGAGAGCATCTCATAGGAGCGACCATGTTAGGCGTCCATGGAGGCTGCAGATTCCCGATCCGTAGAGTCACGCGTGGAAGTCTCAAGGGTCGCTTCAAGCGCCTGGAACAGCGCCGCCAATCCGCCGGCGACATCTTCACATATATGGACCCGCAGCACTCGTCTGCCGTGTTTGCGCAACGATTCAAGATCGCCGAGCGCCTGAGCGCGTTTGAGGACGCCGAACGTGTAAGGCTTGTCAGGAATCGGCGCGTCGATCGCCTCCTCCGCAGTGATATGCAGGAAGAGGCCGGTGTTCGGACCGCCTTTGTGGAATTGCCCGGTGGAATGAAGGTAGCGAGGCCCGTAACCGACCGTCGTGGCGACATGCAACCGATCCCGCAGCAGTCCACGGATCGTCTGAAGCCGTTGCTCGATGTCCGTCTGTTCGGGGAGGTACGCCAGCAACGCCACATAATCCCCGACGTGTGCGTGCTGAAAGAATCGTCGCAGCACATCCGACGCGGAATGCCCGACCTCCTGGGCGTAGAGCGCCAACGGCCCTTCCACGACCGTCGGAGCTTCTTCGGGCAATCCTCTTCCCTGCTCGACGCTCGCAAGCAAACGGTTGGTGTTATCTTTGCTCTCCTGCACATTCGGCTGATCGAATGGGTTAATGCCGAGGATCGCCCCGGCGGTCGCCGCGGCCATTTCCCAACGGAAGAATTCCTGTCCAAGATCGAGCGGATCTTTCAATTGAATGCTCACGACCGGTTTCCCCGCCGCCCGTAGAGCCGCGAGACTCCGATCCAGCAACTCATCACGATCGTCCTGCGCGCGGATAGAGACAAACAGCCGATCTTCTTCATAGACGGACGGCTCCCCGAACGCTTCACCCACGACCGGCAGCAACCCGACGCCTTCCTTGCCGGTGCTTTCGGCCAGCAGTTGTTCGAGCCAGAGTCCTAACGCCCGAAGCGATGTCGAGGTCAGGAGCGTGACCTTGTCGCGGCGGTGCAGAGCCAATTCTCCCATTACCGCGCCTAAGACGATTCCGGGAGCTTCGTTGACCGGCACGCAGGTCGCGTTGGCGTGCACCATCCTGAGGGTCCGCACCAGCAATGCAGACATATTGACGCCCATCAGCACCGCGGGTACGAGGCCGAAATATGACAGAGCGGAATAGCGACCGCCGATATCGGGAAAGTTCAGAAAGACCCTCCTGAACTTCCGTTCTTCAGCTTGCTTGACCAACGGCGTGCTAGGATCCGTGATCGCGACAAAATTGTCTCCCGCTTGAAGACCCTTGATCTTCTTCAATGTGGCAAAGAAATAATCTCCGAACGCCAAGGGCTCGGCCGTCGTCCCGGATTTCGTCGCCACAATAAACAGGGTATCGGCCAAAGGTCCTTCTCGTTCGATCTTCAGGATCGTCCCGGGATCGGTCGTATCCAGTACGGTCAACGGGAGCCCGCTTGGCCCAGGGGGACAGGCTCGTTGGAAGACCAATGGAGCCAAACTGCTGCCTCCCATCCCCATATGAACGACGCGGCGAAAGCCAGCGCGGCGGACTTCCTCGGCGAACCCGGAGAGCGCGTCGAGATGGTCTTCCATTTTTTCCGGCGCGTGCAGCCATCCCAAGGAGTTCCGGATCACTGCCTGATGGTGCACATCCGCTTTCCACAAACCCGCCTCTTTCTGCCAACAGCGCGAGATGAACCGATTTCGCTTCAGGGCGTTCAGCCGATCCTGAACGACCGGGCCATATCCCGGCAGATCCTCCATCTGCCGATCCAGCGGTTCCTTCAACGCCCCCACGCGCTTTCGTTCGATACTTGCCGTGAGACCATCAAATGCCGCGATGAATTTTCTGATCCCGTTGCCTTCAAGTTGGTCGCTCACCTTCTCCAGATCGATCCCGATCTTGGGAAGACGATCGAGCACGTCACGCGCTTCCGCCATCTGTTCTTCCAACCGAGACGCCGGCCTGCCATGATCACGGTAGGCCTCCAACGTCTCAAGCGTGAGCGTGTTCACCGTATCCGGTCCTATCAATAGCTCCACGTACTTCACGTCGCTGTCACTCGGATTCTTGGTGCTCGTACTGGCCCAAAGCAGTCGCTGCGGCCTTGCCCCTTGAACAGCCAGCGCACTGAAACGCTCGCCGTGGAAGATCTCCTTATAGATCTCGTACGCGACCTTCGCGCAGGCGATGGCCGTCTGTCCGAGGAGGCCATTGTGCGACTTGTCGTCATTCCTCTCCTGCCGGCGCTGGTCCAGCAGGGAATCCACGAGGATGTCGATTCTGCTGAGGAAAAAGCTCGCCACCGACGCCACGCAGCCGAGCGGGATCCCTCTCGCCATACGGGCCGCCAGCCCCTCAAGGTAGGCTTCGGCGACATCGCGATAGCGGGACAGACCGAACAGCAAGGTGACGTTGACATTGATGCCCTCCGCGGTGAGCTGGCGGATCGCTGTGATCCCTTCACGGGTCCCCGGAACTTTAATCATCACATTCGGCCGATTGAGCATTTGCCAAAGACGACGCGCTTCTTCCACGGTTCCTGTCGCATCATCAGCTAGGCCCGGCGAGACCTCCAGGCTTACGAAACCATCTCGCCCCTCCGTCTGCTCATAGACGCGCCGAAACAGGTCGGCGGTCCGTTGCACATCATTCAGCGTCAGATCTTCATAGATGTCCATGGCCGACTTGGCCTCCAACGCCAGAGCGCGAATTCTATCGTCGTAGTCACGACTCCCTCCGATAGCTTTCTCAAAAATGGACGGGTTGGACGTGACCCCCCGAACACCGCAATCCTCAATCAACCGCTCCATTTCGCCCGAGGTCAGCATGCCCCGCCGAATGAAGTCCACCCAGATGCTCTGTTCAAACGTCTGAAGGTGCAGTAGCGGATTGGTCATGGCATTGGCCTCCTTCCGGCTTCCTTTCATCAAGGCGCGCCACCCTCAAATTGTAATTGCTCCTCTTCTTCCTTCCGCAGCGCGTTGATCGTCGATTCCTGCACCTGTCGTTGCACCTCTGCGCGTTCCACCGCTGTAAGACAGGTCTTAGCCTCCTGAATGGCCGCTGCCAGCAACCCCGAGGCGAAGGAAGAGGGACTCTGTGAGAGGACCGTGGCCATCGCGACAATCTCGGCGTAGACGTTCTGGTCAAGCTCCAAGGCGAGTTGTCTTCCCCTGAGCCGGATCACCCCTGGACCGGTTCCGGAAGTGGACCGGATTGTCCGGATCAACGCCGCCACAGGACTGCTGTGCTCGAACCCAAACATGACCATATTCAGAAAACGGCTTTCGAACTCCTTTTTCGCTTCATAAACCCAGCGCCCCTGCTTGAGCCCGGTGATATCTCCCACAGGCACCCGGAGCGCGGACATATAGGCGGCATGGTCTTGTCCGGTCTCCACCACCCGTTGCGCACGTTCTATGGTCACGCTTTGGAGAGGCTGCCCGCGTAAGCTTGCGACGAGATTATGGCAGGCGATGCGTACCTCTTCCTGGATCGCATCTACGGTTTGGGGGAGGCCGACCTCCACCGGAGTCGTGGAAACCTGGCTGGGCGCGATGCAGATCCCCGCCGCATACACATTCTCGTATCGCTCGCTTCGCAAGTGGTGATCGACCTTCAGCAACCCATGGGCATCTGTCGGAAGCGCGCTGGCGGCGATTGCAGGGATGCCCCCGAAGCGCGGCCAGTAGACACCGAACACATACGGGATGGTCTCTTTCTCAATGCTTCCATCATCGGTGTGTCCCGCCACCTGGATGGCGTCCTCCGCCGCACCAATGGTTTCAGCGTTTCCGATCCACTGAATGTCATGGGCCGCTAAAGCATGGGTCAGAGACTCTCGAAGAGTTGAGCCGCCGATACCCAAATGCCCCGGGTACGGTTCCGGAGTGATGATGGTGATCGGTGCGCACCGCCTGATCCCCCTCCTGCGAAGATCGGCATCGACAAGAAACGCGTACTCGTAGACAGAGCCCAAGATCGACGCACCGGGCGCGGCTCCGATCACAATGGGCCCGGGCCGACTCACGAACCGTTCGTAGGCTTCCCGCGTTGCTAGCGCCTGTTCGAGATCGAGCACGGAGTGGAGTTTCGCGAGCCCCAGAATCTCCTGCCATCGAGGAACAGCGCCGCAGGCGATCATGATGGAATCGTAGGAGAGTTCCTGGGTCCCGCCGACCACGAAGCGACTGCGATCGGCGTCAATGGCCGTCACCGATCCGTGGACGAAGCCGATCCCGCGCCCCTCTAAGTGCGGCTTGATGGGGAAAGCGATATCGGACTTGACGCGCCAGCCGACCGCCAGCGCCGGGTCGGACGGGACGAAGTGGAAATACTCCCGGTCCGATACGACGGTAATTCGGGCGGTGGCGCCAAGCCGCCGTTTGAGCTCATAGGCGGCAGGGACACCCCCAATACCGGCGCCGACCACGATGATGTCTGGCACGCCTTCTCCTCTGATCTCGCCTCTCGGTGACGCCTTACCGCTGGCGCAATCCCGGACGCACCACCTGATACGGCCGCAGGAGGTAGACCACCAATGCAAATCCGCTCCAGATGTGTACGAGTCTGCTGAACGGGATGAGCGCAAACAGAGTCATCCCTCCTACCACATGAACTTGATAGACCAGCGGCACCTCCGCCACCCATGAAGCGGCGCCGCCGCGAAACGTGATGATGTGACGGGCCCATTGGGACAAGGGTATCAGGTAACCTCCTGACAATTCGTGGGCAGAAAAATACAGAGTGGACAAACCGATGGATAGGGTCAGAAGAATCCATACAAGAACAATCATGTCCATCGTGTGTGTGGTCGCGCGGATTCTAGGCTCCGTCACCCGGCGGTGAATGAGCAGGACGAGTCCGATCAAGCACGCGAATCCGAAGAGTCCACCGCTGATCATGGCCACCAACTGATGCCCACGCAGACCGATGCCCAGGATCCCAAACACCTCCGGCATGAGAAGGCCGATAAAATGTCCCAGGAAAAGGAACAACACTCCGACGTGGAAGAGGTTACTGCCGAATCGGAGCGTTCCACGTCTGAGCAACTCGCTTGAATCGCTCGTCCAGGTATACTGGCCCCGCTCGAAACGCAACAAACTGCCCAGGAGAAACACCGAGCCGGCGATGTACGGGTAGATTTGAAAGAAGAATTCGTGAACCTCGGCCATGTCACATCCTCATCGTCTCGAATCGCTTCACTGCGTTCCGATTCTGACTGCGGTCGGCTTGCGCTCCCTTTTGCGAATTGCGGAGAGTGCTGCGGCCAGTGTCGAGCCGGGAGTCAACGCCAAAAGGGCTTCGAAGGCGTCGACATAGGGGGAGCCCGCATCTGCAAGCCGATCACGCAGGATCTGCACCACCTCGGCGATACGAGTGAGCCGCTCTTGTGCCTCCTCTGTCGGGATCAGCGAGAGGAACTCCAGGAACAACGGAAGAAAATCAGGCAACTCCCGGTTCGTCACTTCCAAGCCGGACCGACGGTACTCATCAATAAGACGAGCCATCGCTTCCCCACGGTCGCGGGATTCCCCCATCGTATGCTCGAAGATGTACAGAGAATGAGCCGGATTCCGATCAAAGGTCTCCACATAGACCTCCTGCAAGTCGATCAAGCGCCCGCACTCGAGATAGGTCAACAACCGGTCGAGTCGACGCCCCGCGCGCCGGCTTCGCCCCGTCTCGGCCGACACTGTCGCCCGCAACTCACCGAACGATTGCAGCCAATCCTGCTCCGGATACGTCAAGAGCATAGCGATGATCTTATGGAGTCTCATGGCCTATGGTGTCCTCTCCGGATTTCATTGACGCTGATGAATTGTGCATTCGACCGCTCCTTACCGGCGAACACACTCGGGCTCGTCACTCCCTCGGAAAATCGGCTGTCGGCTGAGAAGCCGCAGGAGCCCTGGTCATCGAAGCTGTGTGACACGGCCTCCTGATGGCTGGTTGGAATGACGTAACGGTCTTTATAATCGGCGATCGCGAGGTACCGGTACATCTCCTCGATCTGGGCTTCGCTCAGTCCCACCTGTTGTGGCAGCGACACGACTGCGTCGTCCCCCATGTCTTTCCTTCTCATGTAGCGGCGCATCGCAAGCAGCCGATCCAACGCGCGTACGATAGGCTCCTCTTTTCCCGCCGTCAGGAGATGTGCGAGGTAGCGTACAGGAATTCGGAGAGAGGATGTATCGGGAAGCCCGTCCGACTCTGGAGATGCGGTCTGGGCGGAACCAGCGGCCGGTGAGAGCGGCGGAATGTACCACACCATGGGCAACGTTCGATATTCGGGATGGAGAGGAAACGCCAGACGCCACTCGACCGCCATCTTATAGACCGGGGACCGCTTGGCAGCCTCCAACCAATTGTCTGGAATCCCATTCTGTTTCGCCTGCGCCTGCACGATCGGATCCTTGGGGTCGAGAAACAGGCTAAGCTGCGCCTCATACAGATCCTGTTCCTGTTCGACACTCGCCGATTGTTCGATGCGATCCGCATCATAGAGAATGACGCCCAGGTATCGCAGGCGACCGACGCACGTCTCCGAACAAATGGTCGGCTGGCCGGATTCGATGCGCGGATAACAAAAGGTGCATTTTTCGGCCTTGCCTGTGTGCCAATTATAATAAATCTTCTTATAGGGACACCCGCTGACGCACATCCGCCAGCCACGACACTTATCCTGGTCCACCAGCACAATGCCGTCTTCTTCGCGTTTATAGATCGAACCGGACGGACAGGACGCAACGCAGGTGGGATTCAAACAGTGTTCGCAGAGCCGCGGGAGGTAGAACAGAAAGGTGTTTTCGAATGAAGCCAGGAGATCCGGATCAATCCCATCGACATTGACGTCCTTCAAGCGCTCCGCTGACTCGCCGCCAAGATCGTCCTCCCAATTCGGTCCCCCCTCGATCTTGTCTTTGACTTCCCCGGTGATGATGGAGATTGGCCGGGCGGTGGGCACCGTCGGTCCTTCCGGTGCGCGCTGGAGTGTGTCGTAGTCGAACGTAAATGGCTCGTAATAATCGTCGAGCTGCGGCAAGTTGGGGTTCGAGAAAATGTTGGTCAGGATTCGCCAGCGAGCGCCCTGTTTCGGCGCGATCGTGCCGTTGTCCTTGCGTTGCCAACCGCCGTTCCAGCGTTCCTGGTTTTCCCATTCACGGGGATAGCCGACGCCCGGCTTGGTCTCGACATTGTTGAACCAGACGTATTCCACGCCTTCACGTGACGTCCACACGTTCTTGCAGGTAATGGAGCAGGTGTGACAGCCGATGCATTTATCAAGGTTCATGACCATGGCCACCTGCGCTCGGACTTTCATACGACCTCCATCGATGAACGGCTCACATCACTCGAGCGCTAGCAGGATGCTGAAAAAGTCCGCCAGCGGCGTTCTCGCATCGCTCAGAGGTTCAACGTACCGAAGCGTACGCCTCGCCTCTTCGCTCGCTGGGGCCTTGCTGGACAGCCTTTTTGAGCATCCTGAACTTATTCTGGCCTGAGCACCGCACAGAAATTTTCGGCCATATTCTCGACATCAACTGAGTTTTTCCGCAGCCTGCTAGCGCTTGGTCGCAACGGGATCGGCGTCCCATGTGACACGTTCGAGCTTCCGCACCACGACCATCTCGTCCCGGTTGGTCCCGACCGTTCCATAGTAGTTATAGCCATAGGCCAGGTGCGCATACCCACCGATCATGTGAGTCGGTTTCATGATGATCCTTGTCAGGCTGTTGTGAATGCCTCCGCGCCGGCCCGTGGCCGGAGCCAGCGGCATGTTGATGATCTTGTCCTGCGCGTGGTACATCATCGCCACTCCCCGCGGTATCCGCTGGCTGAGAATTGCCCGCGCCACCAATGCGCCATTGGCATTGACGACCTCGATCCAATCGTTATCCCGGATACCCGCTTCTCTGGCTTCCGCCTCCGCCAGCCAGACGATCGGACCACCTCGGGACAAGGTGAGCATCGGACTCGTCTCGCTGTAGGTCGTATGGATTCCCCACTTCTGGTGAGGGGTGATCCAACTGACGACGAGGAAGTTTTCATTGCCGTTTTTCATGTGACGACGAAGCGCTTCAACGGATCGAGTATCCACGGGCGGCTTGTAGACGCAGACCTGCTCGCCGAAGAGGCGCATCCACGGATGATCCTGGTACAGTTGTTGGCGTCCCGTCAGTGTCCGCCAGGGGATCAGCTCCTGGACGTTGGTATAGCTCCCGGTGTAGGAGATCTTTTCCGACTCGATGCCGCTCCAAGTGGGCGAGGAGATGACCTTTCTGGGCTGCGCAACCAGGTCATCGAAGGTGACCCTCTCTTCGGCTCGTCCTTCGGCCAGATGCTTGTGGGATCGGCCGGTCCGCTGTGAGAGGGCGTCCCAGGCCTTGACCGAGACGTGACCGTTCGTCTCCGGCGCGAGTGTCAAAATGGCTTGCGCCGCCTGCCGCGCCGTTTCCAGCTTCGGATAGGGCTCTCGATTGTCCAGTCGCGTCTCGCCGTTGACCTGGCCCAGCGCTTCAACTTCTTCTTTACTGTCCCACACGATGCCCTTCGCCCCGGTTCCAAGGTCTCGCGTCAGCGGCCCGAGCCCGATGAATCGATTGTACGTTTCGCCATAGGATCGCGTGACCACGGTCATGTTCGGCATCGTCTTGCCTGGGATGGCCTCACAATCGCCGCGCTTCCAGTCATCGGCCGACGTCGGCTGACCGAGTTCACTTGGTGTATCGTGCAACAGAGGCGTTAAGACGAGATCTTTCCGCGTGCCCAGGATAGGTCCGGCAAGTTCGGAGAACTTCCGAGCGATCTCTTTATATATGTCCCAATCAGCCTTGCTCTCCCAGAGGGGATTCACGGCCTCGCACAACGGGTGGATGAAGGGGTGCATGTCCGACGTGTTCAGATCGTCCTTTTCATACCAGGTCGCGCTGGGCAGCACGACATCGGAGTAGAGGCAGGTCGAAGACATGCGAAAATCGAGCGTCACCAGTAGGTCGAGCTTTCCCGAGGGAGCCTCATCCCGCCAGACCACCTCGCGCGGGAGCGGTGCTTCCTGTTCCTTGAGATCGGGAGCGAGGACGCCGTGGGCGGCGCCGAGCAGGTGCTTCAAAAAGTATTCGTGACCCTTGGCGCTGGAGCCAACCAAGTTGGAACGCCAGACGAACAGGTTCCGGATGAAATTCCTGGGGTGATCGGGATCTTCCGAAGCCATCGCGATCTTGCCGGTTCTAAGCTGTTCGACGGTGTGCGCGATCGGGTGTGTCCCCGCCGCTTCCGCTTCACTCACCACATCGAGGGGATTTCTACTGAGTTGAGGCGCGGAAGGAAGCCAGCCTCTCCGTTCGGCCCGCACGTTCCAATCAATGAGGTGGGCCGCATCGGCATCCGGATCGTCTTTGGCCGTCGGCGAGAGCGTTTCGGCTGGCCGCAGGCTTTCATACCGCCACTGATCGGTGTGGGCGTAAAAGAAGGAGGTGCCGTTCATGTGCCGCGGTGGGCGGACCCAGTCGAGCGCAAACGCCACGGTCGTCCAGCCGGCGAGCGGCCGCACTTTTTCTTGCCCAACATAATGAGCCCACCCCCCGCCTGATCGCCCGACGCATCCGCACATGACCAGGACGTTGATGATCGCCCGGTAGATCATGTCGGTGTGGTACCACTGGTTGATCCCGTTTCCGACAATGATCAACGAGCGGCCTCGTGTCTTTTCAGCATTCTCTGCGAACTCACGGGCGAGACGAATGATCTGATGGCGACGGACACCCGTATGTTTTTCGGCCCATGCCGGCGTATAGGGAATGTCCTGATCGTAGTCCTGCGCCGCCTGATCATCTCCAAGCCCTCGATCGAGGCCGTAACCGGCCAGCAGGAGATCATAGGCGGTCACCACGAACCTGTCGCCGTGGACGGTGCTGAGCCGTCGGGCTGGAACCAGGCGGCGCAGGACCGGTGGGTGATCGTCTGAAAAATAGGGAAAGGTAACCGGCACGAACTCCTCAGCTTGCGGGAGCACGCTCATCGCGGCTGCGATCCTGCGCCCGCTCGACGCATCGATCAGATCGAGATTCCAGCGTCCTTTCTCGTGCCACCGAAAGCCGATACTGCCGTGAGGGACGCACAGATGGCCGGTGGCCTCGTCAATGACCACGGTCTTCCATTCCGGATTATTGGTTTCGCCCAGTTGCCCATCGAAGTCGGATGCCCGGACAAAACGGCCCGGTTCATATCCGTCGCCAGCGGGGCGCAGGAAGACCAACATGGGCATGTCGCTGTACTGGCGGCAATAATCCAAGAAGTAGGGACTGCAAGCGGACAGATGAAACTCCTTCAGGATGACATGGCCGAGCGCCATGGCCAGCGCGGCATCCGTACCTCGCCGGGGCGCCAGCCAGAGATCCGCGAACTTGACGTATTCCGCAAAGTCCGGAGCCACGGCGACGGTTTTGGCGCCTTTGTATCGCGCAGCCGTGTAGAAATGTGCATCGGGGGTCCGAGTCTGCGGAATGTTCGATCCCCAGACAACAATGTAAGAGGAGTTGTACCAATCGGCGGCCTCGCACACGTCGGTCTGCTCGCCCCAGACCTGCGGCGAGGACGGCGGCAAGTCGGCATACCAATCATAAAACGACGGGATGACGCCTCCGATCAACGACAGGTACCGGCTGCCTGCCGCAAAACTCACCATCGACATTGCCGGGATGGGAGAAAACCCGGCGATGCGGTCCGGACCGTACCGCTGGATCGTATAGACATTGGCCGCTGCGATCAGCTCCGTGACCTCGTCCCACGTCGCGCGCACGAAGCCTCCCTGCCCTCGCACCGAGGTGTAGCGCTCACGTTTGTGCGTGTCTTCGACGATCGATGCCCACGCCTCGACAGGCGGTAACGTCTTCCGAGCTTCTCGCCACAACGCCATCAAGCGTGCCCGCACCAACGGGTGTTTGATGCGTTGTGCGCTATAGACATACCAGGAATAGCTCGCCCCCCTGGGACATCCGCGAGGTTCATGATTCGGCAGGTCGGCGCGCGTCCGAGGATAGTCCGTCTGTTGCGTCTCCCATGTGATCAATCCGTTCTTCACATAGATTTTCCAACTACATGAGCCGGTACAGTTAACTCCATGGGTGGAACGCACCACCTTGTCATGATTCCAGCGATCGCGATAGGCGTTCTCCCAGGTGCGATCTTCCCGCCTGACGACCCCGTGTTTCCCTGAAAACGTGCCGAGGGTTTCACGGAAAAACAGGAGGCGATCGAGGAAATGACTCATAAGTCCCTTTCCAGGAATACGTGCAGGCTTGATGGTTCTGATTCACCAAGCGGACGGAATGTGAACTTGATAGTCTAACTAAGATCGTCTCGAATTGAAGACCGTTGCCGATTAATGGATCATCTATAGGGGAGAAGGTCGGCAGGTCGATACCCAGGTGAGTCTGATATTGAAGTCGTGGTTATTAGACATGGAGCTGTCGTATTCAAGAGGACGAACTGTCTCAACTTGGGGGCAGGTCAACAAAGAGCATATTTAAATGAGTTCATGTGTGGAGGGATTTGGGAGACGTGACTACAGACGGAGATGTTCCTAAATGCACCAGGGCTGCGCTCATCCATCTTGAGCCAAGCATAAGCCGGTACCTGGTGCAATATCCAGTCGCTATGGGGTGTGCTGTACGCTCGGTTCTGAGGGGAGGCGATTCAAAGGATTCTGTAATTTGACGAGAAGTGGCTATGCAAGGCTGGTTGCAAAGGCAAGAGGAAAGTCCTCAGAACTCGGCCGGTGATGCGCCGTTCGTGTCTCTAAAAGTCGTGAAGGAGGATCTGTTCTGCCCGTCGACAGAGTTCACGCCCGTAGTCCGTCCACAGCCCTTGTCCCCAGTAGCGATAACAGCTGGTCTGGGAGGCCATCAAATGGAACAGGGCGTTGCGGTAGCGAGGCTCACGCGAGGACACGCCCGGCCTGATCGCTTTCTCATAGAAGAGCGCGCTGACTTTTTCCATCGGCCCAATCAGGCTTTCATAGCCCTGGACCCAGGAGATGTTGTTGGTCCAACTACCTCCTTCCATATTGAAGCGATGGTTTTCTCTTTCCAGGTTCTTGATGATTTCAGCCAGCCGCTGAGGTCCGCCGCCCGGCTCGAAGCGATCCCAAATGCGCTTCTGGAACAGCGGCTGCAGCACGGGCAACGCCTCATCCGTGACTCCGGAGGCGAAGAGGTGCTCCAAGTACTCGGTGCCATTCATCAGAGGCGTGTCCATGCCTGAGCTCTCGCGTACGACCTCTAGGTACTTGGGAGGAAACTCGTTCATCATGACACCGCCGTTCTCACCGTCGGCGATTTGGGTCACCAACGGCGGAACAGACACCCCGCCGATCGTCCACCGGGACAAGCTCTTGGCTTCGTAATAGGGCTGCATCTGCCCGACCAGTTTGGTATCGCTCCCTTGGGTCTTGATGAGGGCGACGATACTCTCGCTCTCTCCGTGAGAATTCCGGCAGACGAGCCGATGAGGGAGATGCTTGCGCTCCGGTCCGGTGCCGGTCGCAGGCTGCTCCACCGTGTGCTCCTGAACAAGCAGCCAGGTGAAGCCGCAGTCCTTCAGGGTCTTGATAAATTCGTAGGCGACGTCGGGGTGGTTGGGTAAGGCCATCTCAGACGGGGAAAAACCACGGACACGGGACAAAGCCTCAAGACCAAAAATGGCAGCAAAATGATGCTGCCAGGCCCTGACATGCAGTCGGTAATCCTGGATCGGCGTTGAAGGAGCGACCGCGTGGCCCCACGGAGCGCCCAGCCATTCGACCGCGCGGCGATAGAGCGGATCGCAGGTGATCCGCTTCAGGTTGTCGAACACCTCATGTAGTCCCATCTGACGCATGCCGTGGAGCAGCGTACCCGAATACTCGAGCATGACGCGCGGTTCTTTGCCTTCATGGATGAGTTGCGGAATGAACTCCCCCATGCGTTTGTAGCACCAGACGAATACGGGCGCGTTATGGTTATCCCCAATATCCTGGTGATCCATCATATACTTGAGATTGCTGATGATCTCTGCGCTGTGGATCTCGTTACCACCGGCGGGAATCAGTGGCTGATGCATATGCAGCGCCACAGCGGCGGCGCTCTTGATGCGCTTGAAGTCGAGCCGACTCTCCGGAAGGTACCTCGACCCCACGGCAGCGTCCATCAAAACACGTTCAATCAACTGTTCCCACCCGGAGATGTTGGGTAAACCATCGACATATTCCTGAAGTTCAGCCATATGCCGTACCTTCCTGCCGGCCCGATCTCACCACTTGTGCCGGATATAATTGTAGATGTTGATGTAATCCATGCCCGGCCGGCTCCATGAAAAGTCGTAGCGCATGCCATTGACCATCAGTCGGCGAAATTCTTCCGGATAGCGGTACCACAGCCCTATGGCTCGACGTAAGGCCGACTCGACCCCGCCATGGTCCGCCTGATGGAAAACGTAGCCGTTGCGCTCCTCGGTCGGCTTGTCGCTATAGTCGCGATCGACCACGCTGTTGAGCAACCCTCCAATTGCCCGCACGATTGGGACTGTCCCGTACTTCTGGCCGATCATCGGTGTGAGTCCACAGGGTTCGAAGAGACTGGGCACGATGACCATGTCCGCGCCGGCATAGATCAGATGGGCCAGGTCTTTGCTGAATCCGATTTCCAGGTGACAGTCCGGGTGATCGTTCACATGGTGCTTCAGCTGCCAGAAGTGTTCGTGTATCCCCTGCTCCGAGCTCGGGCCTAGGAGCACAAACTGTGCGCCATTCGCCAATGAATAGAACAACGCATGTCGGATCAGATCGATCCCCTTCTGGGCGTCGAGACGCCCCACGTAAGCGATGATCGGCTTATAGTCCTTGCGCAGCCAGAATCGGTCGCGTAGCGCCTCCTTGTTCGCGTATTTTCTCTCTACGCTGTTCACGCCGTATCGATGGGGAATCAGCCTGTCGATCTCGGGATTCCAGGTCTCATAATCCACGCCGTTGAGCACACCGCCGAATTTGCCCTGGTGCACGGACAGCGAGTGCCCGAGCCCGAATCCCTGGTCCGTATGGCGAGCCTCCCAGGTGTGCTGCGGCGAGACCGTCGTGATGAAGTTCGAGTACATAATCGCGCCCTTCGTCAAATTCACCGCTGCGTGGTTGAAGTCATCACGCATACGGTAAGGATGGAAATAATACTCGGGACGGCCCAGGCCCGTCGCCCAAAGGATGTTCTCCCCGGCAATCCCCTGGTGCCGGAAGTTGTGCACGGTGTAGCACACCCGCTGATCGTGCATGCCGGCATGCTGGTAGATTTCGTACAGCAACACCGGAACGAGGGCCGTGTGCCAGTCGTGACAATGAATCACGTCAGGTCGTTTGTTGGTCCGAAACAGAAATTCGAGGGCGGCCTTGCTAAAAAAGGCCCACCGCATATACTCGTCCGGAAACCCATAATAGGCGGCGCGATTGAAAAAATGGTCCTGCGAGTGCGGCTCGATGAAGAAGCACTTGCGACCATGTACATAGCCGAACCACACAGAGCAATGCACCGCACCGCCGTACCAAGGCACCCACAGGTCCGCCATGGTCACGCGCAGCCCCCAGATGGGATCGTATCGCATGCAATCGTACTTCGGCAGAATGATCTCGACCGCATGACCGCGGATCTCCACTTCCCTGCTGAGGCCGAACACGACGTCGCCCAACCCGCCCGCCTGGGCCACCGGGGCGCATTCCGTTGCCACCATGACGATATACATAGAGCACTCGCGAACAACCTGTTGATATAAGGTTGCGTGATTCCATCATCTACACGGCAGTCCGTGGCTGCCCGAGCGGTGTAGGTCTGCGCCAGGAGGTCGAGGCGCCGATCAGGAGGCTCAAGGCAGCGAATTCGGATCGACCTTGAGGAACTGACAGCGTCCGTCTTCCGGGCTTCTCGCCACAACGCCATCAAGCACGTCCGCACCAATGCGTACTTGATGCGTTACGCGCTGTAGACAGCGATCGCAATGGGCATTCTCCCAGGTGCGATCTTCCCGCTTGACGACTCCGTGTTTCCCTGAAAACGTGTCGAGGGTTTCACGGAAAAACAGGAACCGCTCGAGGAAATGACTCATAGGTCCCTTTTCAGGAATATACCGCAGGCCTGATGTGTCTCATTCACGAAGCGGACGGAATGCGACCTTGGGGGCTATGATCGTCTCGAATTGAAGCCCCTTGCCGATTGATGGATCACCGCCGGTTGACTCTCACGCTCTCCACATTTATATGACGGAAGGTCGGCAGGCCGATACCTAGACGAGTCTGATTTAGACGTCGTAGTTATTAGACATGAGCCTGTCGCATTTGCTTATGCTTCCATTCCCATTCCTAAGCCGAGCCCAATCCACGCGCGCAACAAGTCATGCCGAGTCACTGAATAGGCGACGACACCGTCCTTCTCGACCGGAAGACTGAGCACGTGGTGCTCCTCCATCATCTTGAAGGCATCGGCGATCTTTGTCGAGGCGGTGACGACCAGGCGATCCTTCCGCATGATTTCCTCAGCGGTGAGCTTGGCCAGGTCTTTTCCTGCTTCAAGCGCCCGCATGAGATCGAACTCATTAATGAATCCCAGATATTTTTCGTTGCGATCCACGACGGGGGCGCCCGCCGTATGGGTCGACAAGAGCGCTACCGCGATGGCCAAACCGTTCTGGCCCGCGTGAAACAGGACGTCGTTGGTGGACACGATTTGTCCCACCTTGTTCAGTCCTCCAACCGGCACTCCAACGATGGTCATGACGCTACCTCCCCTGGTTGAATTCTTCTTATGAATGTGTCCGTCCACGGCCTGCTCGATGTTTGGCGGAACGCCGTTCCCATCGAGCAGGCAGAAGCCGATTCGACCCTCGTGATCGATTCAACGGAATGGTCGCAAGCGCGACCTTCTTGTTGCGTTCGATCGGAACGTCCCAGGCACCCCGTTTGGGAATTTCGCGAGTTTCCCATAGATGCGCAAGTGATACCGCCCGGAGACCGTCAATGCTTGCTCTCGCTTGAGTGAGGCGGAATCGCCACATCGGTGACTTTGTTCTCGTCATCCACCAACAGGACCACGGCATCACCTTTGGATAATCCTTTCATTCGCTTCTGTATAAGCGGGCGCACCTCGTACGGCTGTTCTTTCCCGTCCTCGGTTTGGACGGCAATTTTGTTGCTTTCCAAGGGCTTCAAGACCACCGCGTTGATTCTGCTGAAGTTGCCCTTGAGCGGCGTCATCTTCTTCCAGAGTTCTGCCGCGCGATGCACCGCTTCCTTGCTGCCGAAGGTCACATCGACGATTTTGTTCAATTCATCGATGAGAAAGACCGCGTCCACGCCTACGGGAATCGAAGCCACCTTACTCCTTGCGACAGGCCGCACCAGGTGGGGCTCCTCTTTCCCGTTCGCGGTACGAATGACTGCCTTGTCGTGCCCGGTCACCAGCGGTTCGGCCAGTTGGCCGTGTACGACGAGGTGGTGGCTCGACTCGCCTGTGACGTGCACGTCGACGAGGAGATTTTGGTCATTGACGGTGATTTCAACACGATCGCCTTTTTTCAGATCCGGCAGTCCCTTTGCCTTCCGGACCCCCATCGGAACGAACCGGGGCTCCACCTCGCCGGTGTGGATCCTGGCCTGGTCACTTCTGATTTCTTCGACGGTGCCGATGAGAACCCGATCTCCCGGCAAAAGTTGCGGATGCTTGTCTTCGGCCCCGGACGCCGCGCCGATGAGAGCTGCCGCCGAGAACAGCCCCACTGAAAGTACGACTGCTTGCCACATACCATGTCGTTTCATGATTGGCTCCTTTCAATAAGAAGATGATGGTCAGCGACAATGGAACAAGGTGATCGGCGGCCCGTTCAGACAATCCGCCGCTCGCTCAAGTCGCCACGGACGACGGACGACTGACCTTCTTCTGGTTCTTCCGATCCTGTCTAACTGTCAGAGATTGTTGCGCAACCTGACGACCTTGCCCCAGAGACATTGGTCATTCATCAAGGGGAGATCGTTATATCGTCGGTTGAGGGGATGGAGAACGTACTGTTCTCCGATCATGTTAAACTCCCTCACCATTGCGCTTTGGAAAGAGGTGCGTGCGCCGGCGAGGACAAAATGGCCGGGCTCGCTTGTGAGATCCGGATTCACGAAAATGACCTCGCCTTCACCGAACATGGGATACATCGAATCATCCTTCACCTTCACCGCGAACGTGCGCAGCCCTTGCACGTTCGTCTCGATCATCGCTACCCTATCGGCCACGGGGGACGGCTTTTTGCCCTCGACCATCTCGCTGATCTGCGCCCAATTCAGGAGTAAAGGGACCTTTCTCATTTGAGCGCAACACACGTGACCTTCGGATTGAGGAAGATTCCTCGGCGTCGCGCCTCGCCGCCCCGTAAAAAATCCACACCCATACGAAAATAGGTGGCAAACTTTTGCCACATCGCAGGATCTGCGGGGGGAGATATCAGCCAGAATCCTCATGTTCGTTCGCACAGAGACGCCAACCATAGCGGCAACGTCCTTTTCCGTCAGCCTCTCATCTACCTCACGATGCATGAGACCTTTCAGGTTCATGGTGCCCACTCCTCACCATGTTGACCCACAGGGGATTCGGATGCCCCATCGACTCCATACTTAGTTGATGCAACACGGGATGCAACAAGCGAACCGATGGATGTTCTCTGTTCGGCGACGATGCGTTGAGACGGTGTAAGCCGTTGTCAACCATGTATTTAGAAATCGCGAATGAAACTTTCTACGTGCACAATACTGTGTGCGGGACGAACATAGCTTTTCGAACCGTGCGAAACCGCTCTGAGCGGACAGTGCGAAAGACCATGGCCGCCCCTGCTTTCTCATTTCGATGAATGATCATGCAGGCAATCTCTCCGCTTTCATCGTTGTGCGCTGCCTCCACGCGCTTGAGCAGCTTGCCCGCCGTCGTCCGCAGTCGCACGGCGGCGAACGGCGACTCGACCACGTCCGCGTGGAGAATGATGAGGCAGGAACGGCACGGCCAAGAGCATCGTGTGGCCTTCCAGGCTAGGATGGCGGCCGGAATCCATCCCTCACACAGTCGGCCTGCGATCTTTCGTCCCGATGTTTTTGCGAGCGATGAGTCCATCGCCGCAACACTCCATCTCCGTCGAATGTCAGCACATACTCATCGCACCAGAACCCGGTAATGGTCCAACTATTGTTGCCGCCCTGTTCAGGTTCCCGAATCTGATAGACCCAGACCGTTTCCCCGGCGCGCGGTGTCCCGGCCCAGAATGGCCTGCCCAGACGGCCGCGAACTTCTTGTTGGGTCGCCCGATTCTGTGCCGACCGCAAATACAAGGTTTGCTCATCAAGTAACAGTGCGCAGCCGGTTCCGAATAGGGCCACGCCGATCATGACGGATGACAGCCGCGGCAGAGGCCCGCTCAGCGCCATCAGGTTCGCCACGTGGGACAGGCCCTCTCCGCGAATATCCTTATTCACCACGGGTCACGAGGGAAGTGATGGGTTTGTAGAGACTCTGCGCGGGCCGATGCTTCTCACCTTCATGGGCAATATGAAGAGTTCTTCCGGTAGGCGACCCTACCGAATCGGCCGCAAATCAATCGACAGGTTCAGATCTCCAGCAGGATGCGGGCCGGCTCCTCGATGCATTCCTTGATATGTTTGAGAAAGGTCACCGCTTCGCGACCATCCACGATCCGGTGATCATAGGTCAAGGCCACGTACATCATGGGCCGGATCACGATCTGCCCGTCCCGCACGACCGCCCGGTCCTCTATCGCATGGAGTCCGAGGACTCCGCTCTGCGGCGGATTGACGATCGGAGTCGAGAGCAACGAGCCGTACACCCCACCGTTTGAGATCGTGAAAGTGCCTCCCTGCAGCTCTTCCAACGCGAGGCGGTGCGCCTGAGCACGCCGGGAAAAGTCGCTGATGGCGGTTTCGATCTCGGCGAAGCCCAGGCGTTCGGCGTTGCGCAACACCGGCACGACCAACCCTCGTCCTCCTCCGATGGCGATGCCGATGTCGTAGTAGCGGCGGTACACGATATCGGTGCCACGAATCTCGGCGTTGAGCTCAGGGACCTTCTTGAGGGCTTCGATGACGCTTTTGACGAAGAAGGACATGAGGCCGAGCTTCACGTTGTGGCGTTGCTGGAAGGTCTCCTGATGGGCCTGCTTCAGCGCCTTCACCGCCGTCATCTCGATCTCATTGAACGTCGTCAGCAGGGCCGCGTTCTGTTGGGCCTGCACGAGCCGCTCGGCGACCCTGCGACGAAGTAGGCTCATGGGAACTGCCTCTTCCTCGCGGTCCCCGGTCGCTCGATGCGCGGCGGATCCGGGCGAAGCCGCGTCCGTCTCGGCCTCCTCGCGCATATGGTCCACGTCGGCCGGAGTCTCGGTCACGGGGTGGGAGATGTCTTCGCGAGTCCGATGGTCTGGTTTGCTCTCCCTCTTCTCTTCGACGCCGAGCCGGGGTTCGTCCGAAGGCCGGTTCACAGTCAGCATAACTGGCGGGGGGATGGAAGCACTGTCAGCCATCCGGCTCGGTTCGTCCGGAGCCGCCGCGACAGGCGGAGCTGACGTCGCAGCCTCTGTCCGCATTGCCGCCTCTTCGAGCTGCGCGATCACCTCGCCGACCTTGGCCGACTCGCCCTTCTGCTTGAGAATCCTGACGAGCACCCCGGATATGGGCGACGGCAGATCGAGCGATGTCTTCTCGGTCTCGAGCGAAACAATGGGTTCATCCTGACGGACGGCGTCTCCCGGTGACTTGAGCCAGTCCCCGATCTCCACCTCGGTGATCGACTCCCCAACCGCCGGAACCGTGAGTTCAATGGGCATCGAATGCCGCCTTGAGCAAGTTCTGCCGCTCGATCGTATGGAGAGCGGGCCACCCAGTCGCAGGAGCGGCCGAAGCAGGCCGGCAAACCGCGGAAAATGATCCGGCACCTGGGAGCCTGTCGCCAAACCGTGCGAAGAGATACCGCCAGGCTCCCATGTTCGCCGGCTCCTCCTGAACCCAGATCGCCGGAGTGTTCAGTGGATATTGCGCAAGAGCCTTGCTCAGCTCAGCTTCGTTCAGAGGATAGAGTTGCTCGAGTCGCAGAATCGCAACATCCTGACGCCGAAGCTCCTCCCGCGTCGCCAACAAGTCATAGTACACCTTGCCGCTGCAAAGCAGCACCCGCGTAACCATCTCGGGCGCTACGGCGCGGTCGAACAGGATGCGCCGGAACCTGCCCTGGTGGAGATCATCAAGCGTCGATACGGCTTGCGCGTGGCGAAGCAAGCTCTTCGGCGTCATGAGGATCAACGGTTTTCGCCATCGGCGAAGCACCTGACGCCTCAAGACATGGAAGTATTGCGCCGGCGTCGATGGATTCACCACTTGAATGTTGTCGTTGACGGCCAGCTCCAGAAACCGCTCGAGTCGAGCACTCGAATGTTCCGGTCCCTGGCCCTCGAAGCCATGGGGAAGGAGAAGCACGAGTCCGCTCAAACGGCGCCATTTCTCCTCGGCGCTGACCAAAAACTGATCGATGATGACCTGGGCCGCATTGACGAAATCTCCGAATTGCGCCTCCCAGAGAATGAGCCCCTCCGGGCAATCCAGACTGTATCCATACTCAAAGCCGAGCACCCCTGCTTCGGAAAGAGGACTGTTGTAGATCTCAATCCTTCCCCGCCCCCGAGCGACCTGCTCGAGTGGCACGTACACCCGTCCGTTCACGGTGTCGTGCAAAACGGCGTGCCGCTGGCTGAATGTCCCACGGGCTGTATCCTGCCCTGACAGGCGCACGCGCCGGCCCTCCGCTGCGAGCGTTGCAAAGGCGAGCGCTTCGGCTGTGGACCAATCGATCGCCCGCGCCCCGCTTCCCATGTCTCGACGGCGTCCCAGCCACTGAGCGATCTTGGGATGCGGATGGAATCCGTCGGGCACCTGCGTGAGCATCTGCATCATCTCGATGAGCCGAGCTCGCTCAACCCCGGTCATAACCTCTTCCTCATCTTCTCCCAATCCGCCATAGTATCCTGTCCAGATCCCGGTCGGCTTCTCCCGGCGGGGCAGGTACGTATGGCTTCGCGCCTCACTGAGATCCCGTTCGAGCTCGCGCCGGCGTTCCACTGCGATCCCATCCACCTCCTCGCGCGTCACCTCGCCGAGTTTCAAGAGATATTCTAGATAGTGGTCGCGGAGCGGCCGGCGCTGGTCGATCACCTGGTACATCAGCGGTTGCGTGAAACCCGGCTCATCCCCTTCGTTATGGCCCCGGCGGCGAAAACAGTACATGTCGATCACGACATCGGTCCGAAACGTCCGCCGGAAGTCCATCGCGACACTCACGACGTGGGCCACGGCTTCTGGGTCTTCCCCGTTCACGTGAAAGATCGGGATCTGCCGCATCTTGGCCACATCGGTCGCGTAGGGAGACGACCGCGTCTCCTCAGGCGCCGTCGTGAACCCGATCTGATTGTTGATGACCACATGCAGCGTCCCGCCCGTGCGGTACCCCCGGAGCCCCCCTAGATTGAGCGCTTCCTGTACAACTCCTTCACCGGTAAATGATGCATCTCCATGGATAAGGAGGGCCATGACTCCATCGCCGACTCGGTCCCGTTTTGCGCGTACACGCCCCAACGCCACCGGATTCACGAACTCCAAGTGGCTCGGGTTGAAGCACAGGGAGAGATGCACCGTCCGTCCAGAGGCCGTTACCCAGTCTCCGCTGTGGCCCAGATGGTACTTCACGTCGCCGCGTCCCTCATGAAGAGGATCGACAAGATTCTCGAATTCATGGAAGATCTCCCGCGGTCGCTTCCCGAGAATATTCGCCAGCACGTTGAGGCGGCCTCGATGCGCCATCGCCAGCACGATCTCCTCCATCCCTTGCTCGCCGGCCGTCTCGATGGTTAAGTCGAGCAGCGGGATCAGGCTTTCCGCCCCTTCGAGAGAGAAGCTCTTGGCGCCGGGATACTTTTGCTGGATGAATTCTTCGAACATGACGGCGTCGGTCAGCCGCGTGAGGATGCGAATCTGCTCCTCCCGCTTCAACCGGACGCGATGCTCTGCTCTCTCCAGCCGCTCTCGGAGCCATCTCCGCTGCTCCGAGTCGTCGATGCGCATAAACTCAGCGCCGATTGAACCGCAATAGGCCGCCTTCAGGTGCGTCAAGATTTCACCCAGCGTGATGAAGGCTCCCCCTCTCAGCTCATGTGCCCAAAATTTCCGGTCCAGGTCGGCTTCGGTGAAACCATAGAACGCCGGATCCAATTCGGGATGAGGCGGACGCGGGATACCCAGTGGGTCGATGGCGGCTGCCGTATGGCCTCGGGTCAGGTAAGCCCCCACGAGCCGAGTCACCCGATCTTGCTGCTCCTCGATTGGTTCCACCGCGAGAGCATCGGTGTCCGTCACGGCATGACCGGCACGGCTCCGTTCAGGATCAAAGAGTGGTTTGGGCAAGTGGATCGGCCCCCTCCGTACGACCTTCTGGTCATTGCTTTCGTTTCTCACCGCCTCGAAGTATTCTCTCCAGGTCGTAGAAACCGAGGTGGGATTCCGCAAGAAGGCTAGATATAACTCCTCCACGAAGGCGAGATTCGCGGCATCGGGCAATGGCAGCCGGTTGTTCATACGGGCATCACGCTAAGGGCGTCGTCGTGGCCATACTCACCGCTGCCAGAGAATGAGATCGACTTCCAGGGGCACGGCCACGCCGGCGTGGTGCGGGATGACGCGCACCGTATAGTCCGTTGCGAAACGGGCTGCCGAGACCGATGCGCGATAGATCGCCCCCCCTGATTCGCTGGCCAGTCGGCGAACACGCGTCATCTCCTCCCGGATCGGACTGCTGCCGTTGATCCCATCGGCATACAACTCAACCCGCACGGCGTCCGGATCGAGGTTATTGAAATACACTTCTGCCTCAAAGATATGCTGTGCGACAGTGGTCTGTACCTTCACGTCGCCGAAGCGCAGCCCGAGCCATTTCTCGTTCAAGATCTGCTTCCACTCGGCAAGGCGCTTGCCCACGCCCCCCTTCTCGGCCGTGCGCTCACGGTAGGCGGCTGCAGCCGGAAGGTAATGTTGCTCGGTATATTCCCGCACGACACGGTTCGTCGAAAACCTGGGTGTCAACCGTGCCATGCTCTCCCGTATTCGGTTGACCCAACCGGTGGGAACGCCGTGCTCGTCGCGGCGATAAAATTCCGGGATCACCTCGCGTTCGAGCAGGTCGTAGAGGGCATCGGCTTCGATCGCGTCCCATGCGAGATCGTCCCCATGGTCCCGGCCATCGCCTAATGCCCACCCCACATCGGGGTGATAGGCTTCGGCCCACCACCCATCCAACTCCGACAGATTGAGACCGCCATTGACCAACACTTTCATGCCGCTTGTGCCGCTGGCCTCCCACGGTCGCCGTGGCGTGTTGATCCAGACATCCACCCCCTGCACCAGCTGTTCGGCCAGCACCATGTCGTAGTCACTGAGGTAGATCACATGGGGACGCGTCTCGGGCCGCCGGATAAACTGGATCCATTCTTGAATCAAGGCCTGCCCGGCCTGGTCTGCGGGGTGGGCCTTGCCAGCCATGATGAGCTGTACCGGGCGCTGGGAATCTGTCAACAAACGATGGAGCCGCTCCGGCTGGTGCAGCAACAGATTGGGACGCTTATAGGTGGCGAAGCGACGAGCAAAACCCAGCGTCAACGCGTCGGGATCAAACATCTGCCTAACCCTCTCCAAGTCCGCAGGCGACGCCCCGGAGGCCGCCAATTGGCGAGACAATCGTTCGCGGGCATAGCTGATGAGGGCATTGCGGGCGGCATTGCGGAATTGCCACAGTCGAGCCTCCGGGATTCCGCGAATCGCCGCCTCCAGACATTCCATCGTGCCCAGCCAGCGGTTCTTTCCGCAGAATTCCGTCCACAGTGCGTCGGCTGCTGCAGAGTCCCAGCTCGGCATATGGACTCCGTTGGTCACATGCCGGACAGGCACGGCGGCTTCCGGCCAGCGGCGAAAAAGAGCGCGAAAGAGACGGCGGCTCACCTGTCCATGCACACGACTCACACCATTGACCGCCCCGCTCCCTCGGATCGCCAAATAGGCCATGTTGAATGGTTCCGACGCGTCGTTCGGATTCTGGCGGCCCAGTGCCAGCAAGTCGCGCAGGGGAATGGCGAGCTGGTTCTTGGCATACCGACCGAGGTATTGCTCGATGAGCGCCGGAGCGAACCGATCAAAACCGGCGGCCACCGCCGTATGCGTGGTGAAGAGGTTCCCTGCTCGCGTGGCGGCCAATGCGACGTCGAAGGGGTGCCCGGAGGCCTCCATGAAACTGCGGGCGCGTTCCAATATGGCAAAGGCGGCATGACCCTCATTCAGATGGCAGACTTCCGGTCGGAGATTCAGTGCCTCCAGCAGCCGCCAGCCCCCGAGGCCGAGCAGCAATTCTTGTTTCAGCCGCAACTCCGGCCCGCCTCCGTACAGCTCGCTGGTAATGCCTCGGTGAGCCGGGAAATTCGCCGCATCATTGCTGTCCAGCAGATACAGCCGTACTCGACCGACCTGGACCTCCCAGGCGCGCAGCCAAATCGAGTAACCGGGCAGCGCGATCTCCAATCGCAACCACTCGCCGTTCGCCTGGCGCAACGGCGAGATCGGCAATTGCCCGGGATCGTTGTAAGGAAAGAGCGCCTGTTGCGCGCCGTCCTTATCGATCATCTGCCGAAAATAGCCTTGCTGGTAGAGCAGCCCCACGCCGACCACGGGCACGCCCAGATCGCTGGCGGCTTTGAGCTGATCACCAGCCACATTGCCCAGTCCGCCAGAATAAATGGGTAACGCTTCGCTCAACATGAATTCCATGCTGAAATAGGCCACGCAGGTCAGAGGCGATTGTGGGTGGGCGGCCTGAAACCACGCAGAAGCGTTCGCCGCGTGTCGCCTCGCTTGCACGAGCGTCTCGACCTGCTTGCGGAAGGCGGGATCGGCCGACATCCGCCGCAACCGGTCTCGGGACACCGCTTGCAGGACGACCCAGGGGTTGTGTGTACATTCCCACAACATGGGATCCAGCTGCCGCCATACGTCATCGGCGCCATGGTTCCAGCACGAACGCAGATCCAAGGCCAACTCAGCCAGGCACTCGAATCCTTCGACCTCCCTCTGTGCATGCCTGGAGAGGGGGTTGTCGTCAGCCCTGTCTATACTCACGATTTCTCCTTCAGTTGTGCGATCCCTCCATCGCCACGTTGACCATCGCTTCTGCTTCTTTCAGAACGTGGCATAGATGGTCCGTGCCACAAAAGCTCTCCGCATAAATCTTATCGATCGGCTCGTCCCTGCTCGGTACGCGGAACCTGTTGCGGTGAGAGTTTCGCCCGTAGTGCCTTTTGATCCGTGGTGTTGAAGCTGCTCAGCCCCTCGTAGGGTGTCCGACTCACTTCGCGGTGACGTATGTTCACAGCTCCTCACCTGTGAGACGACGTGCTTGCCAAGGTCTGCAACAGTTTGTCGAAGAGCTTGTTGAACTTCTCAACACCGTCGTCCTCTAGTTGCTGTGTCACCTGGTCGAGGTTGATGCCGACTTCGGGCAACCGCTCCAATAGAAGGCGGGCTTCCTGGACATGTTGTTCGAGGCGAGCCTTCGGATCGCCGTGGTCGCGATAGGCCTCAAGCGTCTGAAGGGGCACTGTATTGACCGTGTCCGGGCCGATGAGGGCCTCCACGTATTTTACATCGCTCTCACCCTGGCTCTTCGTACTGGTGCTGGCCCAGAGCAGACGCTGGACACGAGCCCCCTGATCGACCAATGTTTTAAACCGACCGCTGCCGAAGATCTCCTTGTAGAGTTGGTACGCCGCCTTCGCATTAGCGACGGCGACCTGCCCGCGCAGGGCCTTCGCAAGCGCCGCCTGCCCACCGCCTTGTTGGATGATGTGATCCAGCACGGGATCCACCAAGCTGTCGATACGGCTGACAAAGAAACTGGCCACCGAGGCCACCGGCTTCAGGGGCTTCCCGCGCGCGGCCCGCGCGGCGAGACCGGCGAGGTACGCCTCCGCCACCTGGCGATACCGCGGCAACCCAAACAGCAATGTCACGTTGACGTTGATGCCTTCGCTGATGAGTTCTTGGATGGCAGGCAGCCCCTCGCTCGTGGCAGGAACCTTGATGAAGACGTTGGGCCGGGCCAGCGCCTTCCACAGTCGGCGCGCCTCTTCCACCGTGCCTTTGGTGTCATGCGCCAGATGGGGACTTACCTCCAAGCTGACATAGCCGTCCTTCCCGTCGGTCTCGTCGTATACCGGTCGGAACACATCTGCGGCGCCCTGCACATCTCGCTGGCTGAGCGCTTCATAGATGGCGTCCACCTTTCGCCCCTGACGGGCCATGGCGCGAATGTCCTCGTCATACTCATGGCTCCCCACGATCGCCTTCTCGAAAATAGCAGGATTCGAGGTCATTCCCCGCAGGCCGTCTTCCTCAATCAGCCGCCGCAGCTGCCCGCCGGTGATCAAATCGCGTCGGATGTAGTCCAACCAGACTGATTGACCGAATGTCTCCAATGTCTTCAAGGGATTGGCCTTCATTCTCGTCTCTCCTTCGTGTCTTCTGTTGTGACGTTCACCATATATTCGATCAGCGGGTCTGGTCCGGCCTCACACCAACGCGAGACAGGGCATCAGATCGCCGCCACCTTGTCATAGTACTGATGGTCTTCCCTGTAGCCTCCACGTCCTTCCCCGATACCGGCAAATGTGTCCACCAGCTCGATGGCACGAAGATATTTCACCATCTTGTATCCCGTCTTTATTTCGATGCGCAGGCGGCAGGGGGCTCCATGCGGAATCGGCAGCGGTTTCCAATTCATTTCATAGGCCAGAATAGTGTGCGGGTCGCGGACTTCATCCAACGTCACGATTTCGTAATAGGTGAGCGGCGCATATTCCGCCTGCGGAAACGCATGGAAGACCACATACCGCACCTGCGGCAGGGGCCTGCACATGTCCAGGATAGTGCTCATCCTGACCCCTCCCCATTCCGCCACGGCCGACCATCCCTGAATACAATTGTGCTTCGTGATTTGCTCCTGCTTGGGGAGCGCACGAAGGTCCGCCAGAGACAACACCAGCGGCCGTTCCACCAGCCCGCCGATGGTCATTCGCCATTCCGTAAACTGGGCTTCAGCCTGCTTCGTATAGGTCTCCGATTCCGGCGGGTACCCATTCACATGAAAGTATGGCGAAATCTGATCTTTGCCGTATTGCTGGCGGGACCGCAGGCCTCCGAACAGGAACCGCATGAGCGGTTCGACGAACGCAGTGGCGTGAACCTGAAATCGTCGTTGATGGCGCAGCGTATAGACCGTGGCCCAGATATGAAAGAGCACGACCCCGATCAACACGATCGAGGCGATCCAGAGCGCGAGCGCCACATTCTGGTTGGTTGAACCCAGCACCATGTCGCCGATGTCTTCTGGGAAGTGCACCACCACGACCAGCGTGAGGTGCACCAACGTGTAGACCACTAAAGTCATCAATCCGATAAAATGGAGGCTGCGCGCGGCTTGCCGCCCGCCGAAGAGTTTCGGATACCAGGGGAAACGCGCGATGAACGCCGGAGACATGCACACCCCGGTCAGGATCATCAACGGGGCGACGAGAAAAACCACCGCCGCATAAGTGAGCTGTTGCAGCGGATCATAGGGGTGAAACGCGCTGTCCGGCGGGATCTGAAAACTGGCATAGGTCACGACACTCTCCCAGGCTTGAGGGACAATCGTCCAGCTGACGGGAATGAGTCGTCGCCATTCGCCGGTCGCACCGAGCATGGTCACATAACTGAGGCCGTTCATGATCCATAATGGAACGATCAAGAAATGCCAGTTCCTGGCCGCTCCGAGGTTGTGATGTCCTCCAGGGAGGGCAACGACGGAGTTGACGTGTTCGGCCTCGTCCATTGAGGTCCAGAGGCGATCCTTCGGCATGACTTTCTTTCCGAATTTGATCCATTCGCTCCCCGGCGTGGTGTCATCGTTCCAATAGAGCTTCGGATGGTCCGCAAGAATCTGCACACCGCTCCGCATCAACAGAAAAATGCAAAACAGATTGATGACATGGTTGATGCGAAGCCAAAGAGGAAATCCCAACGTCTCCTGATCCATCCTGCCCTCCTTGTCGAATCGGATGAGGGACCACGAGACTCATCGGCAGGTCGTCCGTGATACAACACCGATGGTTCTCTCCACCAAAACCTCTCTCTGCAGATCTTGTACATGCGTTCGACGCCCGATAGACCGTCTGCGATTGTGCAGTTGGGCCGGATTGGCCGGCAGACCGGGATTTTCTCCTTGGCAGCAGCTGAGAAGTTTACGAACTCGATCGGTCATGTTCCGCTTCTTCTACTTCAGACGTTTCTTAGATCCGCGTCTGCTTGTGCCGATCTTGGTGAGCGCCGAACCTTTATGCATGGCCAAGTGGTCGGTCTTGTCGCTCTTGATCAAGTATTGCGGCTCCTCCTTCGAGGCGCGGACGGTGTATGTTTTAAACCTGACGGGAGAAACGACCTTTTTTTTGATCGTTCCGCGGACCTTGCCCGCTTCCGAGTTCCACTCCACATGATCCCCCACTTTGAATTCAGGTTTCATCGGTGTCAGGACTCGCGCAACGCCTCTATCGATGGTTTCTTCAAGACAATGCTCCCATTATCTGCGACAATCCCACCCGGCATCATGTGGGATCAGCCTCACGGCTTGCTGTACGGTCATCTCTGAACACCAAACCGTGTCCTCTTCATTAACTCCATGGCACGTGTGCACACATGCTCCACGGTGAAACCGTACTCGCGCATGAGTATTTCTCCAGGAGCCGATGCGCCGAAACGATCCACTCCGATCACACCACCCTCCTCGCCCACATACTTGCACCAGCCCTGGGTCACGCCGGCCTCCACCGCAAGCCGCGCGCAAACTGAGGGCGGCAGAACGGAGTCTCGATAATGTTGCGGCTGGGCATCGAACAACTCCCAGCTCGGCATGGAGACGATCCGAACGTGGATCCCGCTCTCGGCCAGTTTGTTGCGCGCGTCGACGATCACACTGACTTCCGAACCGGTGCCGATCAGGATGAGATCCGGTGTGCCATGGGGAGGATCGGCCAAAATATAGGCGCCGCGCCGCAAGCCTTCCGCCGTCGTAAATTGAACCCGATCAAGTGTGGGAACGGACTGACGCGTCAAAATCAGTGAGACCGGACGATCGCGGCTTTCGATGGCGACACGCCAAGCGACGGCGGTCTCGTTCGCATCGCAGGGGCGGATGACGATCAAGTTGGGGATTGCGCGCAGGGATGCCAATTGCTCGACCGGTTGATGCGTGGACCCATCTTCGCCAAGCGCGATGCTATCGTGGGTGAACACGAAGACCACCCGCTGTTCCATGAGCGCCGCCAGCCGAATCGGCGGGCGCATGTAGTCCGAGAAAATAAGAAACGTCGCGGTGAAGGGAATGATCCCGCCGTGCACCGCCAATCCATTCGCGATGGATCCCATCGCATGCTCGCGCACACCGAAGTGCAGGTTGCGTCCCGCATAACTCCAGCCGCCCCCCGTCGATCCTTGCAGGTTCCCGGCCTCGGCGATCGTGTTCTCGAAATCCCCCATTGCCGTGAGCGCCGTGCGGGTGGACGGGTCTAGATCTGCGGACCCACCGATCAACGAGGGAAGGTTCTGAGCGAGTGCCTTCAACACGTTGCCTGAAGCAGTGCGGGTCGCGATGCCTTTCGGATCCGGCTGGAAGGTCGGGATGGCGGTATCCCAGCCTTGAGGCAAGTCGCCGGCCATCCTCTGCTGAAATTCATCGGCCAGGTCGGGGAAGACCTTCGAGTACTCCGAAAATTTCATAGCCCATTCCGCTTCGGCTCGTGCGCCCTGTTCAACGGCCAGACGGAAATGCGCCAGTGCCTCATCTGGAACGTAGAACGGTGGATGGACCGGCCAGCCCAGCGCCTGTTTCGTCGCCTTCACTTCGTCTTCACCGAGCGGAGAACCGTGCGCTTTAAACGTGTCCTGTTTGTGAGGTGATCCGTACCCGATATGCGTGCGCACGAGAATGAGAGAGGGACGCTCGCTCTCTGCTTGCGCAGCCCGCAGGGCGTAGTCGATCGCGGCAAGATCGTTTCCATTTTCAACCGACTGTGTATGCCAGCCGTATGCCGCGAAACGCCGGGCACGATCTTCCGTAAACGTGATGTCGGTCGTGGCGGAGAGTGTGACGTGGTTGTCATCGTAGAGGCAGATCAGTTTGCCAAGTTTCAAATGACCCGCCAGCGAGGCGGCTTCCGCCGCCACCCCTTCCATCAGGTCGCCGTCGCTGGCCAGGATGTAGGTGTAGTGATCGACGATGGGGTGCTCCGGGCGGTTGTAGCGGGCGGCGAGGTGGCCTTCCGCGATCGCCATTCCGACTCCGTTGGCAAACCCTTGGCCGAGCGGACCGGTGGTGGTTTCTACGCCTGGCGTCAGGCTGCGCTCAGGGTGCCCGGGCGTGAGACTGCCCCATTGACGAAACTGCTTAATCTGTTCGAGCGACAAATCATAGCCCGTGAGATACAGCAAGCTGTACAGCAGCATAGACCCGTGGTCGGCCGACAAGACGAATCGGTCTCGATTGAACCAGTACGGATTGGTCGGGTTATGTTGAAGAAATCTGGTCCACAGTACATAGGCCATGGGGGCGGCCCCCAGCGGCAGCCCTGGATGGCCGCTATCAGCCTTCTGCACCGCATCCACTGATAGAAATCGGATCGTGTTGACCGCCAACTGGCTCAATTGCCCCGGGCTCAGACCAGTTGCGCCTGTGGTGTTCATCGGACATTTCCCTGGCCAGCTCTTAGTGGTCGCACCGCCTCTACGAAACGGTGGGGGCTAGGCCGCCGGTAAAGGAGAGGTTATTTCGACACGTTCTTCTTCAGTGTCTTGCTTCCCAACCGATTCCGGGGTTCTCGCCGTTGAAGCTCTTTCAGTAAGAGCCCTTCTGCAGCGCCCCGCTCTTCCACCGGTCCATGTTCAATTTCCCTAGTCAGCCACATTTCGTATGCCAGTGGGTCCTCTCTCTGTTTGACTGGAGGACGAGAGGCCGCTGATTTTCTTTTGGTTTGCTTCTGCGACATGTCGCACCTCACTTTCTCGTTACGAGTCACCTCTGCTCCAGCCGCCTTTTCATTGCTGACACGGCTGCCCTTCGAAGGTGGCCGCCCAGTCAATCGAAATCCACGTCTCTGGACAAGATCTCCCAATGCCCGCCGATTCGCGCCCGCAGGAGATCGTGCTGAGAAACGGAATACGCCACTGCGCCGTCACGCTCGACCGGCAGGTTCAAGACCTGATGCTGCTCCATGATCTTCGCCGCCTCAGCAATGGTCGTCAGAGGCGTAATCACCAACCGATCCTTCCGCATGATATCCTGCGCCTGCAATCTCCAAAGATCCCGTCCCAGATCAAGCGCTTTCATGACATCCCATTCGTTGATGAACCCCAGGTATGCGCCGTCCGCATCCACCACCGGCGCGCCGACCGTGTGGGTCGACAATAATGCGGCCGCGACCGACAAGCCGTTCTGCTCAGCGTAAAACTTCAGCGCATTCGTGGCGTCGATCTGAGCCACGGTCTTGCTTCCACCGGCGGGGAGATCCGGCATGGTCATGCGATCCTCTTCGTATTCGCTGAACAGCCTTGTTGACTGCTTAGCTGTTGTCTTACCGATTCAGACGCAGGCGCTCACCATGGACTTCTCTCGCATCCTCCCTCTCGGTCGTCTACTGGGACAAAGCCCAGGGGTCGTGCAAGAACATCGTGCAACGACGCCGAATAGGTCTGTGCTGCCTGTGCGACTCACGGACTCATATTCATTGGCACTGCCTTCCTGCTGTCATTCGCACTCCGCCATCCATCCCGATCTTGAGAACACAGGTGACCATGTTCGCGTGCATTTATTGTTTCGGCACGAATGCGACGTCGGTCACCATGTTTTCATCATCCACCAAAAGCACGGCTGCATCGCCTTTGGAGAGCTTCGCCAGCCTCGGTTGAATGAGCGGCCGCACCTGATACGAGTGCTCTCTGCCGCCTTCGATTCGGATGGTAATCGCATTATCCGCCAAGGGCTTCTGAATCACCCCGACAATTCGGCTCAGGTTGCCCTTGAGAGGAGTTTTCTTTTGCCACAGTTCCGCCGCTCGATGCACGGCTTCCATGTTGCCATAGGTCACATCAACGACCTTGTCCAGTTCATCGAGGAGGAACACGGCATCCACGCCGACCGGAACGGAGGCCACCTTGCTTCTCGCGACCGGACGCACGAAGTGAGACTCTTCTTTCCCATTCGTCGTACGTATCACCGCCTTATCGAGTCCGGTTTCCATCGGCCCGGCGAGTTGACCGTGCACCACACGATGGTGGCCTGACTCACCGGCCTTATGCACATCGACCAGCAGATTTTGATCATTGACCGTGATCTCGATGCGGTCCCCTTGTTTGAGGTCCGGCAGGCCCTTTGCCTTCCGCACCCCCATGGGAATGTACCGGGGTTCCACTTCTCCGGTGTCGATACGTGCCTGGTCACTTCTGACTTCTACGACGGTGCCGAGAAGCACCCGATCTCCAGGAAGAAGCTGTGGATGAGGCTGCCCACTTTCGGAGGCCGCGGCGGCGACAGAGGTTGTTAAGAACCACCACCCTGTTAAGACAATGAGTCCCCAAAGGCCGTGTCGTCTCATAATGATGTCCTTTCTGATTGTTGTTGGTCGCCCATCTTCACGCCCGCTTTCCCAGCAGGCACGCATGTAGATTCTTGCTCGATCGAACAGTCTTCTTCCCACACCTCGCTCTGATTCATTACCGGAAGACCTGTATGCGTCCTATTCAGTGAACGGAACATGCGGCGGCGGTTGCCGATGGCTTTCACCTGTAGGATGAAAGGCGACCCTAGAATGTCAGTTCCATATGAGTCGGTCTATCGCGAAGACTACCTGGTTCAGATTGGAGTATGTGATGCGCTTAATCCTAAGCAAATGAGATGCCATGTAACGTCGCGACACAGGCTTTGGCATAAAACGTTATGATTACAATTGCGTAGATACGAGCATGCCGGGAAATAGGCCATCGAAGCCTATTCGCATGGTTCTCCTGCCGCGATATTTCGCGACCTATCGCGAACTCTAGTGAAATAGCGTGAGCCGATTGAGGGAATGACGAGGTCGCTTGAAAGAATTTGTGCGCAAAGACATGCGAGACATGAGCACTCTTCCAATGGCTGAGAAGTCCCGGTTCTCTCGGGCTTTCAGCCGATCGACGCTGAGGGTTTTCTTTCTCGGATATTCGATCTCGATCCGGAACAGGACGCCATGTGACCACCAGCCGACGAAGCCTGCGCATCAGCATCGCCACAGCACGATTCTCCCGACGCCGATGATTCATCGCCTCTCTTTGTCTCGCTTCAATCGATGCATGAGCACCAATGCACTGTGCGCACCGTGCGTCTTCGCCCTTTCCTCAGCTCACCATTCGCAAGAGCGCACTTGAATTGCCGTTCATTACGATCTCCGTAAGGTGGTCTTCAAATTGCAGGTGTCAAACGGAGACGCCGTCTATTTCGAACAGGTGTTGTTGAGTCAGACAGACGACGGATCTGACCTACAAAATCGGTCACCCTCCACACTTCAACCAAAGGAAATGAAGATGACTTCGTGTCTCCCGAAAAACGTTTTGTTCAGCACATTGCTGGTCATTGCCTCCTTCTGGATGATCCCTGACAAGGCGGTGGCTTGGGTATCGCCTCCGTGGATCGACAAAATCGCTCTGGAAGTAATGGAACAAAAAAGCCTGGCCAAGAGCGGGAACTTTGACCCCTACTTCAAGCAATTGGAAGTGGTGAGTGAAGCGGCCGTCAAGGGGGCGTACGACGGGAAGCGAAAAGGCATGAACCGTTTCCTGGAGATGCTGGAGACGAAGGAAGGCGGGATCAGCGCCGAGGCCGCGCACCACATTTTTGCCGCCGTCGTCAAATCGGTCCCCTACGCCGTCCTCCTTCCGCTCAAGAGTGAAGACAAGCTGGACCCTGAAGAAAAGGCGCTGATAGATCGCATGAAACGATTTGCGGCATCAATCAAAGATCAAGATGAGCGAGCAGCGCTCTCATTTTAAGGCGACAGGACCCGTCGGCAATCGCCCTCTCCCGATTGTACGGATACCGCCATCCGCCTGGGCCCAGATTGATCGAGATCGAGCGATCCTGCACCGCGTCTTACCTGACCTGCCCAGGGCCGACAGGCTGAGACTTCCGACGTGACACAGGCGCTCCGCCCGTCGAGGCTGAAGCAAGACGAATGAGACCCCCGAGTGGGCCCTCCGCTCTATTCACAGTCGAGTTCACCGGAACACATTGGTTGTTGCGAGGTCGATGATCTCGTCGCCTCGTCCATTGAGCACCGCCTTGATCATGTAGAGACTGAACCCGATCACCTGATCCAACTCGATGGACGGCGGCATGGCGAGTTCTTGACGGTTCACCAGCACTTCAACGAGGGCCGGGCCGTCATGATTGAGTGCTTGGAGTAGCGTGGGACGCACCTGTTCGGGCACCTCTGCCGTCAAACCCAGCAGCCCGGCCGCCTCGGCCATCTTTGCAAAGTCGGGATTGTGGAGATCCGTAGCAAAATCCAGGAATCCCGCCGCCTTCATTTCAAGTTCCACGAAGCCGAGTGCGTCGTTCCTGAAGACCACCAGCTTGACCGGCGCTTGCAGGTGCCGAAGCGACAGCAGATCGCCCATCAGCATGCCCAGCCCGCCATCCCCCGACAGCGTGATCACTTGACGGTCGGGATGGCTCAGTTGCGCTCCAATCGCTTGCGGCAGTGCGTTGGCCATGGACCCGTGTGTGAAGGACCCCAGTAATCTCCGCTTGCCGTTCAGTGTGAGATATCGCGCCGCCCACAGCGTCGGCGTGCCGACATCGCAGGAGAAAATGGCATCTTCCGCCGCCACCTCGTTCAGCACCCTGGCGACATATTGCGGATGGATCGGCTTGCGCCCAGGCTCTCCCGAGGCCAGGTCGTCAAGCCCTTGCCGCGCTTTTTGATAATGTTGCAGCGCCTCCTGCAGATGGCCGGCATCGCGCTTCTGCTTGACCCTGGGTGAGAGAGCCGTGAGCGTGGCCTTCACATCACCGACCAGCCCCACATCCACTTTGGTCCGCCGGCCGAGCTGCTCACCCCGAATATCGATTTGGACGATCGTGGCCTGTTCCGGAAAGAATTGCTGATAGGGGAAGTCGGTGCCGAGCATCAACAACGTCTCGCAGTTCATCATGGCATAGTAACCGGAGGCGAAGCCGAGCAGCCCGGTCATGCCGACGTCGAAGGGATTATCGTACTCGATGAATTCCTTGCCGCGCATCGTGTGAACGATCGGCGCTTGCAGCTTGCCCGCCAGGTCCATCAACTGATCGTGAGCATCCGCGCAGCCGGCTCCGCCTAAAATTGTGATCTTGCGCGCCCCATTCAACAGGTCGGCCAACCGGCCGATCTCATCGTCGGATGGCCGCACCATCGGCGATACGGCCGCCAATCGGAGGCGCGGGTGGTTCACCACGGCGGGCTGCAAGGCGATGTCGCCGGGAATCACGAGCACGGACACACCGCGACGCGACAATGCGGTTTGCACCGCGATCTCGAGGAGGCGAGGCATCTGCGCCGGATGCGAGACCAGTTCGCAAAAATGACTACCCTCGCGAAACAGCTGCTCGGGATGGGTCTCCTGGAAATAGCCGCTGCCGATCTCGCGGCTGGGAATGTGCGCAGCAATGGCTAGAACCGGCACCCGGCTTCGGTGCGCATCATAGAGTCCGTTGATCAGATGCAGATTGCCCGGCCCGCAGCTTCCGGCGCATACTGCCACGCGACCGGTCAGGTGCGCTTCGGCCCCGGCGGCAAACGCCGCCGTCTCTTCGTGCCGCACCGACACCCATCGGATATCATCTCGTTTGCGGATGGAATCCGTGATGCCATTGAGAGAGTCCCCGGCGACTCCATAGACTCTCTTGACCCCGGCGAGGGCGAGCGTTTCGACCAATAGTCCCGCCACGGTTATCTTGCTCATAGGTGGATTCCTTTCTAGGCCAGTTCAAAACCATGTGGATCGCGATTGAACATGGGCGATCGATCAAGAGATCCTTCCAAAGGGGTACCAATTTCGGGGACTAGGCCTCGAATCCGTCTTAGCATAAAGTTGCAAGCACAGACGAACCGACTTATACGCGAAAATCCGGGGCACAGCACGAAGGAGGCGCCATGCAGGCTCGATACAGTCAACGGGTGCCGGTGGAATGTTCGATTATGTTCGCCGGAGAGAGTGCCGTCGGCGAGGGACGCATGCTCGACCTGTCTCTTCCTGGCTGCCTCCTGGAAAGTCCTCAAAAAATGTCTGCGGGAGAGTATGTCCAATTACGGTTGTTCTTACCAGACCTGCAGATGCCATTACATGTGCCATTGGCCGCCGTCAGGTGGGTCAATGGCTTTAGAGTCGGCATCGAATTTATTCGCACCTCTCGTGACGAACAACGTCGGCTCGAACAATTCGTACGTCGGCGTCTCGGCCACGGAGGGGCCTTGGCTTGGAGCGAACGCATCGTAGTCATTGGAGCAATGGGGTCTTGAGCAGACAAGGGTCCTAATTCAGCGAGACACTCCGGAGGGTCACCGAGCATGTCGCAGCAGTTCAAATTTCGAACGTACCAAAGGGTCATGCTCTGCGGATCCGGGTACTATCTCTCCGAATATTTTCTGGGAAAAGGTACGATCTGGGATGTGTCATCGGCAGGATGGCGGATTCAAGGAGATCATCAAGTCAGAGTAGGCATGACTCTCACGTTGCGAATGGACCTGCCGGATGAGATGCTGCCCCTGGAGGTGGAGCAGGCAACGGTTCAATGGGTCCGCGGATCGGATTTTGGGGTACGCATCATCAAAATGGGGAAACAATCAGCCGGGAAATTGGAGCGTCTCATCGGAGAACACCTTCGCCCGCCTCATCACGTCGGCCGCTAGGCATCCTTGATCTCTTCCGCTTCGGCGAGATCACTGAGATCGACGTCGGCACGCCCCTTCATCATAGACGGATGCAAGCCATACTTCTTCAGCATCTTGTAAAAGTCGGCTCGATATCGGCCGGCGAATTGCGCCGCCCGAGAAATATTCCCACCGGTCATCTGAAGCACGTTGCGCAAGTAGGACCGCTCGAATTCCTCCTTCGCCTCGGTCAGCGGCTTCAATGCGATATCCGGCGACGCTCCGACCGTCGGAAGCAAATCCGGTGACAGCATGTCCTGCCTGGACATCACCACGGCTTTTTCAACGGCATTCTCCAACTCCCGCACATTGCCGGGCCAAGGGTAGATCATCAATCGGTGCATGGCCGCCGGCGTAAATCCGCGGATATCTTTATTGGAACGTTTCACACTTTGCTTCAAGAAATGTTGTGCGAGAAGCGGAATATCGTCCTTACGTTCACGTAACGGCGGGATGGCAAGGGGCACCACGGAAACTCTGTAATACAAGTCATGGCGAAAGGTCCCTGCCTTCACGGCTTCGTTCAGATCTTTATTGGTAGCCGTAATGATCCGCACATCCACCTTGGTCGCATAGTCGGCTCCGACCTCACGGACTTCCCGTTCCTGCACTGCGCGGAGCAGTTTTACCTGCATCGGCAGCGGCATTTCCGCGATTTCGTCCAGGAAGAGCGTGCCGCCGTTCGCACTTTGAAACAGTCCTCGCTTCGCCGCCATGGCACTCGTAAAGGCGCCGCGGATATGCCCGAACAGTTCACTTTCAAGCAACGTCTCGTTGATCGCCGCACAATTCAAGGCTACAAAGGGCCCTTTCGAGCGTCGGCTGTTCGCATGCAGCACACGAGCCAGCACTTCCTTCCCAGTTCCAGTTTCCCCGGTCAAAAGGATCGTGGCATCTGAATCGGCGATCTGGGCGATCTGCTGAAACAGCCGCTGCATGGCCGGGCTGCGTGCGATGACATTCTCCATGCCGTACAGCTCTTTCACCAACGATTTCAATCGCTGAATCTCACGGCCCATTCGCTGCTGTATCAGTGCTTTATCGATGGTCGCCTTTAATTCCTTGTCGTCAAACGGTTTCGTCAAGTAACCGAAGGCCCCACGTTGCATGGCCTCCACTGCATTGGGAATGCTCCCGTGGGCCGTGAGAATAATGACCGGAAGCCCCGGCTGTGTGCGCAACAACTCTTCGGTCAACGCAAGCCCGTCCTCAGCTCGTAACCGTAAATCGGTGATGGCGATATCAAACGTTTCTTGGCGTGCAGCCATGAGCGCATCCGACCCGGCCGCGCAGGGCGTCACCGTAAAACCCATGGCCGACAGCCGCATCTTCAACAGATGCAACAGGCCTTCGTCATCATCTACAACGAGTATTCGCTCTTGCTCCATGAGGGTCCTTACGGTTTGGATGGCTCCGACGGCTGCAGCGGAAGCACATTCGACGGGGGCTTGATCGGACGGGTTTTTCCTCTCATTTCCTGGTCGATACGCTTGAGCGCTTCCAGCTGATTCGTCAGCTCTTCGATCTTTTTATCCCGGTCACTGATTTGTCGTTGCAAACTCTGAACGGCGGCCGGTTCAATGGACATCCGAGGGGAATCGCGCCTGGAATTGAATACCTCCGCCTTTCTTTCCTGATCCTGAAGCTCGCGCTGCAGGGCTTCGAGCGATTGCGCCTCGACATCCTGGACGGCACGCAATTGTTGAATCGTCAGTTCACGGTCGAGCAAGTCATGCACGGTTCGTTGAATCGTCTGAGAGAGAACCGCATGGGTATGAGCCGTCGCCGGTCCGGTCAGGACGGACCGTATCCACGTTTGATCGGCCGGCACTTCACCGGTGTGCAACAATTGCAACCACAGTCGGCTCGATGCAGCGAGTTGGCTCTTGGGTGCGAGGGCGATGACTTTCTCGAAATGGTGGATGGCCGACTCCCGGCTTTCATACAAGGCCGCCAACGCCCGGGTAAAGAATACATGATCGCACGTATTCTTACTAGCACATTTGGCTGCAGACGGATTGTCCTTGCGCAGAAGTCCTTGCAGCGACTTGAGACCGTCCGCATCCATGGCGAAATAGGGGGTCTGGGTCGGAGGCGGATCGATCGTGCTGCAGGCGGCCAGAAGCACCGGCAAGAGCCACACTCCCATCGAGCATACGGATCGCATCATGGCGCGACTCCGGGTTTGGTCAGACACAGAATGAACCGCACCGTCGTTCCTTTCCCCACTTCACTTTCAACCCAAATGCGACCACCATGGGCCTCCACTATTTTTTTTGCAAGGGCCAGCCCGAGTCCGCTCCCGACCGAAGCATGCCTCGTTTTTGTGCGGCCCTGATAAAACCGGTCGAAGATATGCGGCACTTCTTCGGCCGGTATCCCAGGCCCCGCATCCGCGACGGAGACGAAGAGGAGCCCTTCATCACGCCCGGGCGTCATGTGCAGTTTCACCACCGCCCCTTCGGGGCTGTACTTCAACGCATTTGAAAGCAGATTGTCCAGCACTTGTTCGATGCGCCCGCCGTCGGCCCTCACCCAATACCGCTCGACAGGCGCCTCCACCAGCAACTGCACATGTTTCGCATCGGCCAGCAATCGTATCTTGTTGACCGAGACCTCGGCGATCCGTCGGAGATCCGTCGGGACAAAGCGGTATTCCATCATGCCGGCCTCCATTTTCGACAGATCCAGGATCGTCGAAATCAGGCACATCAACCGCCGGCTGCTGTCGGACATGATACGCAATGTCGTCCGTTGGTCTTGCGTCAGAGGACCGGGAATTTCATCCAATAAAAGATGTGTGCCTTCTTGAATGGACGCCATCGGCGTGCGCAGTTCATGCGACACGTGGGCGAGAAACTCGCTCTTGATATCGTCCAGTTGCTGCAGCTTGGCTCCCATCCACTTGACCGTATCGCCCAACTCCCGAAGTTCGCGCGGCGCCTGCCCATCCAATGACGCGCGAAAGTTTCCCTGCCCCATTTCTTGTATGGCCGCCTGCAGGCGGCGCAGCGGGCGGAGAATATTGTAACTCGCCACCGCCGCCAAGCCGAGCCCGAACAACAAGGCCACCAATATCAACTGCCGGGTCACGGCTTCCGCATGGACGGAGCTGGCACGCGACTCATTCACGCCGACCGCAATACGCGCCTCATGCGAAGCGATGTATTGTCGCAAGGTTGACGACATTCGGCCGACCAGCGCGTTTCGCCGCTCATCGTAATCCGCCGCCGATTCAATCGATTGCCCGGTTCCTCCCGCGAGCTGAGTATGAAACAGAGAGAGTTGCGCCTGTTGAAGGCGCTCCACTTCCTTCAGCAACCGAAACTCCGGCTCGGAGCCCTCACGCGCCTGTAAGCTTTGCAACACTTGCTGGAACTCTTTACTCGCTTCATTGCAATGTTCGAGAAACGTCGCCGCCGGCACCGCCAGGTATTTCTTTTCACTCTGAATTTGCTCAAAGAAAAATGTCAGCAACCGCTTGGCCGAGTCAATCTCCGGGTGATGATGCGAGCCGACTTCGGTATTCAGGCCGGCCAACGTTCGAATTTGAAGCAAGGCGTAGAGGTTGACGGCGGTCATCACCCCGATAATGACCAGATACGTCAGGACCAGCCGCCAAAAAATCGAGAGGCGCACGACGGAGCAACCCCCATGAGCGAAGGGCGCGAGCAACGGATCGATCGGCACTGTAGGTTAAGCCATACACCACTTCCTGCACCCCCTCAACAAGTTCTACGTTTTATGCGGACCACAGGGCGAAGCCTCGCACTACGGGAGGCGAAACCCTAGCGGGAAGAATTGTGAAACTGCGATTGGTACAGGCGCTGACGCCGTGAAGTGGCCGACAGGGCCACAAACAGATGGCCGCGAAAGAGGAGCATGCCGACCGTGAGCGGTGGTGTCAGCAGGAGAGCCATGGCACCGGTGAGATCAGCCGAAATTCCCAGATCGGTCAACCAGGCGGTCAACAGGGTGAACGGGACGAGCAACAACTGAATGAAATCGAGTCCCGCTCCCCTCCCCAGCCGACTCGACAGTTTGATGAACAAGGAGAACCCCAACGGAGCCAGGACCAGCGCCAACGGCAAGAACCACTCGATCCAGTTATCGATCACGAAGTCATAGCTGCGCTTCAACACATCCAGAGGCGAGTCATGCCGTTGCAGGTAGATGACTTCCGGAGCGGGATTCAGCAGAATAAAGACCAGCAGGAGGCAGGCGGCCACCAGAAACTGGCTGTCCGGATTCGCACGCAGGCTCGTATCCAGCAGCATGGTGGGAATCCACAAGACGAATCCCACGCTGATCACGTCCCAAAAATAATGCCCCAGGCTGTCGATCACGTCGCCGACGGTGATCCCTCGCATGCCCTTGATGGCCTGCTCGATCAGGCTGAGGGTCGCGCCGATCAGCAACGCATTGACGGCGCCCAGCAGAAAGCCCCCGGCAATACCCAACGGCCTGGCAACCACTCCGGCGAACCACATCAACAGGGTGAACAGGATGACGGCGAGAACCACCACCCATGCGCGGACAAGGGAACGACCGGTCGCGTGCAACGCGTCACGATAGAGGTGCAATGTAGAGGTCAACAGCGTCAACATGAATCGACGGTCGCAACGAGTCGCTTCTCGAGAAAGTCACGGTGATGAGACACACTGCCGACACATTCGGAGGCGGACAATAATCTGGAATACCCGGAGAGGTCAAGTCGAACGGTGCGCCCTTGCCTCCGGAGCAGAAGCGGAATAGGCTATTCCGCCATTGACTTGCACAGCGAGGTGATTATGTTCTTTCAGTAAAGGCATACAATCAGGAGTGATACATATGGATATGAACCGTATGACCGTGAAACTTCAAGAAGCCTTGCAGAGCGCATCCGCCCTTGCCATGCGCCGGGGGCACCAGGGGATCGACGTCGAACATCTGCTGCTGGCCCTCCTGGAACAGGAGAAGGGCATCGCGGGATCGTTATTTGAACAGGCCGGCGTATCTCCCGCCGCGGTCCGTCAGGCAGCGGAGCAGGCACTGGCCAAGGTGCCGCAGGTTCAAGGTCCCGGCGCGGCACCAGGACAAATCCACCTGACTCCCCGCTTAGGCACTCTCCTGACCAAAGCCGAAGACCAGATGAAGGAGCTGCGCGACGAATTTCTCAGTATCGAACACATCGTCCTGGCCATGGTGGAAGAAGGCGGTCTGTTTCGCCGGCTCAACCTCACGCGCGATCGCCTGCTGACGGCGTTACAACAAGTGCGGGGCAACCAGCGAGTGACGAGCCAGGACCCGGAAGGCACTTATCAGGCGCTGGAAAAATACGGGCGCGACCTGACGCGATTGGCCGGACAGGGCAAGCTGGATCCGGTCATCGGCCGGGACGACGAAATCAGACGAACCATTCAGATCCTCTCACGGCGAACTAAAAACAATCCGGTCCTCATCGGCGAACCAGGCGTGGGCAAGACGGCCATCGTCGAAGGGCTGGCCCAACGGATCGTCAAGGGAGACGTGCCGGAAGGGTTGAAACAGAAGCGCGTCGTGGTCCTCGACATGGGAGCCCTCGTGGCCGGCGCCAAGTTTCGCGGCGAATTCGAAGAGCGCTTGAAAGCCGTTCTGAAAGAGATCCAGGCGGCGCAGGGACAGGTCCTGCTGTTCATCGACGAATTGCATACTGTCGTGGGAGCAGGCGCCGCGGAAGGGGCGATGGATGCCGCCAATCTGCTCAAACCGATGTTGGCCAGGGGCGAATTGCACCTCATCGGCGCCACGACCCTGGACGAATATCGTAAACACATCGAGAAGGATGCAGCGCTGGAGCGCCGCTTTCAAACGGTGCTGGTGGACCAACCGAGCGTGGAGAACACCATTTCGATCCTGCGCGGTCTGAAAGAACGGTACGAAGTGCACCACGGCGTACGCATCAAAGACGCCGCCCTCGTCGCCGCGGCCAAGCTCTCCAATCGATACATCGGCGACCGCTTCCTGCCGGACAAGGCCATCGACCTGGTCGACGAAGCAGCCGCGCGCCTCCGGACCGAAATCGACAGCCTGCCGGCTGAGCTGGACGAAGTTTCAAGGAAGGTGCTGCAACTGGAAATCGAACGGGAAGCGCTGAAAAAGGAAACCGACCCCGGCAGCAAGGCCCGCCTCCAATCGATTGAAAAGGAACTGACCGAAAAAAACCGCGACCTCCAGGCCTTGAAGACGCGCTGGGAATCCGAAAAGAATTCGGTCAGCAAACTCAGAAAAATCCGCCAGCAGATCGAAGAGGTCAAACAGACGATCGAGCGGTCGGAACGGGCCTATGATTTGAACAAGGTCGCCGAGCTGCGATACGGCGAACTGCCGCGACTCGAACGGGAGCTCGAACTGGAACAACAGTACCTCGGCAAGAAGCAAAACGAGAGTCGGCTGCTGAAAGAGGAGGTAGACGAAGAGGATATCGCCGCCGTCGTCAGCCGTTGGACCGGGATTCCGGTCACCCGCCTCGTCGAAGGTGAAATGGAGAAACTTCTGAAGCTGGACGAACTCCTGCACCGTCGCGTCGTTGGGCAGGAACAGGCGGTCAACGCCGTCGCCGACGCCGTGTTACGGGCGCGATCCGGCATCAAGGACCCCAATCGGCCGATCGGTTCGTTTCTGTTCCTCGGCCCGACCGGCGTCGGAAAGACGGAATTGGCGCGGGCGCTCGCGGCGACGCTCTTCGACGACGAGGCGAATCTCATCCGCATCGATATGTCGGAATACATGGAAAAACATACGGTGGCGCGACTGATCGGCGCCCCTCCCGGCTACGTCGGCTACGAAGAGGGCGGCCAGCTCACCGAAGCGGTGCGCCGGCATCCCTTTTCCGTCATTCTCTTCGACGAAATCGAAAAGGCGCACCATGATGTCTTCAATATCCTATTGCAGGTCCTCGACGACGGACGGCTGACCGATTCCCAAGGTCGCACCGTGGATTTCAAAAACACGGTCTTGATCATGACCTCGAACATCGGGAGCCACCATATCCTGGAGGCCCAACAGGCCGGCGCCTCCTATGAAACGATGAAGGCCCAGGTGACCGGCGAATTGCGGGCCCACTTCAGGCCGGAGTTTTTGAACCGGGTGGACGAGATCGTGGTCTTCCACGCCTTGGGGAATGAGCACCTGACGCGGATCGTGGAGATTCAATTGGAGCGGTTACGTGCCCGGCTGACGGAGCGACGGATCACGCTGACGGTCACGCCGGCGGCGCTCAAGGACCTCGGCCGGCGCGGCTATGACCCGGTCTACGGAGCCAGGCCCTTGAAGCGGCTGATTCAGCAGGAGATCGAAACCCCGATGGCTCGCCAACTGATCAAAGGAGAGCTGCGGGACGGCGATACCGCGATGGTCGATCTCAAAGACGGACAGATCGTCATTGTCCCGACTGTCGCGCCATAAGGAACGCGCGGTCGTATCACACAGGCGGGGTGGTTTCTCCGCAGGACAGCGCTGCTACCCGATGGAGACCGCCCCTCCCTTCACGTCGGTTTCCTTGCCGCTGGAGCGTTTCTTGTCGATCTTCCATTCGGTTTGCGATACGTCCAACCGATGTCCCTTGATCGTGTGGAACGTCCCGCGGCTGAACACCACCCGGTTGCCCTCGCGCAATTCCAGCATGAATACCATCGTCCCGGACTCTTCGTGTTTCAGCGAAACGCTCGTTGAACTCTTGGCAAGTCGATAGGCTCGTTTCTCGTTGAACGTCAGGTTGCTGTCGACCACCTTGGCCATCATGCGCCCCGTGTCGTCGAACAGCGCAAAGTTCACCAGCAGGGCATGGGCCGGTTCCTTGATCGCCACTTCAAACTGGGGCACCCCTTCGATGTCGATGATGCCGTTGGAATTTCGATAGAGATTCGAACCGACTTCAATATCCATTGCCCGTCACTCCTTTACGATACGCGGCACCGGCGGTGCCGTTCACGCTTTCTTGATGCGATCCAAAATCAACGCGATACAACCGCCCAGCAATCCTCCGCCCAGAATCGTGGTCAACAATTCCACCAGTTTCAACTCCCACACCGACCCTTGCGCCTGTATCGCCTCGCGAATCCCCCCCTGCAATAGAATCACGGCCAGTGCCATGGTCGCACCGACAATGAACCACCAGGCGAAGACTTTGGCGGTATGGAGCATCGGCGAGTCCCTCACAATTCCACTCGGCGATCGAAACTTCTGTATTGAACGGCCTCGGCCAGATGCGAGGGACCGATACTAGCAGACTCGGCCAAATCGGCAATAGTCCTTGCCACGCGAAGGATCCTGCCGTGCGCACGGGCCGAAAACCCCAACCGGGCCATCGCCTGCTCCAACAACTCTCGACCTGCCCTATCCACCGCACAATACTGCTTCAGGTGGCGTGGTTTCAATTGCGCGTTGATGGAGATCCCCTCTCGTCGATACCGTTCCGCCTGCCGTGTCCTGGCGGCGATCACCCGCTCCCTGATCGCCGCCGACGAATCCGTAGCAGGCAGATCGTCGCCCAAGGCGCGAATGGGAACGGCCGGCACCTCGATCTGCAGATCCAGACGGTCCAAGAGCGGACCGGACAGACGGCCCCGATAGCGCCGGACCTGCGTCACGCTGCAGACACAGTCCCTCGTCCGATCGCCGTAATAGCCGCAGGGGCAGGGATTCATCGCGGCCACGAGCATGAAGCGGGCGGGAAATCGCAAGGACCCGCCGGCGCGCGTGACGGTCACATGGCCGTCCTCAAGGGGCTGGCGCAATCCATCGAGCGTCGCGCGCCCGAATTCTCCGGTCTCGTCGAGAAACAACACACCGTTGTGCGCGAGCGACACTTCACCGGGCCTTGGCGTGGACCCGCCTCCAATCAGGCCGGCTTCTGAAATACTATGGTGAGGCGCGCGAAACGGCCGCCGACACAGCAACGGGTGTTCCCGCGAGAGTTGCCCGACCACGCTGTGAATACGGCTGGTCTCCAGCGCCTCTTCCTGGGTGAGCAGGGGCAGGATTCCCGGGAGGCGTCGCGCCAACATGGTCTTGCCTGCTCCGGGCGGACCCATCATGAGCAGGTTGTGACCGCCTGCCGCCGCCACCTCCAGCGCCCGTTTCGCGTGGGCCTGCCCCTTGACGTCGGCAAAATCGTCATCTTCTACGGATCCGACGATATCCATACCGTCACGCACCGCCGATGCAGGACCGATAACCTGGGCTCCGCGCAAAAATTCCACCGCCTCCGGCAAAGTATGGATGGGAAATACCTGCGAGCCCTCGACCAGGGCCGCCTCTCCGGCATTCTCCGCCGGCACCAATAGGCGATGACGACGGCGACAGACGGCGCCGATCGAGAGGGCGCCGGGAATCGGTTTCAGACGTCCGTCGAGCGAGAGTTCCCCTACAAAGACATGTGCCTTGACCGCGTCGCAGGGAATGATCTCTTCCGCCGCCAGGATGCCGAGCGCGATGGCCAGGTCCAGCCCTGCCCCTTCCTTCTTAATATTCGCCGGCGCCAGGTTTACCGTGATCCTTTTGACGGGAAAGTGAAAACCGCTGTTCTTGAGCGCGGCACGCACCCGATCACGACTCTCGCGCACGGTGGCATCGGGCAGACCGACGATGGAAAACTGTGGAAGACCGGACGAGATATCGACTTCCACATCAACCAGATGGGCTTCGATTCCGACGATCGCGGCACTCAAGACCTTGGCCAGCACAATCACCTCAATAGACGCCGCGACCCAAGACTGAACCACCCATGACAAGCTGCAAACCTGCTCCAGTGGCCGAATTATAGGCAGCCGCTCCCGCTGAATTCAATCGCCGCCCTCTTCGTTCGACAGACCTCGATCCCTGTGTGGCGTGCCCTGCGCTCGTTCTGTATAATGCGCGACATGCTGGCACCATGTGAGAGTCGGCGTGCGCCGGCCACTTCACGAACCGGTGAACCGCACCAGGCGATCCGGTCGATCGGACGCAGGCCGTCGATCAGATCGTGCTCCTTCCTGCTGGGGCTCTCCTTGTCGTTCCTCTTCCCGAGCATGGTGCTGAGCCAGTCACGGACCGAAGGGCCGACGATGGTCACCCAGACGACCGTTCAACCGGCGCGGACTCCCTCTCCCTATATCGGATCGGTCATGGCACTGCTCGCCACGTTTGAAGATGCCGGTGTCCTGCCGCCGGAGGGCACGCCGCAAGCCAACGGTATCATCAAGGCCGTCATTCAGTTTCAGTCGGCCTTCTTGAAAAGCCGCCACCCGGCGGTGCGGCAATTTTTCATGGAGGCACAACGCGCCAAGTTCGGCACCGATGCCGACGCCATCGAAACCTCTTTCCGACGCGGTGGCTGGTCGGCAGAAACCTTTGACGCGGTGATCGAGGCCGGACAACAGACAAACGATTGGGGTGCCAACGGCCTCCGCGAAGGCTTTCAGGAATTCAATATCGGCAGGGCCGATTTCGACATGCTTGCGCAGTTGTATCGGCAGAGTACCGCTGCCTTTTCCGCCCAGAACACAACATTCCAGGAGGTCTATGCCCAGCGGCGCCGGGAGATGCCCGGCGCGGAATCGAAATGACGTTTCTGCGCCCGTCGTCATCGACGGAGTCGATCACGCTGCTCACCACGCTCAACCCAGGAGGCATGATGGCAACGAAAGCCTACATTCTCATCAAGGTCAAGGCAGGAAAAAGCAAGTCGGTCCTGACCGCCCTTAAGGGCATTGCCGGTATCGAACAACTGCATGCCTGTTTCGGCCAACCGGACATTTTCGTATTTATCAATGTGGCGGACGAACGCGCCCTCTCGGATGTCGTGATCTCACGCATCCATGCCATCGACGGGGTGGAAGAAACCGATACGCACATCGTCGCAGAAACCTGAGTCAGGCGTACTCGACCGGGACAGCCAGTCCGCCCTGCTGCGCCGAAGTATAACAGGCTTCGGCGATCTCCACCGCTCGTTTGCCGTCTTCGATCGTGACGGGCGGGGGCACACCTTCGCGCACCGACCGTATGAATGAACGCAGCGTGCCGAGCACGGTCGGATCGGCGGCAGTCTGCCATTCCCCTGGGCCATGATGCGCAGAAACCTGCATGATCCGCCGTCCGCACCAGTCCGCCGCCAATTGCCCCTCGCTGCCGATGAGTTCGACTCGCCCGATCCGGCCGGAGGACAGCCGCGAGACATCCAATAGACAGACGAGCCCTCGGCTGGTCGTCAGTCGGCCGACCACCAGCCGTTCCGCTCCCTCTGGAGGCACCAGGTCCATGTCACAGGACACGGTGTGCACCTCGTCCCCCGTCAAGAAACGCACCAGATCCAGCAAATGGATGCCGGTCTCAAGCACACAGCCACGGCCTCCGAACCAGCGGTCATCTTCACTGAGCCCGCGTGGTTCCATGCGGCTGGCAAGGCTGAGGTATTGAAGGGTCCCGAGCCTGGCCTGCCGCTCGCGCAGGCCGACCACCGTCGCATCGAACCGCAGGGTCTGCGCAGTCATCATCACCGTTCCGCTCTGTCGGGCCTCTCGCGCAATCGCTCGCGCCTCCTCCGCCGTGATCGCCAATGGCTTCTCCACCAACAGCGGTTTCTTCGCCCGCGCAACGGCCGTACAGATCTCGCGATTGAGCACCGGAGGTGTGACCACCACGACCGCTTCCACCTGGGAATCGGCAATCAAGGCGTGATAATCATCGTAGCAAGGCACGGCCTGAGGCAGCCCGCTGCCCTCCCCTCTCCGCCTGCGACAGACCGCAGCCAGGCGGGCTTCAGGAAGGTCGACCGAGAGGTGTTTGGCATATCGGCTGCCGTGCCGACCGAGCCCGATCAGTCCGATTCCGAGGGGTGTGAGGGGAGCGTGAGTCATCCGTAAGGACGCACTGTACCGAGCAGATGACGACGGGTCAATATGGCCGCGCCGAGGGGCTTCGCTTGGATTGACAATGTCCGAATGGGCTCCCTATAGTACCAGACAGATCCGCCAGCTTGCCGCTGTCGGTCCAAGACGATCGAGAAAGGACTCTCTCGCCTATGACTACTCAGGCAACACCCTTTTCACTCCAACAGATCGGAACCGGTACGGCCCGCTTCCCAAGCGGGATCGCGATTCCCACCCCGACAGACGTGATGGTGGACCCCTACGCCAAGACGCGAGTGAGCAAAGAGGTACAGGTGGAATGCATTCAGTTCTGGCCGCAGGACAAGGGCGTCTATCCCGGTATCGTGCTGCTGCACGAATGGTGGGGTTTGAACTCCCAGATCACGGATCTGGGCGCCAGGCTGGCCTGCGAAGGATACGGCGTACTCATTCCGAAGTTGTACGGGCGGCTGGGCGGCATGGTGACGGCCAACGCCGAAGTGGCGGAGGCGCTCATGAACAAATGTAACAGCCAGCTGCTGCTTCAAGACATCAACTCCTGCTGCGAATACCTCAACACCCGCGAACACATCAAGCGCAACATCCACGGCGTGGTCGGCTTCGGAATGGGAGGATCCCTCGCCATCCGGTTCGCCTGCCAGCGCAAGAGGCTGCGCGCAGCCGTGGCCTATTATGGGAAAGTCACGGCTCCCGACGACCTCAAGAACATGTTCAGCCCGTTGTTGTACCATCAAGCAGAACAGGATACCTGGGCCACCCAGGAGGATGTCGACCATCTCCGGAACGCAGCGAGCCAAGGGAAGCGGATCGAAATCAAGACCTACGCCGACGCCTCACACGCGTTCTGCGACGAGACACATCCGGCCGGATACAACGCGACGGCCGCCGCACAGGCTTGGGAAGCGACCGTCGCATTTCTCAAAACCTCGTTTCAGGGAACCTAACGACATACCGGTAAGGGCCCAGACGGTCGGGACTTCCTGCCGATCCTTGTTTAGACCATGACGATGTCTCCTCTGCACCCTTTCACTGCATAGAGAAGTGTGCTCTCCCATGCCGAACCGTCCAACCAGAACTCTGTTCATTGCCTGTTTCCTCTGTGCCGCAGCCCTTCTCCCAGGTGAAATGGTGGCGGCCGCCGATGAAGCACCGGCTGCGACGCAGCAGACCCTTGCCGATCGGTTGCCGGCCTTCCAAGACGTGGTGAGGGCCACCGCCGCGCAGCTGGCCTCTCTCCCTGCACAGGGTGATCCGCTTACCCTGTTCAAGGACGTGATCGGCTCACGCCTGGGATTGAACGATGCGGCCATGACAGTCGGGGCCAAGGGATTGACCCAGGCTATGACCAACGAACTCCTGATCGAGGAACTCAAACCGTCGGCCGCTGAACTGGTACGAGGCCTGGCGGCCTGGCAAGTGGCGCTGGCCGCTCGAGACCTAAATAGTTCCGCTCCTGCCGAGCAACTGGACCGGTTTCAACAGCAGATCGACGCACAAATGGCTTGGTTGACGCAGGGCACCACGCTGGAACCGTCCCTCCGACAGCTGATGACGCTCTCAAAAGAATTGCGGCCACAGGGTCCTGCGGCCGGCTCTACTGGTGAGTCGACTCCCGTCACCGACGCCACTGTCCGACTGGCCGGAGCCACAGCCGAAATCGAGGCCTGGGCCGTTCAAACCGTACATCGCGAATGGTTCCGCCTCTTCAATTGGAAAGATACCGTGCGACAGCGGCGAGGCCTCGTCCGATTGTGCGGAACCTGGCAATGGTCGATCCACAACCACCAGAATCACCGCGAAGAAAAAACCGCCGTCATCTTCGCTCCGCCGGGAGCGGTATCCTCGACCAGTCCCGCGGAAATCATCGTGCTCGGCGACAGTGTATATCTGCGATGGGAAACCAGGGCCGGTGTGCAGGAAGACAGTCTGCTGTTTTCAGCGGAAGGCCAACGGTTGGAAGGAACCTTCGTCAACACGGCCGGCGGCTGGGGATCCATCACCGGCAAGCGCACCGCATCCTGTTTTCCAGGGAAGGGAGAAAAACCGGCAACCGGAGCGCGCCGCCATCACTGATCGCGCCAAGCACGCCACGCGGCCCAGGCCACGCAGGACCAACCGGCAATGAATGAGACGCCTCCCAACGGCGTCAGGGCGCCCATCCATTTGATTTCGGCCAGCGCCACGACGTACAGACTGCCGCTGAAGAGCAGAATCCCGGTGCAGAATAACCAGCCGGCCTTTACGGCCGACGAACTCCTGGTTTCACGCAACAACCAGGCTACGACAAACAGGCCGACTGCATGGTACATTTGGTAACGCGCCGCCGTCTCGTAGACCGCAAGCATGGGTGGATCCAGAAGCGATTTCAGTGCGTGCGCGCCGAAGGCGCCGGCCGCCACAGATGTGGCGGCGAACATTGCGCCCAGAACCGCAAACAGATACGACCGACCAGGGAGAGCCATATCGTCCTCCAATTCACAACCGCCTCTTGAAACGTACGAGGGGCGCGATTCTACCATGCCTGTCGCGGTGAAAAGAGCCGATCGATGCCGCTTGAATGTCCCCGTTGCCTGCTGAGCAACCCCGACACCGTCCAGTTCTGCGAATGCGGGTACGATTTTACGCCGCACTTTCAGGGCCTTTCGTTCAAGACTGCCGCGCAGGTTCCTAAACGCCGACGGCTGTTCTCGGAAGAAATGGGGCGGGGTAGTTTCCTGTTGGGCATCCTGCTGATCTGGCTGGCCCTCTCCGTCGGAGAACTCTATCGCATCCGCATCGAGTTACCGCGCCGTCCCAAGGCCGAACTGGGATTGAGCAGCCTCATGGTCGGCCTGACGGATCTGGCCGCCGCGCTCGTCGTCGGAGCGATCGGCTGGGCTTGTGTCTGGATTGCGCTGGCGGCGCAGAGCAAACGAGACGGCAGCCTCTGCCCCAAACGCACCACGTTCATCGTGACATTGGTCGCGGCAGGCGTGCTCTTCGTCATCCGAACCATCGAGCCGAGCGTGCTCGTCCAGCACGTCATGCAGATTCTCTTCATCTTGGCCGTGGCGATCGCTTCCTACTATGCGGGCTGCAGAAATTGGCTGGGCAAATGGTAATGCGATCGAGCGGCGAGGGTCCACGGAGTGGCCGGCAATGGAGAAGGATTCGAAGGGAAGGACGCCCTGGCAAGACGGTTGCCCAAACCGCGCATTACTGCCTACAGAAGTACAGATAGAAGTCGGCAAATTCCTCCGCCGGAATACCTAAATGCACCGGCTGATTCTTTCTCCCACATAACAGGGACCACTCTGCGGCGAGCTTCGCAAGCTGGTCCTGATGCACCCCGTGAGTACCCCACAGGTTCACCGAGGCGGAGCTCAACAGCACCGTGATCGTCTGCAGCGACGGACCATAGCTGAACTTGTATTCATAGCCTCCCCGAAACAGCAGAATCACCCCTTCACGGGATCGATACCCGCAATGCCCGCAGGCCGTACAGACGAGTTGTTCCAACCCGCTGTCGGCATCGTAGCCTGAACCCTCACCGCTCAGCCTGCCTCCGCATTTGTCGACCGGACAAACGAGCGCCGACGTGCTGTTTGACGTGACCGGAGCAGAAACCGGAACCGCTGATGACGACACTGCTTCTTCCTCCTTCTGTCCCGAGGATCCCTGCTCCCGGGAAGCTGTGCCTGCGATGCGGCGCGCCATTCTTAGATCTCCTGCAAGGGGCCCACGGCTCGAGCGCGACGGACTCACGGAAGGGTGTGCGAGTTCTCTATTGCCGCCGATCGGCGGAGAGATGGAATGCCCGTCATTCGGTGAACTGTTGCAAGTATATCAGACAGCTGACTATACTCAGATGAAACACTTACGGATGAGTCATTCTTCCTGGTGGTGCCGGAGACTGGAATCGAACCGGGAGGGCCTTGTGGGCCCGAGGGATTTTAAAGCCCAGCGTTTTGGTGCGGGAGGCGGGACTTGAACCCGCACACCTTTTACAGTACAGGATTTTAAGTCCTGGGCGTCTGCCGATTCCGCCACTCCCGCTGAAAGAAAACCGTCGCGGCGAAATCTAACATCGGGGTCCCGAGGGGTCAAGCTGCTCCGATCCTCCATTCCCCTCTCCCCAAATGCAAACGGCCTGTCCCTTGCGAGACAGGCCGTTGCAGTGCCCACCTATCGAGACTCTGTCGAAACAACCGAACAAGACTTACGCGGCTGCTTTATGGTCATCCTTCTTCACCAATGCCTTGCTTCGCTCCACCATAGTCGACATGCCGCTCTTCACCGACCGGCTGAAGCGTGTGGCCTGAAGCTGAGCCCGCTTGGCATAACGCGCGACATCCCGCCTCGTTTCCGCACCGGTTTGCGGAGCCAGGAGTAATCCCAGCGCCGCCCCTACCACCGCTCCTCCCCCGATGATCGCTGCAATCTTTACCGCCTCACGCCCCTTGGTAGACATCGTGACTCCTCCCTTTTGGTGTAACCAGGTTTACGGTTCACTGACTCCGGCGAGAGCTACCGAGGAGTACAGCATCAACCATGCCAGCGGCCGGGGATACCGATTCAACAGGTAATCCGCATCTCACCAGCCGATGGATTAGAGTGCTCTCATAAAGGGTGCTGTTTTGTGAACAGCGGAAGGAGACAACCGTTTCAGAAAAGCGACAGACCTTGCCAGGAAAAATCTTCGAACCGGACCTCAGGCCTTATCCGGCGCCGATTCGCAGCTTACCTTGCAATGCTGGTCGCGCTCACATAAGATCGCGAAACTATGTGGAGTCCACCTATGTCGTCCTGGTATCGCGCCATTCCCTATCCCGATATCGATCCGGTCTTCCTGCGGCTGGGGCCCTTGCAGTTCCGATGGTATGGGTTGATGTATCTCATCGGCCTCACCCTGGCCTACTTCATCATCGCAGCGCGGGCGAAGGCGCAGAAACTGCCGATGAACAGGGACCAGGTCTACGACATGATCGTCTATGCGGCGGTCGGGGTCTTTGCCGGCGGCAGGATCGGCTATGTCCTCTTCTACAACCTCGCCTACTACCTGGACAATCCGCTCAAGGTCTTCGCGGTGTGGGAAGGAGGGATGTCCTTCCACGGGGGTCTGATCGGCACCATCCTGGCGTTGGTGCTCTTCGCAAAACGCCAAGGCATGACGGTCCTCACCATCGCCGACCTGGCAGCCGGTGTGACCCCGGTTGGTCTCGGACTGGGGCGAATCGGCAACTTTATCAACGGCGAACTCTACGGGCGCCCGACCGACGTCGATTGGTGCATGGTCTTCCCGGCCGGCGGACCAGCCTGCCGGCATCCCTCTCAACTCTACGAAGCCTTGCTGGAAGGACTCTTGCTGTTTACAGTACTGTGGCTGATCACCCGTCGCCTTCCGCCGCCTGGAACCGTCTTCGGAAGCTTCCTGATGGGGTACGGTCTCTGCCGGATCGTAGTGGAGTTCTTTCGCGAGCCGGATGCGCAGATCGGCTTCATCTTCAGCACGATCTCCATGGGGCAACTGCTCAGCCTTCCCATGATCGTAGGGGGGGCGATCATTCTGGCGATTGCCTACCAACGGAAGAGTCAGACCTCGGTAGACTCTCGGCCTGCCCCTCTGCGCTGATCCTGGAATTGGATGAGTCCGGCGGTTATCGGGGATCTGGGTCCATGAAGGACTTTTTTCCCAACCCGAGTTCGCTGTCGTACTTCCGAAGCGGCGGGGCGTCCCAGATGATCCTGTTCCCTGGTGCCAGGTTGGCCGCCGCAACATAGTGTTTCCGCGCTTCGGCTTTGTCTCCCAACCGCTCCAGCGCCAACGCCAGGTTGTAATGCGCTTCCGCCACCGTCGGATCGGCCTGAATCGTCTCGAGATAGACCTGCCTGGCCCCTGCCCAATCCTGTTGCGCGAACAGCTGATTGCCATGTTCCAACTGTTGACTCACGACGGCGCTGGTTCCGACCGGCGCATGGAGCGTCCGCACCTCCGCCTTTTGCCGGCCGGCACAACCGACGAAAACCAGCAGCATCATTACAGCCCACACGAGTGACCTCATCCCACCCTCCTTCCGTTCAGAGCCTGACCGCCACAGCCATCCGCACGAAAATGAATTCGAAGCCCGCAACCGGCTGACCCAACGACTGGGCAACCGCCGCCTGATAGAGCCGCGCCTGCTCTCGGTAGGTTTCCGCCCTGGCCTCGACCTGGTCGAGAGGGATCATATCCGTCTTGTAGTCGGCAATCCAGAGCTCGCCGTCGAGGCGATAGAGGAGGTCGATGGCCCCTTCAAGAACCTGCCGACCCTCGTTCCACGGCATGAGAAAGGGCACTTCGCGGCCGACCACCGTGGCCCGGCGCAACCGATCGTACGGAGGAGACAGCACAAAGGTGCGGAGGACGTCCCGCACTTCCTCGGCAATGGCCTCCTGCGCCCCCTCGTCCACCTGGGCATCGAAAGCCAAGGAAGCTCGATTCACCCGAACCAACTGCGCCTCCGCATCGGCGCTGAAATCCCAATATTGCAACAGCCGGTGGACTGCCGTCCCCACGACCTTCCCCAGACCGGAATGCTTCGTCTGATCCGGTTCGCGCTCGACAACCGGTGCCGGCTTCTGGATAAAGTCCGATGGGGAGACCGACAGCGGCACCGACCGTTGAGCCTGCCATTCATGATCACGTCTGCGCCAGAGGTCGGACAGAACGTCTCCCCCCTCCTCTTCCAAGACCGCCGGCCGCGATCGTTGCCTGGAGGGCGGACGATCGTCACCTTGAAAAACGGTTTGGCGCAAGCAGACCTTGCCGACCGGAATGTCCGGCTGATCAGGACGGCCGAGTTCCACCCCTGTGGCCTGCTCCAACAACTCCAGAAGCGCGCCGCGTGCCCGCCGCTTGGGTACAGCTCCGGATAACACCAGACATTCACGCGCGCGCGTCATCCCGACATAAAACAGCCGGCGACGTTCCGCCTGTTCACGCTGACGCGCTTTCTCCGCGACGAGCACTGCGCCCAGGCTGCAACGATCGCCCAGATCGAGCCCCTGTACCCCCGTCGACCAATCATGCCAAATAAGCGGGCGAGCGGGACCTCGTGCGGCCCCGTCTCCATGGTGCAACCCAGCAAGAATCACCAGCGGAAACTCCAACCCCTTCGCCTTGTGGATGGTCAAGATCCGCACCGCGTCGAGCGTATCCTCCGCCAGCGCGCTCTCCGCTTCCTCCGGTTGCTCGGCAAGCCGCGCCACCATCAATTCAACGAACCAGTTCAACGTCAAACCGGGGCGATCTGCCAAATCCGCAGCCATTCGGCGAACCTTGGACAGATTCGCGACCGCCTGCTCTCCATGCAGAGAGGCGGCCGCAAGTTCGAGCACCGGCAGCCGTTCAAAGATGAGATCCACTGCTTCAGGCAACGGACAGCGAGGCGCCAGCTCATGCAGATGCGAGAGGACGCCGTATAGGTGCCGGAGCGGCTCGGCGTGCGGACTGGACCAGGCTGCGAGCCGATCGATCCGTCGGTAGTCCAATGCCTGCAATTCCTGCAAGTCGACCAGGGCAGAGTCCGGCAGGCCTCCCAGGGACGACCGGAGCAGACCGACCAGCGCGATGCTGTCGTGAGGATTGTCGACGCACCGCAGAATGTTCACGAGGTCGATGACTTCCTGTCGACGATAGAAATGTTTTTCACCGTCGACGGTGAAATGGATACCCTGCCGACGGAGCGCCTCCAGGTACGACTCGGCTTGGGTCAGTTTTCGAAACAGGAGCGCGATGTGGCCGGGGCGCAACCAGGTCTCCGATCCTGCGGCCGTCTCCCCCGCCTGGCCCGGCTGCAACAGCCTGGCGATCAAGAGGGCGATCTGTTCCGCCTCCACCCTGGTCGCGGCGGCGGAGTCCAACTCGTCGTCTTCCTCCGACGTCACCAACCGGAGTTCGACACCGGGATTGCGGTATGGACTCGATCGATTTGGCTGCACGGTGAGCGGTACATTCGGCGGCTGTACGGCTGGTTGTGCCACCAGCAGCCTGTTGAATATACCGTTCACCACCTGAAGTACCTCCGCATGGCTCCGAAAATTGGTCGCCAGTTCACAACGCAGCGCACCGCTCCGCTCCAGCCGCTCGACGACATGGTCGAAGGCTTCGATATCGGCGCGGCGAAAGGCGTAGATCGATTGTTTGGGGTCGCCGACGATGAACAGTTTTCCCGGTTCGAGTTCCGCCTCTCGCCAGGACGCGGCCTGTTGTCCAAGCCGTTCGGCCAGGTAGAGCACAATCTCGTATTGCACGGGATCCGTATCCTGAAACTCATCGACGAGCAGCGCGTGATAGTCCCGCTTCAACTGTTCTCGAATCGCTGAGTGGTCGCGAAGGAGCGTTCTGGCCTTGGCCAGCAATCCGTCGAACGTCAGCCGGCCGGAGTCCAGAAAAGACTTCCGCACCGCCTGTACGAATGGAGAGAGGACGGCTAAGAGTCTCTGCAGCAATTCATGATCGACGATGAACAACCGCTTCGCGATCCGCTGGAGCGCCTCGACCGATGCGAAGTCCTCGTCCGTCCAGTCGGTGGGCGCCGCTCCGAGATCCTTCGCCAACAATTCTTGTGTCTCGGAAGAAAGGGTCCGCAGGCCTTCCAGTCCGTGAGAAAGCAGAATGCCGTACAGTTCCCCGACTGCGACGAGCATCTGCTCTATTTTTCTTCGCTTCGGGCGGTCATACCGCGCCAGCAGGTCGTCGGCTTGCTTCAGCCTGTCAACGAGCCACTCTCGCATGGCTGGACCGAGCCTCGTCTCACCCACCTGTTCCGTCAACCCATCCAGATCGATCAAATCGCTGTGCAGGCTGTAGGCCAACTCGCGCAATTCGTCGAGACGGAACGTTTCCAACAACAGCCTCCAGCGCCCATGGTCACAGCCCGCCGGTCCCAACTCACGGTCCAGCCAGAGGTTCCACTGGTCGGTGAAATGTTCCTTGAAACGTGACCCATCTTCGTCCGTTTGAAACGTCGGCGCGACGCCTGCTTCGATGGGATACAGTCGCAACAGATGCGCGGCGAAACTGTGGAGCGTGCCGATCTGCGCCTTCTCGATGTCGCGAAGGGCCGCCTCGGCCCTGGCCACGATCTCGTCGGTCGTCCAACCGTAGCGCGTGCGAAGCTCGGCGATGGAGACCGTCCCGCCGCCCGTCTGACTCTCGCGGCCTTCCGTACTCACCAACGTGCGCAACCGCTCCCGCAAACGTTGTTTCATTTCTGTGGCGGCTTTGTTGGTGAAGGTCAAGGCGACGATTTGGGACAACTCGAGCGGGTCGGGCCGGCGCATGAGGAGGTACAGTAACCGGTTCACCAGGAGGGTTGTTTTCCCGGTTCCAGCACCGGCGATCACCACCACATTGCGGTCGAAGGTCGTGCCGGCTGCGACTCTCGCCGCCTGGTCCGGTATCTGCGTCGATTCAGCCACGCGCTTCCTTCAACAACCGCATACGTCGCAATTCTCCGGCTCGGGGCGAGCGGTAGGCCCTCCACCAGCTGGGCTGATGGGTACGGCGACAGGCAGTCGAAAACTCGCAATGGTCGCAGTGGGCATCGGGCAGGATCACATGTTGTCCCGTACGCACCCCCTCGACCAGCAGGCGCAACGTGTTGCTCAGCATCGGACCGGATGGCCCTTGCCAAGCCGAGGCAAAGAACGACGCGCGCTCGACGCTCGGAGAGCCCTGTGGCAACAGATAGAGGAAGTCCACCCGTTCAGGAAGAAGTCCCGGCGATTCACCGGAGGGAGCAGCCGCCGCCATCAAAACATAGAGCGCCGGTTGCAAACGTTTCCCCCGTACGGCGGCCTGCAGGAGATTTCGTTCCTTTGGTTCGACGCAGTTGTTGGCTCGATACTTATAATCGACGACGCGCAGGGCGCCTGAATCAGGATGCCGATCGACGCGATCCCATCTGCCGCGAAGAGGAACAGCTTCCAGACCGGGCCCTTGCGGCAAGGTTCCCAGGGCATCGATTTCAAAGTCGACCGGAAGGAATCCAGAGGCCGATGCTTCCTCACGGTCGGACACAACCGTGGCTTCCACCACCCGTCCCACCAGTTGTTGCGCCAACTGCCAAGTCAGGTGATAGCCGGTGCCGTGAGTCGTCGCATAGGCGGCGAAGGCCTGTGCGACGGCGCGGCTCGCCTCTTCGACGATGACGTTCAAAGAAAGTGTCGCCGTCGGCCAGCCCTGTTCAATGAGGAGACGGTAACAGAGGCGCAAGGCGTCGTGGCATAGCTGCCCCATCGCAGGAGGCGACAGTTCCATGGATGGGGCCAGGCGCAGGGATTTCAGAGCGAGGACCTGTGCAGAAAAATATTGAAAGGGACAGCGTGCGTAGGTTTCCAACGCCGTCGGCGAGAAGCCGCGCCGGCTGACCGCGGACCAGTGGGCGTTCGAATCATCGAGTATACCGTCATAGGCGTTTAACGCTGCCTGCTGGCTTTCGATCGAGCTTTGCGCCTCCAGGCCATGGGAAAACAGGAGCCCATCTCGTCCGACGGAGTCTAAGAGAGAGGATACGTCTCGCCCCTGCAGCACCAGACTCACGGTGAGTTCCTCCCGCGTCAACAGCGGCGGCGCAAACAATGAGAGAGCAGTCCGGTCCAGCCATCGGCGAGGCAGGGCAAACGCTGCTTCAGGACCTGCCGCATGGGACTGCCATCCGGCCCTATCCAGATAGGTGGAGGGGGTGAGCGGACGGCCTGCATCATCCGCCCGTTGATAGGAAAGATACAGACGTTCCCCGGCCGACGACCGCAACAATTCGAACAACAGCGCTTCCTCGCCATAGGCCTGAAGTTTTTGATCGATTTTGTATCCCAAGGTCTCGCTGAGCACCAGCCGGTGCCGGTCCCGGAGAAACCCGTCCTCATGGATGAAGCGGGGAAACAGCTTTTCGTTCATTCCTATGACGAAGAGCGCGCGGAACCCCAATCCACGCGCCGCCATCGCATCCAACACCTGGACCCCGCGGTGGGAGGAAGGAGCCACGGCACAGGTGGTCCGCTCCAGCACTTGCGTGAACGTCTCGGTCCATTCGTCCCAGGTGATGCTGAGGCCGA